>JANOPI010000196.1:0-1976 GCA_031421755.1 Flavobacteriales bacterium | reverse complement strand
CTTCCATTTCCACGGTAATAGATCTGGCAGGCGCGACAGGGACATGTCCGGCATGCGGGCGAGGGTATCGGCGAGCCAGGCCTGCGGGTCGATATTGTTCATCTTGGCGGTGACGATCAGGGAATACATGAAGGCGGCGCGGTCGCCGCCGCGCTCTGAACCGGCGAACAGCCAGGCTTTGCGGCCGAGGGCGACACCGCGCAGGGCGCGTTCGGCGGCGTTGTTGGTAAGGCAGAGCCTGCCGTCATCAAGGAAGCGGGTGAAAGCGTCCCAGCGTCCCGCCTTCTCGAACATGTAGTTGATCGCCTTGGTGACGGGATTGTGCTTCGACATCCGCGCTCGTTCCGCCAGAAGCCAGTCGTGCAATGCTTCGACCAAGGGCCGGGAAAGGAGTTGCCGGGCCTCCCGTCGCGCCGTTGCGGGCAAGCCGTTGATGCCGCGCTCAATGTCGAACAGGGCGTCGATGCGGGTTACGGCCTGCAATGCCACCGGGGATATCTCATGGGCTGGCTTGCCCTTGCGAACGTTGCCCGCGATGTCGGCCAGTTCGAAGAACTTGCGGCGCGCATGGCTCCAGCAGAGCGCGCTGGGCACCGGTGCGGGATTGCGGTTTGCACGATAGAGATCGTTGTAACCGCCGTAGGCATCAGCCTGCAGCGTGCCCGCCCATCCGGCGAGATGCCGATTGGGATTGGTCATCTCACGGTCGGGGGAGAAGCAGAACAGTGCGGCCGGAGGCGCGCCGCCCGCGAAGGGGCGGTCATCGCGGACATAGGTCCAGAGCCGGGCCTGCCGCGATCCGCCGCGGGCCAGGAGCGGCACGGTCGTATCATCGCCATGCAGCCGTTCGGCGGCCAGAACATGGGCGCGGATCAGGTCATGGATCGGCTGCAGGGCCGCCGCGCAGGCCCCAACCTGATCGGCCAGGGTGGAAAGGCTGAGATCGACACCTTCCTTGGCGTATCTTTCGGCCTGCCGGTTCAGCGGCTGGTGCTGTCCGAACTTCTCGAAGATCACCATGGCCAGCAGGTTCGGCCCGGCCCATCCGCGCGGGATGGCATGAAAGGGCGCGGGCGGCTGGCTGATCTTCTCGCAATCCCGGCAGGTGAACTTCTCCCGCACGGTCTGGATCACCTTCCACCGGCGCGGGATCACTTCCAGCGTCTCGGTCACGTCCTCGCCCATCTTCACGATCCGGGCGGACCCGCAGCAGGTGCAGGCCGTCGGCGCTTGCACAACCACGCGCTCGCGCGGCAGGTGTTCGGGAAAGGGTTTGCGGGCCGGGCGCCGGCGTTCGAAGGCGGCAACGGAGGTGCTCCGCGCCGCCGCACGTTCCGCCGCGATCTCGTCCCCGGTGGCATCGGCCTCGAGGTCCTCAAGCTGCAATTCCATCTGCTCGATCAGCCGGGCTCCGCGTTCCGAGCTTTGGCCGTATTGCTCACGGCGCAACTTGGCGATCTCGAGCTTCAGGTGCTTGATCATCGCTTCGGAGGTCGAAACCATCGCGCGCACCTGCGCCAGTTCGGCTTCAACCGTCGCGGCACGCGCCTCTGACGCCGCAAGGGCGGCACGCAATCTGGCAATCTCCGAGGCGGCTTCCGACATGGCGTAAAGCTACCATGCGCAGACAAATATGCCAACAAAAACAGCGTAATATGGCCGATCAACCGGCCTTTGCAGGCCGCTGCGTCCAGCGTGGATTGCGCCAGTCGATCCCCTCAAGCAAGTAACCCAGTTGGGCCGCCGAGACCGGAACGGCGGTGCCATTCTGCCTCACTGGCCAGATGAACTTCCCCGCCTCAAGCCGCTTCAGATACAGCGACATGCCCACGCCGTCATGCCAGAGAATCTTGATCAGGTCGCCCTTGCGCCCCCTGAAGCAAAAGACCTCCCCGCCATGCGGATCGCGCCCGAGCCCCTCCTGCACCTTCAGCGCCAGGCTGTTCATGCCGCAGCGCATATCCGTCACACCGCCC
>JANOPI010000195.1:0-8759 GCA_031421755.1 Flavobacteriales bacterium | reverse complement strand
AAGGACCGATCCAATAGGGTGGCGGATATCTTGGCCAGCCTCGCGCTGGCCTGGAGGTAGGTCCGGTGGGCCCGGGAGGATCGTTGGGAAGGCGGCCTTTTGGCCGCCTTCCTTGTTGAACGAAGAGGTTTCTCGGACCGGCGAAATCCGTCTCTTCCCGTCGGGGTGACTGGATTCGAACCAGCGACCATCCCGCACGCTGTGCGGGATGCGCTACCGGTCCAGCCTATTGTGGTGGTCCCACTCCATTCTCTGCACAGTGAAAATAAAGAAGGCCATCTCGGAAGAGACGGCCTTCTGCCAGTCGGGGTGACTGGATTCGAACCAGCGACCACTTGCACCCCATGCAAGTGCGCTACCGGGCTGCGCTACACCCCGAAGAGGGGCGCGAATGTAAGTGATGATGACGGGACACGGGCATCGCGTTAACCTGGTCGACTTGCGGCCGCACAGATCGAAGGTGTACCACTGGTCCCATCTCGATCAACTGGGCCTTCATGCCCGCTCTACTTTTGGTCCCTCCCGGAATTCGAACATGCAACGATCCACTTATTTGTTCCCTGCGACATGCACACTCCTCTTCGGCGCTTGTGTCCAAGGGGACTCCACCCCGAGCACCGCTGCCGCCGTAGAGCAACAACCAACAACCACCACTTCGATCATGGACCCGCACAGCTGCGCCCGACCGGATGAGGCCGTGATCACCCACTTGAGCCTTGACCTGCGGGTGGATATGGGCTCCCGTCGCTTGAAAGGATCCGCTGCATACGCGATCAAACGGACCTCAGGTGATGGAGTGCGCTTTGATACCGACGGCCTTACCATACATGGAGTAAGGCTTGGCGATGGCCGACCAGCGGCATACACGTTCGGGGACAGTTCATTCCTTGGGCGACCGCTGATCGTTCAACTCCCGGAAGGCACGGACAGCCTGGTGATCGACTATGAGACCGGTCCAGATGCCCGAGCGCTGCAATGGCTCACCCCCGAACAGACCGCCGACAAGTCGAAGCCCTTCCTGTTCACCCAAGGTCAAGCCATTCTCACGCGTA
Organism: Flavobacteriales bacterium; assembly: GCA_031421755.1. Lineage (GTDB taxonomy): Bacteria > Bacteroidota > Bacteroidia > Flavobacteriales_F > PHOS-HE28 > PHOS-HE28. The sequence continues at coordinate 7,707 of JANOPI010000195.1, read as the reverse complement.
CCTGGATCCCCGTACAGGACAGTCCCGGTATCCGCTTCACCTACGATGCGAAAGTGACGGTACCCCCGGACCTGATGGCGGTAATGAGCGCCACGAATCCGCAGCAGCGAAGTGCGGACGGCGTCTACACGTTTCGTATGGACAAGCCCATTCCGGCATACCTCGTTGCGCTGGCGGTCGGGGACATCGCTTTCCATCCGCTCGATGAGCGTACGGGTATCTATGCGGAGAAGGGCGTGTTGGACAAGGCGGTGTGGGAGTTCGCTGATATGGGCAAGATGGTTACGGCGGCCGAAGAACTCTACGGCCCTTACCGCTGGGGCCGGTACGATGTGATCGTTCTTCCGCCCAGCTTCCCGTTCGGGGGCATGGAGAACCCGATGCTCACCTTCGCCACACCAACGATCATCGCGGGTGATCGCTCGCTCACTGCACTTATCGCGCATGAACTCGCACATAGTTGGAGCGGCAACCTGGTGACCAACTCCACGTGGGATGACTTCTGGTTGAACGAAGGGTTCACGGTGTACTTCGAGCATCGCATCAGCGAGAAGCTCTATGGCGCTGACTACAGCGCGATGACCGGAATGCTCGGGCACCAGGACCTCGTTGCGAGCATCAAGGATCTGGAAACGGGCAAGCACCCGGAGGACACACGGCTGAAGTTGGACCTCGCGGGGCGCGACCCTGATGACGGCATGACGGACATCGCTTATGAGAAGGGCTACGGGTTGCTGCGCGTGCTTGAAAGCAAGGTGGGCCGAGAGAAATTCGACGCGTTCTTGCGAGGGTACTTCGACCGCTTCGCATTCCAGGGCATGACCACGGAGAAGTTCACCGCCTACTTGAAGGAAGAACTGCTGGTGCCGAACAATGTGGAGGTGAATATCGATCGCTGGATCTACCAGACCGGCTTGCCGGACGATGATATAGTACCGTCCTCGGACCGCTTCAGCAAAGTGGATCAGGAGATCGCGCGTTGGTCTTCAGGCACACCGGCCCAGCAGCTCGCGGTGAACGAATGGAGCACCTTCGAGTGGATGCACTTCCTGCGCCACTTGCCGGACAGTCTGGACAACGCGCGAATGACGGAGCTTGATCGCTCGTTCGCTTTCACGCGCAGCGGCAACTCCGAAATACTCGCAGCTTGGTTGGAGCAATGTGTGAAGAACGACTATGGCCCGAGCTACGAGCGGCTCGACGCTTTCCTCACGCAGGTCGGCCGCCGCAAATTCCTGATACCGTTGTATGAGCAGTTGATCGCCACGGAGAAAGGCAGGGCCATGGCCATGAACATCTATGAGCAGGCCAGGCCGAACTATCACAGCGTGAGCGTGCGCACGATCGACGATATGCTGGGCTGGAGCGCACAGAAAGGCACCATCACGTTGTAACGAGCCGCTGCAGCAGCAGCTTGTCCAATGCATGAGCCCCATCGAAGCGGTGCGTACTGTAGGGCACTTTCGCGGCGCGCAACCGGGCCTCAACGGCGGCGAGCGTTTCTAGCGGAACGAGCGGGTCTTTCACGCCGTGAACGAGGTGAACATCCGTGGAACTGAATCGATCCGCAAGAGCACCCTCTCCGAGTTCGGGCGGAATAGTGCCACCCCACAGTACAAGACGGTCGGCACTTGAGGAACCTGAGCATAACCAACGGCAGGCGGTGGCCACCCCTTGGGAGAAGCCGAGCACGCGTAGTGGGATCGCGACCGGGCAACGATCCCGCAGTTCTTCCGCAAGTCGGTCGAGGTAGGAGATCTGATCGGCGATCTCGTGCTCACGGTCTTCGCGCGTCATCCAGGTGGCACCAACGCGTGTGTGCTCCTCGTTCGTGTAGTAGCGCGAAAGTCCTTCGGGCGCAGCGATCATCAGGTCCTGCTCCATGCCATCGAATGAACGCAGGAAGTAGCGGGCCAGATGGCCGTAGCCATGCAGTACGATCCAGATCGCTTTCGTCGTTCGCGCATCGCCTAGCGTGTGGTAGCGCGCGGTACGTGGTACGGTGATGTGGTGCTCTTCCACGCCGCTCAGTAGCGCAATAGTTCGCCGAGCACCGCTGCGACTTTCTCCGCGCTCGGGATCATCGCCGCTTCGAGCGTGCTGTTCAGCGGCACCGCAGGCATATCGATCGCGCCGATGGTCTTCACCGGGGCATCGAGATCGCGGAAGCACACATCGCTGATGCGCCCGGCCAGCGCTTGGGTGAAGGAGTTCGTCAGTTGCTCTTCCGTAACGACCAAGCAACGACCGTGCTCGCGCACAGCGCTCATCACTGTCTCTTCATCGAGCGGAACGAGCGTGCGCAGATCGATGATCGTCACACGTCCGGGGAAGTCTTTCGCGGCAGCCTTGGCCCAATACACGCCCATGCCGTAAGTGACGAGCACGGCAGCTTCGCCTTTCGCGGTCACTGTCGCGTCGGCTTGTTGAACGATGCGTGCCTTGCCGAACGGGATGATGTAATCCGGCGAAGGCTCGATGCTCTTGGCATCCTCGGTGCCTTTGATCTTGCTCCAGTAGAGGCCCTTGTGTTCGAGCATCACCACGGGGTTCGGATCGTGGTATGCCGCTTTCATCAACCCCTTCAGGTCCGCGCCGGTGCTGGGGTAGGCGATCTTGATCCCTTTGATGTTGCAGAGCACGCTCTCCACACTGCTGCTGTGGTAGGGCCCTCCGCTACCGTATGCGCCGATGGGCACGCGCACGATGCAACTCACGGGGTATTTGCCTACGGTGAGGTAGCAGGAGCGCGCGACTTCCGTGAAGAGCTGGTTCAGGCCCGGCCAGATGTAATCGGCGAACTGCACTTCGACGATGGGTTTCAGACCGGCCGCGCTCATGCCCACCGTGCTGCCGATGATGAAGGCTTCCTGGATCGGGGTATTGAACACGCGGTGATCGCCGAAATCGCGGGCAAGCGTCGCGGCTTCGCGGAAAACACCACCAAGGCGCGCACCCACATCCTGGCCATACAGCAGGCACTTCGGATCTTCCTGCATCAGCTCGCGGATCGCGAAAAGCGCACAGTCCACCATCACGGTCGGTTCGCGGTCCTTTGGTTCGCGTTCGCCTTTCTCCTCGGAAACAGGAGTGGGAGCGAAGTCGTGCGTGGTGACATCCTCCGGCCGGGGATCCTCTGCATTGCGCGCCAGTTCAAAGTCGGCCTTCACGGTGGCGATGGCCTGTTGCTCCAATTTCCGCAGTCCCTCGAGTTGCAAGCGATGATCGAGCAATTGCTGCAGGAAGCGCGGATGCGGATCGCGTTTGCGATGCTCCGCAAGGTCCTTCTCGCTGCGGTAGAAATCCATGCGCACGCCGCTGGTGTGGTGGTTGAGCAGCGGTACTTTGGCGTGAACAAGGAAGGGCCTGCGCTCCTTGCGTACCAGGCCGATCACCTCGTTCAACGTATTGTAGCTCTCGAAAAAATCAGTGCCATCGATCGTGCGGGTCTCCAGTCCGGGGAAGCCCTTCGCGTAGGCCGTCGCATCGCCTTTACGGATCTCCGAAGCGTGCGCGCTGATGTCCCACTCGTTGTCCTGCACCAAGTAAATGATGGGCAGGCTCTTCAGCACGGCCATCTGGAAGGCTTCGGCCACCTCACCCTCGGTGATCGATGCATCGCCGAAAGAGCACACCACGATCGGTGCTTCGCCAGGCGCGCCTCCGTTCAGGTCATGGGGAATTCCCGCCTGCTCTTTGTACCACAGACCGAGCGCGATGCCGGTGGTGGGGATGCCCTGCATGCCGGTTGCGCTGCTCTGGTGCGGGATCCGCGGCATGCCCTCGCGCTTCAAACTGGGATGGCAGTAGTAGCTGCGGCCACCGCTGAACGGATCATCGCGCTTGGCCATCAGCTGCAGCATCAGCTCGTAGGGCCGCATGCCGATGCCCAGCAGGATGCTGTCATCGCGGTAGTACGGCGCCACGAAGTCCTGCGGCTTCAGTTGCAGGCCGAGCGCAAGTTGGATGGCCTCGTGCCCGCGACTGGTCGCATGCACGTACTTGCTCGTGAACTTGAAGTGCTCCTCGTAGATCTCCGTCATCGACTTGGCGGTACACATCAGCTCCCACGCGCGCAAGAGCACGTCCTGATCGATGGTGGCACCGGTTCTGGCGGAAAGGGTGGAGGAGGCCATGGGGGCCAAGTTACTGGAGAGAATGGTGAGCCTATCTTGTGTGCTCCATGCCTCGCTGGCCGATCATAGCCGATATTCTATTCGCACTTGCAGGCCTTGTGCTCGTTAGTGGCTGTGGGCCTCAGGATTGTGCAGATGGAGTTGAGGATTGGATCAACGAGGCCCCCAGGGCACTGGATGAATTCCTGTTGATCCGCGACGAGGTTTTGGCCGACAGCGCTTTCGTGGCATCGCGCGCACGAGGTGGTCTCATCTTTATCGGTCGGGACACGATCGAATATCCCAAGGAGCGCCTGCCGAGGCTCATGGGTTGGTTCAGGAGGGGGCGTGGCATCATCGACATGGACGGTGGTCGTGCGGAGGTCTACTATCGCGATTGCCGTACAGGGCGCTACAATGCTTGGGGTGTGGTCTACTACGAGCGGTTGAAATATCCGTGGATCTCCGTGGTCGAAATGGTCGATAGCACGGATCTGGGCAACGGTTGGCACGCCCATGTGACCACCTGTGTGGGTTGCGGTGATTCCTGACCCGATACCAGCGAACCACCCTAACTTTCAGGCATGGGAAAGAAGATCACCCTGGAAGTACCCGACTCATTGGAGATGGATGAGAAGGAACTCATGATGATGTTGGCCGCGCATTTGTACGGTGACGGCAAGCTGTCCATGGGACATGCGGCTGAGATCGCTGGAGTGAGCAAACGGACGTTGATGGAGAATCTGGGCAAGTATGGTGTACCGGTCTACAACTACGGGGCAGAGGGTATGAAGAACGAGTTACGTGAGCCGTAGGACGATCATTGCCGACGCCTCCTGCCTGATCTCTCTGTTCAATATCGGGGAGTTCGACATACTGCGCGGCGTTTTCGGCAACGTATCGGTAACGCCTGATGTGCAGGCTGATTCGGGCAGGCGCTACCGGATTGGATCGTGGTGGAATCCCCGGCTGACCAAGCGGCGGTTCGCGAACTGTGCAAGGTGGTCGATAGGGGTGAGGCGAGCGCGATCGTCCTGGCCCAAGAGACGCCGGACCACCTGTTGATCATCGATGATCGGGATGGCCGAGCGATAGCGGGACAGCGCAACCTTCGATACATCGGGACCTTGGGGCTGTTGACACGCGCGAAGCGAGCAGGGGTTATCAGCGCCGTGCTGCCATTTTGCAGGAAGTTGATCTCCGTCGATTTCAGGATGTCGGCTCAGTTGGTCGAGGATTGGCTCGAAGAGAACGGGGAGTTCTTGGATGGATGAACGGTCCGAGGAGATGTTGGGCTATAGTGAAAGGGAAGCGTGGGCCGATACATTTGGCCAACAGAACAACCAGGCACATGAGCCGCACTTCCCACGAACTCGACCACCGCATCGTCGGTGATGACATGCAATGCGTGGAGATCACGCTGGACCCGCAAGAGACCGTGCTGGCCGAGGCCGGCGCGTTCATGATGATGGACGAAGGCATCGAGATGAAGACCATTTTCGGTGACGGCAACGGGCAGGAGCAGAGCTTCATGAGCAAACTCATGGGCGCGGGCAAACGCGTGCTCACGGGGGAAAGCCTGTTCATGACCACGTACACGAACATCTCCAGCGAGCGCCGCACGGTGTGGTTCGCGGCGGCCTACCCAGGTAAGATCATCCCGCTCGACCTGCGCGATTATGGCCAGCGCCTCGTGTGCCAGAAGGACTCATTCCTGTGCGCGGCGAAAGGCGTGAGCATCGGCATCGCGTTCCAGAAGAAGATCGGCGCGGGCCTGTTCGGTGGCGAGGGCTTCATTATGCAGAAACTCGAAGGCGACGGCCAAGTGTACGTGCATGCAGGCGGCACCACGATCCAGAAGGACCTGAAGCCCGGCGAAACATTGCGCGTGGATACCGGCTGCTTGGTGGCCATGACCAGCAACGTGGACTACGACATCCAGTTCATCGGCGGCATCAAGAACACGTTGTTCGGTGGGGAAGGTCTTTTCTATGCCATGCTGCGCGGCCCAGGACACGTATGGATCCAAAGCCTGCCTTTCAGCCGATTGGCGGACAACATCATCAGCGCTTCACCCAAGGCCGGTGGAAGCCGCAAAGGGGAAGGCTCGATCCTCGGCGGGCTGGGTGGATTGCTGGACGGGAACTGATAGAGTTTCAAGCGTTATCGTCCCGAGATATCGGGGACACAAGGCTCAAGATTCAAGTCGCAAAGGCGCTCTCGTTGGAGCTCTGGATTTGGAACTTGAGCCTTGAAGCTTATTGGACTACAAGCCGTACTTGACTTATCACCATGCTACCATCCAAGAGGCTCACCGTATACATACCGCTGGCAAGGCCACTCACATCCAAGGTGCCACTGAGCGCGGCTTGTCCGCTCACTTCGCTAAGCAAACGCCCGGTGTTGTCGTGCATGCGCACTCGCGGTGCTGTGATGTTCTCCGATAAGCGCAAGCGGATGCTGGAGGTGGCCGGGTTGGGCCAGATGGCAAAGCTTGGTGCCTTCAACTCCGCACCCAAGCCCACATCATCGCGCCGGAACTCGCTATCGTGGTAACGCTTCAGTTGGTTCCAGTGGTAGGTGAAGTGGTGCGGGTGGCTGAGCGGAAAGAAAGCTTCGGCATAGTCACACTGGTCTCCTGGCAGATCGGGGTGCAGAATGGCGTCCCGTGAAGAGGCTTGGTTCCCGATGTAAATGCGGCCGTCCGGAGCCAGTTCCATGGCCGACGGGCGATTGCTGTTGATGGTGCTGTAGGGAACGCCGAATACACGGTAGCGAGAAGCGGCGATAGTACTCGTGTCGCCGGTGGACAGGTCGTACTGGTCTACGTAGTGTACCACGCTATCGGCTCCTGAGACGTATAGCTTGGATCCGTCCTGAGAGAACTCCACGCCATAGGAGTAGCGATGTCCGGGCAGATCAAGCCAGTAGCTCACGAGACCGGTGGCGTCATTGAAAAGGAAGAGTTGGACGATCGAGGGGACGATCGCTCCTATGGGATCTGAGCAGCCGTTGTTCGTATTGCATAGGGCTAGGCGGTCGCCGGCATAGGATATTTTCATCTCTCCTCGGAAATTCATGTCTGAGAAGCAAGGCGCATATACCGTGGTATGGGATGAGCCCGCGTTGCTGTTGATGGGAATGGTATCCAAGCCATCCTGATCGATCAGATATGTACGGAACACATTGGTTCCGTGCTCGTGCATGACGGCCCAATAGTCAGTGCCATTGGCATGGGGCGTTCCAGTGAGTTTTTCAGTGAATGACTGCCCGAAAATGGTGTGGTTGGTCACACCACCCAAGCCGCCGTTCAGCGCCATGTCGATGCTTGCCCAAGACGCCTGCACGACCGGTGCTGAGTATGGCGTGTCGCGGATGAAGAGCGCTTCGTACTTGTTCGCAGCCGCGGGGCGCGGGAAGATCAAGCCGCCTTGGGTCACATCGCCGTTCGCGGCCATCACGAGATCGCCTTGGTCCATAAGGGCACCGAAGCGATCGAAGACACGGCCATCCGCTGCGACGAAGAGGAAATTCCCCGAGGTGTCGGAAATGACGGCTGTGTATTCGCTTTGTGGAAGGGGAAGAGGACCCA
>JANOPI010000194.1:0-34840 GCA_031421755.1 Flavobacteriales bacterium | reverse complement strand
TCCCGGTCCGCCACACAGCACGGGGATCACCGGCGGACCGGGAGGTCCGCCATCCTATATCCCCGGCCGCCTGGAGGCCAAGGTGAAGAGTTTCTGCGCCATCCCGCAGGTGCTTGCCCTACTGAAGGACTACATCGTCTTCGCCGAGAAGGACGAGGAGCTGAACAAGTACATCCTGCGCCAACACCAGACCACGGCGGTGGAGCGCGTGGTACACCGCGCACTGGACCCCGTCCGGCGACGCGGCTTGGTGTGGCACACGCAGGGCAGCGGCAAGACCTTCACCATGATCAAGGCCGCCGAGCTGCTCTTCAAGGCGCCTGTTGCGGACAAGCCCACGGTGCTGCTGATGATCGACCGCAACGAGCTGGAGGACCAGATGCTGAAGAACCTGGCGGCGCTGGGCCTCGGCAACGTGGAGCACGCCAACAGCATCAGCGCGCTCAACAAGCTGCTGAAGGACGATTACCGCGGCATCATCGTGTGCATGGTGCACAAGTTCCGCGACATGCCCGCGAACATCAACACGCGGAAGAACATCTACGTGCTGATCGATGAGGCGCACCGCACCACCGGCGGCGACCTGGGCAACTTCCTGATGGCCGGCCTGCCCAATGCCAGCTACCTCGGCTTCACCGGCACGCCCATCGACAAGACCGCTTATGGGCGCGGCACCTTCAAGACCTTCGGTGGCGAGGACGACAAAGGCTACCTGCACAAGTACAGCATCGCCGACAGCATCGCCGATGGCACCACCCTGCCGCTGTACTACAACATGGCACCGAACGAGATGCTGGTGCCGCACGAAACGCTGGACAAGGAGTTCCTGAGCCTGGCCGATGCCGAGGGGCTGGCGGACATCGAGCACCTGAACAAGGTGCTGGACCGCGCCGTGAACCTGAAGAACTTCCTGAAGGGCAAGGAACGCATCCCCAAGGTGGCCGAGTTCGTGGCGAAGCACTACACCGAGAACGTGGAGCCGCTCGGCTACAAGGCCTTCCTCGTGGGTGTGGACCGCGAGGCCTGCGCCATGTACAAGCACGCGCTGGACAAGTTCCTGCCGCCCGAATACAGCGCCGTGGTGTACACCGGCAACAATAACGACAGCGCCGCGCTGAAGGAGTTCCACATGGACGAGAAGAAGGAGCGGCAGATCCGCAAGGCCTTCACCAAGTTGAACGAGTACCCCAAGATCCTCATCGTCACCGAGAAGCTCCTCACCGGTTTCGACGCGCCCGTGCTCTACGCCATGTACCTGGACAAGCCCATGCGCGACCACACGCTGCTGCAGGCCATCGCCCGGGTGAACCGTCCGTACGAGAACGAGCAGGCCGAGATGGTGAAGCCCCACGGCTTCGTGCTGGACTTCGTGGGCATCTTCGACAAGCTGGAAAAGGCCCTGGCCTTCGACAGCGACGAGATCAACGCCATCGTGAAGGACATCGCCCTACTGAAGGGCCTGTTCAAGAACAAGATGGAGCAGAAGGTGCCTGCCTACCTCGCGCTGGTGGGCGGCCGCTTCGACGACCGCGACGTGGACGCACTGATCGAGCACTTCCGCGACCCCGAGCGCCGCAAAGAGTTCTTCAAGGAGTACAAGGAGATCGAGATGCTGTACGAGATCATCAGCCCCGATGCCTTCCTGCGCCCCTACATCGAACCCTACGCCACGCTGAGCGCTATCTACGACGTGGTGCGCAAGGCCTACACCAAGCGCGTGGAGGTGGACCGCGACTTCCAGCGCAAGACCAACAACCTTGTGCAGGAGCACGTGGGCACCTACAACGTGAACGCGCCACTGGAGCTGGTGGAGATCAACGAGCACACCATCGAGCTGATCAAGAAGAAGCTCGGCGGCGATGGCACCAAGGTGATCAACCTGATCAAGAGCATCGAGAAGAAGGCCGAAGCCGAAAGCGACGACCCTTTCCTGATCGCCATGGCCGAACGCGCCAAGCTGGTGCAAGAGAGCTTTGAGAACCGCCAGAAGGACACCGCCGAAGCCCTCGCCGACCTGCTCGCCCTGGTCCAGACCAACGAGGACCGCAAGAAGGAACAGGCCGAGAAAGGTTTTGATGGGCTCACCTTCTTCGTGTACCGCACCCTGCTGGATGCCAAGGTGAACGACGCGGAGGCGGTGAGCCGGAAGATCAAGACCGCCTTCGTGGCCTTCCCGCATTGGAAGACGAGCGAAAAGGAACTGCGCGAGCTACGCACCAAGGTCACCTTCGCCATCTACAGCCAGGTGGACGACCCGGAGGCCGTGGCACGGCTGGTGGATGAGTTGTTCACTTTGTTGGAGAAAGCTGATAGGATCTGAACCACATGCACATGAAAACTCAAATCACAACGCTCAATCATATCGTTGGTCTCCTGACGCTCTTTCTAATCGGGCCTGCTGTGCAAGCACAGACCTCCTCGCTCACCGCAAGCAAGTACAATACGATAGCTCATAGGCTCTTGTGGAAGGAACTTGCCCTGCATTTAAAAGGGGCTGACACCTTGGGCACTCCTCTGGAATATGCAAATTTCTTGGACGGATTGATCGATTCAACAGCCAGTCGGGTCTCAAGTGTGACGCGAGAACGCGGCAAGGCTATTGATCTCCAAGATTCGACGGATGCCATTATGGTCCTAAGTGCGATCGACGCTATTCTCTGCGATGCACATGTTGTCGTCTGCATCAGACTCCAGTTGGTGTCGGATGGTCTGTGGAAAAGGAATCCGGAAAAGTTCCCCTGTGAGATCCGGCGCTGCGGTAAGGAATGGTTCCCATCACTCAGCAAGGGCGATGATTGGCGAGGGCTGGATTGTGACTTAGCAGCGATCGTCTACGTGGGGATCGGAGAAGCGCTCGGCTATCCTATCAGAATGGTGGAAGTGCCAGAGCACAGCTTTGTTCGCTGGCACTTTTCCCCAGCGCAGTACCTGAACTGGGACAATAACTCGGCAACGATCCTCACTGACGACCAATTCAGGCACGAGGGTAGCCCAACAAGTAGGCATCCGTTCACGAAACAGGACGAAGAACGCTTGCACTACCTCGAGAGCATGTCGGACTCGACCGTGGTCCAGTACCATACGCTCATGATGGCGATAGCCCTTGGTAATGAAAAGCGCCTTGAGGAAGCGGAGACACTCTATTTGAAGACGCTTGAAGTGTGCCCGTATGCCGCGCTGGCTTTGAACAACCTTGCCTGGATGTATGTGACAGAAGCCAGCATGTCTGACAAGGGCAGGACAGCCGACGCCTTGAGCTATGCAACGCGAGCGGATTCGCTGGATGTGAACAACATCGAATACCGCGATACATACTCTTGCGTGTGCGCAGCGAACGCTCAGTTCGAGCTGGCCATTCAGATCGAGAATCGGGCCAGGAGGAAGCCCACGCGTCTCGCAGCATACGCGCAGCGACGGACTTGCTTGGACATCGGAGAACAATGATGACACCACAGGATCGTAACACATCCAGGGTTGCATTCAAACAACGAGTGCTCGACTGGTCGCAGAAGCTGGACGTGGAGGTGGTGTGGCTGGGCATACGGCCTATGAAGCGCAAGTGGGCAAGTTGCTCCACCAACGGGCACCTGAACTTCAACGCGGAGCTGCTCACCCAACCCACCAAGGTGCAGGACTATGTGATCGTGCACGAGCTACTGCACCTGCGCGTGCCCAACCACGGCAAGCTGTGGAAGAGCCTGATGCGGGGGTATTTGGGGGAGTGGGAAATAGCAAGGGAACAACTCCAACATCTTGCACATGACCTCACCATTGCATAGGGATACTGAAGTTATTCAGGTGGTAGGAGCGACCTCTAATTTCCCCCGCGGGTACTATCCGGTGCAGAAGTGGCATAAGGGACGCCCGTGCGCGGATGAGGAGGTCTGGCAGGACGAGCGCATCAACATGGTGCCCGCAATAACGGAATGAGAGGCGGCCTGTGAACAATGACCAACACCAGCCTAAATGCGTTCCATCATCCCGGATCTGTACATCGAACTACCGGACTACCGGTTGTACGACTCCCCGTACCCTCGGCATGACGCGAAGGACCGGAAGTACATGTTCCGGGAGGGTATCGAGGAGCAGCTGAAGAGCCGATTGGCGAGCAGCAACCGAAGCGGTTCCATCCTGGTGAGCGGCTATCGGGGTGTTGGCAAATCCAGCATGGTGCGGAAGTCGTTGCGGGATCTGAACAAATGGTACGCACAACAAGGGGCGTTCGGGTCGTGGTGGAGGAGCACATTCGGCACTTCTCGGCGCAGGTACATGCCTATCGAGTTGAACCTGGCGCAGGACGACCTGGATGAGAAGGCGATCCTGCGGCTGATGGCTACACAACTGTTGCGCGAGATGGAGCGGATGACGGACAAGCCGTTCAGTTACATCCGCAGGCTACTGGTGCTGATCCACGTATTCGTGGTTGCAGGCGCCATCGGATCCACTTTTATCGGGGTCCATGCCTTGATCCTCGATGACGAATTGTGGCGCGAATGGTGGAAAGGATTATCAGGTACCTGGACCGTTCCATATGCGCCGGATGGTTTGACATGGTTCGCGCAATTTGGTGTACCGGTTCTGGCGGGAATCGGGGCAAATCGCTTCATGGGCTGGCTGCTCAGGCATGTTTGGCCGGAAGAGATGGAGCTATCGATGTCGCGCTTGCGAGGCCGTTTGCGGTACCTGATCGAGCGCATACATGCCCAGGTAATAGAGGAGCGCACGGAAGGCTTGGCCCCCTTGCAACCGTTCAGTCCATTCAGCTTCCTCCGGAAGCAGAACCGCGCGTTCCCACTTGCGAAAACCAAGGAGATCGAACTTGAGCTCATCGACATCCTGGACACCTTCGGGAAGCTGGATGAACACAACTGGTACGAGCGGACCCTTTTGTTCTTTGGTCGACGGGATCTTATTGAAAGCCGGAAGGCGGAAAATGGGGGGCCCCACCAAAGCGATTACAAGCGGCAGTTCGTGTTCGTGGTGGACGAGTTGGACAAACTTGTTCCGCGTGGGTTCAGATCCGTTTGGGAGAAAGAACGAGAGGACCCAACGGACGACGATGGACCCGGAGCCACCCAACCGGGGCTTGGTCCGCGAGGCAGTGACCTCTACCGGGAACGCCAAGAGGCCATCGCCGGACTCTTCGCCAACCTGAAGCACTTTCTCAATGTGGCCAAAGCCAAGTTCGTTTTCATCGGGGGCCACGACTTACGGGACGGGGTGCTGGCAGATACATCGGACCGCGACCCCTTCTTCAGCAGCATCTTCAACCAAGTGGTTTACGTGCCTTCTTTCCTGAAGGAGGAGCAATCGGATCTGTTGGATCCCAAGTCTGAGCCTGAGAAAAGAGAGGAAGCACCGAATGTGACACTCGGCAAAGGCAGCATCAAACAAGGAGAGAAGCCGATCTGGCCGCCGCCTGCCATGGTAAGGGTACAGGGCCTTACGTCCACCACCGAGCGTTTCGTCGCGGAGGCCGTGCTCAGATACACGTACGTACGCGAACGACGAACGCACGACCAGTTCACCGAACTGAGTACTGTGGTGAAGAGCCTGCCTGCCAGCTTCACCGATCTGGAACGTTCATGGTTCTTGACCGCGCTACAGAACTATTGCGTCTATCTGACCTTCCGCAGCAATGGCATCACCAAAAAGCTGGTACAGCTCTTTGAGGCGAACATCGTGCAACTCGAAGCGGAGGATGTATACCGCCTTCACCAGATGGATAGGAGCAGCACGGTCGTGATCCATTGCAATCCGGCACCGACAGGGAAGAACACGCCGGCACGGCGCTACTTGAAATTAGATGCGAACGCGCTCTACTCGCACTATCTGCTTTCCTATTTCTATCGCCCCTTTATCTCCCTGTACTCGGGCTACTACCGCAGCTTGAACGACAAGCACCTGGTCGCGCTGACCTACCTGCTTGACCACATGTTCAAGTACCACTCCACGGCATTCAGCTTCTTCAACCTGCAGATGACACCGGAGACGATCTCGGTGGATAAAGTGCCCGAGTTCCACAAGTTCATGGACGACATGCTGCAAGGGCTGGGCTTCCACTGCTTGCGCCAGATCGACAATGGGCTTTTCGGCTTCCAATTCTACACGCGCATCTACAATGAGATCGCCTACTTGTCCAAAGTGAGTGAACTGGATTCGGCGGCGATGAATTTCAGCCTGGACGAGTCGCTACCTATCAAGCAGCACTACTACCGGCGGCTGGACCATGCGTTGAAGATGGAACGTGGCGGCAAGGGTGATCGCCCAGGGGAAAGTCCGGGAGTTCGCTGCAGCTTGCACCATACCCTCGGGGACCTGCACTTCTACGATGCCCAGTTGGATGAGGCCCTTGGGCATTATCGCTCTGCAGCGTACCTGATCGAACCCTCCATGCAGTCGCTTGTGAAGGGTATGTGGGGGCATGCACCCACGGAACGACCGCCACGTGACCAGTTCAACCTGTATCTGAAGCTCCGGCTGAAGCAGGTACTCTGCTTGGAGAAGATGAAAGTGTTCGAGAGCGCGCTGGCACTTTCCTCACAGCTGTCCAAAGAAGTGATCGCGTATGTCCGTCAATGGCATCACATGAGAAGTGATGACATCGGCAACTGGCGACTGGTCATTTTGGCCTTGGTGCATCGGGCTGCGCTGGTAGAGAAGACATCACGCAGAGGAGTAAAGCGGGAAGATCTCGGTGACATACTCCGCTTCATCTCCCTCATGCGGGTGCATCTCCAAACACCACGTTCGGATTACGCCCGCATGGAATCCCGGGTGTCGATGTACATAGGCTCCATCCTTCATTTCGCAGGTGGGAGCATACCACTCGCAGGCCCAAGCTCGAACAACCTTCATACGTCACGGCACTACTACGAAACCTGTCTCAAGATCAACCTGCAATTGAAGCGCAGGGACAGCTTGATCGCCGCGAAGGCATGGGACAGTATCCAAGAAGCTTGCTCATGGCCCAATGAACCTGTAGCCGGTTCCGGCAGTCCCGTCGGTTCGCATTACGAGAAACCGAGACTGGTACTGTTGGCCGAAAGCTTATCCCGCTATGCGGATGCGCTGATAGCCGAAATGAAAGACGACTCAATGACCGGGATCGGTGGTGGGGTCATTGTCTTCGAAGACATCCTAATCGATGATCTGGTGTACCACCCGGTATTTGGTGAGGTCGCAACGTGGCTGCTCTGCACCGCACGCGTCCACATAGCCGCTGGAAACAAGGTACAGGCTGTATTCCAGATCAAAAAATTGATCTTCTATCTGGTGGAACGATATGATTCGGATGCGAATCGTCAATTCACCCTCCCTGCTGAAACCATCGCCCAATTATGTGACTGGGCCCTTGCGGTCTTGCACAGCAACCAACAACATATTGATGAGCAACAGATCACAAAAGCGGCAACTTCACTCTCAGGAGCCGGTCATGCGATCAATATGAACGACCGCCGCGACCTGGCCTCCTACAGCACCGACCTGCTGGAGGTTGAGGTACTGCGCGATGAACTGCTCCTGAAGGCTGAACTCATCACGCCGCAATCTGTAAGAGAGCGTTACGGAAGTGAAGTCAGAAATGTGACCTTGCAATTCACGCGCGTACGCCTTCTCGCTTTGTGCGTGCGAACCAATTGGAGCGAGCTCCATAAGGATTGGAAGGAATGGGTTCTCCACTACCCCCTTAACGCATCCACCATACCGCCGATCGCCAGCATGGCCGCACATCAGGAGTTGATCGTAGATTCCATCGACAGTTGTTTCCAACTGATCGGCTCGGTCAGCCTCTTCAGCAGCAAGATCGTTGGCAGTCACACGCTGCTGGCGAAGGCGAATGAGCACCTTGCGGACTGGTGCTTGCTACTTGAAAACCTCCCGAATGAGAGCGACCGGAATTCGGTAAAGAGGTCACTGCGTATGCGCCTTGGTGCCAAGTACGAATCGCGCCTAAGCTCCTTGATGTACTATTCGATCGCGAAGCACCACTTCGAACAAGCGGTCCACATGCACACACGCGGGCGGGCGTACGCCCGCGCGATAAACGATATGTACCTCTTGGAAGATGACTACATGGATGACCTGTTCCATTTCTGCTGTGCCTTGGAGCGCATGCGTGTCCATGATAGGTCCAAGCGGGGCCACCATGCACGTATCGAAAGGTTGCAAGAGCGCATCGCCTTCCGGGAGCGGCACAGGTGATACAGCCTGCCACTGTACCATGCACTTGCTATCCACACTGCGCGCTAAGAATCATAGCAGTTCCAACCGCACCACCCCTCATGTCCTTTCCTGCCAGGAAACGTTCCCGGCATGCAGAAATGAAGAAGGACAAGGCCCATTGCAGAGGCCTTGGGAACGGCGAATACCCCGATCCTCGCAGCCCGCTCCGCCTTGTACCGAAGCAGAGCCGCGCTCTTGAAGGTGAAACCAATGGACGTTCAAACCCGCCCCCTCACCGCACCACCATCATCCGCACCAGCCCCAATGCCTTCCCCCCGCCCATAAGCACCGCGGTGAAGAGCCCTGTACTCCCGGTGTGTACATAATGAACGGTATTCCGGCCGGGCTGCAAGGTCACCCGCATGCGCCGGACCTCCGCTCCCATGGCATCACGGATAATGAGGTGGGCGTCTTCCACACAGCGGCCATCGGGAAGTTCGGCGATGAGGTCGGTGGCGTGATCGAAGGGATCGGGTGAGCAGGTGAGTTTGATGAGGGATT
Source organism: Flavobacteriales bacterium (assembly GCA_031421755.1). Classification (GTDB taxonomy): domain Bacteria; phylum Bacteroidota; class Bacteroidia; order Flavobacteriales_F; family PHOS-HE28; genus PHOS-HE28. The sequence goes on along the minus strand of JANOPI010000194.1, from coordinate 26,116 downwards.
TGGGGGCCAAGGGCCGCTCCGGCACAATGATCGGTGCGCAGGCCAGGCCGTAGGGCAGATCATCCTCGGGTGCTGGCGGAGTGCTCATGTCGCTGCCCTTCATCACCTCGTGGGAGAAGGGGCTGGTGATGCCGTCCGCGTCGATGGAGGCGACACTGATCCAGTGCGCATCGCCCGCGACCTGACCGGGCAGCACATAGGAGGTGTCCGTGGTGCGGTACAAGTGATCGAAGTCGAGGTTGACGCTGGAGGTGCGCACGCCGACGCGCCAGGCCACGTGGTCCGGTCGCGGTTGGACGAGCACGCGCAGGCCGGTGGGTTCATCGAGCACGGCGAAATCGGGTGGTTCAGGGCCCATGGCGAGGATGGCGGCGGCCATGCCGTTGATCACGGTATTGCGCTGGAGGTAGTTGAAGTCCACGAAGAAGCTGTCGACCACGAGGTCATCGTCGGTATCCACGCCGATCACATCGCCGCTGGTGTGCTGGTGATCGGTGTAGGTGCTGTCCAAGGTGTTCGCGTTGCCGTGCTCATTGGCGGAGGTGAAACGCACGTTGCGGTAGAGCCGTTCGCGGAAGGGGATGTGATCGCCTCCCCTGTTCTCGCGATCCTCCATGCCCATGATGGTGATGGCCATGGGCACGGGCACCTGGGCCTGCAGTTTTTCCTGGTACCAGAGCTTGATGGATCGAGCGAACCCGCGGAAGGTGCGGTTGATGGACCCATTGCTGAAGAGGCGCACCTGGGTGCTGTCCGCTTGGCCTTCCACGGGGCAGCCGGGCTCGCTGCTGGTTTCCCCGCACCAGATGCCGCCTACGATGTCGTTGTTCTGCACGGCTTTGATGGGGATACTGTTCTGCTGGCACCATTCCGCCATGGCCACGGCCCCCACCAGGCCCTGTTCCTCGCCGGTGGTGAGCATGAAAACGATGGTGTGGTCGAAGGTGTAGCGGCACAGCACGCGGGCAAGCTCGATCACCAAGGCGGAGCCGCTGCCGTTGTCATCAGCGCCATGGGCGATGCAGGTGGCGTCGCAGGGATCGGCGCAGCGGCTGTCCAGGTGCGCTTCGATGATGATGATGCCGGTATCCGCCGGGTTGGCACCGGGAAGTACGCCGATCACATTGCGCCAGCCGTAGCCGTCAGCGCCACAGGGATCCCCGGTGTAGTCGAAGGTGACGTGGCCGGGGATGAGGCGCTGCTCATGTTCCGCGGAGATCTGTTGGAAACGGTCGTAGACCCAGCGCCGTGCTGCACCGATACCGGTATCCGGGGAGAGCGTATCCGAGAAGGCATGCCGGGTATGGAAGGACGAAAGCGCTTCGATGTGCGCGCGCAGCGAGTCCGCGTCCACCAGTGTGCGCAGGTCGCAGAGGATGGTGCCGTGGTCATCGATCACATTGCTGGCGGCATAGGAAGCTGGATCGTACAGCCCCTTGATCACCTGTTCGGCCTGCGGGGGCGATACCGCGATATTGGTGACGGACTGGGCCGAGGCGCTTGTGGCCGCGAGAAGCAGAAAGGGCAAGGCGTGCTGACGCATAGGAGCAGTATCGGACCGGGAAGGTAGGTGTCGGCTCCCTACGCCCCTGGCCTACTCAGCTATAACGAAGGGCACCGCACGCCCGTCCAGGCTGCGCAGGGTGTACACGCCCGAGGCCAGGCCGGCGAGATCCACGAACCGCTGGTCACCTTCAGCGCGAACGCTGCGCGCGGAACTCTTGCCGTCCGCAGCGATGATCATGCAGGTGCGATCCAAGGGGAGACCCTCCACCCGCAGCACCCCTCCGCGCGCAGCAGGTACCGGCGACAGGGTAAGTGCGGAAGGTGCCGGATCGTGGACGCCCAAACAAGGATCGACCATGATCGTCACCTCATCCGTGCCGGAGCAGCCATTCACGGTAACAGTCACCGCATACGTCGTTGTGGTGGCCGGTGAAACGGTGATGCTCTGGGTGAACTCACCGTTGTTCGGTATCCACACATAGCTGGCGCCCGGCACACCGGCGTTCAGGACGATGCTGTTGCCGGGACAGATCACCTGATCGGGACCGAGATCCACGGCGGGCACGGGGGCGAATACCACGTTGGCCGTGTCGCTGTCGGTACACCCATCAACGGTCACTTCTACGCTGAAGGTACCGGCCACGTAGGTCTCGAACAAGTAGGCCGTGGAACCGTCCTGCCAGAGGTAATTGGCATCGGGGGGCTGAGCGATGAGAAAGACCTGATCACCCTCGCAGGCGTAGATGTCCATGCCCAGGTTCGCCAACGGCGGGGCAACGAACGTGAAGTCCAACGCGATCGGTGCACTGGTGCCGCAGTCATTCACGGCGCTCACGGATACAGTACCTGTGGTAGCAAGACCCGTCAGCACGGTGATCGATGCTGTACCCTGCCCTTCAGTGATGGTCCACCAGGATGGCACCGTCCACTCATAGCCGCTCGCATCACCAAAGGCGGAAACGGTGAATGTCGCGGGCTGCCCTGTACACAACGCACCCGGCGTGCTGATCTCGAACGGATCATACGGAGCACCTTGGCACCACTCATAGCGGGCCACAACGCCATCATCGGAATTCACGCTGGGCAAGGAAACGGTGCCGGGACCTGGATCGAAATCCACGGGATAGTTCTGGTTGAATGTGCCGGCATAGAACGCGGAACCATCCACATCGAAGCCCTTGCCGCTCGGGTAGGTATAATCGTTCCCGCACGTGATGAAGAGGCTGAAGTCGACCAGTCCGCTCACGTTCATTTTGTAGAAGCGGATAACGCCACCGGGTCCGTTGTTGCTGTACATGCCCAGGCAGCCGCCTTGTTCATCGGGCGCGATATCACCGAGCCTCAGGTTGCCGCTCACTTGCAAGGGCGTGCTGTAGATCTGTTCCAGATCGGTACCTGATTGGCTGTATTTCACCGCCCAGAAACCGGCACCGGCCTGTGCTTGGGCCATCATGTAGGCTGAACCGGCGGCGTCAGCGCACAGGCGGATGTCGCCGTAGTTCGCGTTCCCTTCGGCCATGAACTGCAGGGCACTGTCATACCGCAGGATGTGTTGTGTTTCGGTGAACACGTTGTACTCACCGGGACCGTAGTCGATATCGATCGTTGAGGAGAGCGGGCCACCGTTGTCCAGTTCGCGAACGATGAAGAAGCTGGTGCCATCGCGCATGGCGGATATATCGCGCGAATTGCAGAAGCCGCCGTAATAGGTCTCGATATTGGCCCAGGCGAGGGAACCATCCGGGCGGTACCGCGCCACGAAGCTGCCGGTGGAGAAATCGCCAACGGTGAGTTCATTCACCCCGGCCCCGAAGTCGAAGTCATAGGTTCCCAGGCCGAGGTCGCCGCAGATGTAGAGGTTGCCGGCGTCATCACAGGACACACCGCCGTAGTCCTCGCTGGCGTCCGTCAGGTTCTCGATGCTGAAGCCCCACTGGAACTGGCCGGTGCTGTTGTACTTCGCGTACACTTTGCCCGGATCCACCAAGGTGGAGTTGGGTCCCGGGTCCAGGTCCAGCTGCCCGGTTTCGAAGGTGATGTAGATGTAGCAATTATCCTCCGCATCCACATCCATATCCACGGCGCGGAGCCCCGGAGCGGAGAGTGTTTTGGTCCACTGCACGATACCAGCTTCGGTGATCCGTTGGAGCACGGCGCTGTCTTCATCGGTGCCCTATGCGAAAGCGCCTCCGGTGGAAGCGACCTTCACACGGTTGTTGGCGGGCATGAGCGGTGTAGCCCAATCCAGGGCGAACTGCTGAGCGAAGGAGAGGGTACCGACGAAGGCGGCGAGCGCGAGGGTAAAGCTTCGAAGCATGGGGTTGTGGTTGGCACCTTGGAGGAAGAGCCTGGGTTGCGCGGCCGAATGTACCCGCGTGCTGAACACATTGGACAGGAGCGTCAGGGCTATCGGGTCTTGGATCAAGGAGCGGGGATCCTGCCTGAACCTCCCATACGCTCCCCAGATGACGCAGATGTCACAGATAGCGCCTTCCGGCGCTTCGATCGCGCAGACCGCTTGCGGTCCATCTGTGACATCTGCGTCATCTGTGGACACCACTTGCGCAAGCGATCCCGTGGATGCACGCGGGTTTATGACCCGATAGCCGTGACGGGAGCGTAATGACTTTGCGCGCGGTACCTACATTCGCGGCCAGAACGAACACACCATGGCCCAAGACAGCGACGCACGCCTGAGAGCGAAACGGAAAGCGACAGTGAAACTCGCCAAGCTCAAAGCTGCCGCCGAGGCCCGCGGGGAAGCACCCAAGGGCAAGCGCGTGGTGAAGAAGAAGGCGTAAGGCCGGGTCGTTCCGGAGTGTGGTGTTCGAGGGAGCGGTGCGTTCATCGCACCGCGTCTATCTTTCGTACCCTGAATAGCCAGACTATGAAAATACGCTTTCTCTTGTTGGCGGGAATGTTTCCTGCTGTGATTTCTGCCCAGATCACCATCACCGGTTCGGACCTGCCGCAAGCGGGCGACGAATGGGGCCTGTACACGGACGCTGACGGCGGCGCGGCCTTCGCGATCACGCCGCCCGGACCGAACCCGCAGACGTGGAACTACGCGAACGCCTTCGACAACCTCAGCACCTTCGGTTTCCAGTGGCAAGTGGCGGCATCGGTTCCTGGTAGCGGACTTTTCCCCAACGCGGACTTGGGCATCGACTATGAGGGTTACTCTTCCTTCCTCGCAGCGGAGTCAGATGGTCTGTACAACGTCGGCGGGTACTTCTCTCTGCCTGATTTCACGGACACCGAGCACGCCACCGGTGATCTCATCCTGCCGGTACCGTTCACGTCCGGTGGTGTACGCACGGCCGCATCGATCTCTACCACCATCACCGTGTTCGACAGCGGCTCACCGGCCATGAAGTCTGTTCGGCGGCGCGGCCTGACTTACACCTGTGATGCGTTCGGCACGATGATGACACCTACTTACCCATCAGGCACGGAAGTGCTGCGCATCGAGGTGTTACGTGGAGCGAGCACGGACAGCATCTTCCTGGATATGACTGGCTTGGGCAATGGCCCGTGGACCTTCAGTGAGGTGAACGAAAACCCGGGGAACACCTCCCACCTCTTCTTCGGCAACGGAGCTACGCCGATCGTGGCGGACATCGCGGCGGGCGGTCTCTCGGCCACCTATTATTCAGATGCGTTGCCTGAGGCGATCGCGGAGAACGGTTCCCGCGTGCGGGAGATCCTGGCGTACCCGGTGCCCAGTTCGAACGACATGGTACACATCCCGATAGGAGGCAGCGATATCCATTCCTTGGAGGTCGTGAACGCAGTGGGCGGGCTGGTGCGTCGCATCAACGTACACGGTACGGACCTGGTGAATTTGGCCACTGGCCAGTTGGCACCGGGCCCATACTCCTTCCGATGCTTGAACGAGCATGGCGCCGCAGTGGGCCAAGGCCGTTTCGTAGTGGCACGTTAGCCCGCAGGGTCAGGACAAGAAACGTCTGTGCCCCCATTTATCTGCGCCATCTGCGAAATCTGCGGATGGCGCCGCCCCGATATTTGCGGCCGCACTCCATGTCCGACATCATCCGCCTGCTGCCCGACCACGTGGCCAACCAGATCGCTGCGGGCGAAGTGGTGCAACGGCCGGCCAGCGTGGTGAAGGAACTGCTGGAGAACAGCGTGGATGCGGGCGGCACGAGCATTTTGCTCGTGCTGAAAGACGCTGGGAGAACGCTGGTGCAGGTAACGGACAACGGCCGGGGGATGACGCCCACGGACGCGCGCCTGAGCTTCGAGCGGCACGCCACCAGCAAGATCCGCAGTGCGGAGGACCTGAGCGCGGTGCGCACCAAGGGCTTCCGGGGTGAAGCCTTGGCGAGCATCGCGGCCATTGCCCAGGTGGAATTGAAGACCCGCAGGCCAGAGGACGAACTCGGCACGCGCGTGCTGATCGAAGGCAGCCGGGTGAAGGCGCAGGAAACGGTGGCGTGCGCGAGCGGCACCACCATCAGTGTGCGCAGTTTGTTCTTCAATGTGCCCGCGCGGCGGCAGTTCCTGAAGAGCGACCCGGTGGAGATGAAGCACGTGATCGAGGAATTCCAGCGGATAGCACTGGCGCATCCGGCCATCGCCTTCGAGCTCATCCACAATGAGCAGGAAGTCCATCAACTTCCCGCGGCGAATGAACGCCAGCGGATCGTCCACGTCTTCGGCCGCAAATACGACGAACGTTTGGTCCCGGTAGACGAAGCCACGGACTTCGTACGCGTGGAAGGGTTCGTGAGCAAACCTGAGTTCGCCAAACGATCGCGCGGCGAACAGTATTTTTTCGTGAACGAACGCTTCATCCGCAGCAACTACCTGGAGCATGCGGTACGCAAGGCGTATGATGAACTTGTGGCGCGGGACAACTACCCGAGCTGGTTCCTCTTCATCCACATCGATCCGGCGTGGATCGATATCAACATACACCCGACGAAGACGGAGATCAAATTCCGGGATGACCGCACGGTGTACGCGATCGTACACGCGGCGGTGCGGCGGGCGCTGGGGCGGCACAACATCACGCCGAGCCTGGACTTCGAGCCTGAGCCCGCGATCCTGATGGGTGTCGGCATGCCCCACGTGCTACCGGTGGCGCCCATCACCCGTGCGGAGCCCGGGGACTGGCGGCCGCTCGACTTTCCGAAGCTGCCCTCCCCTGCTGGCTGGCAGCGCCTGTTTGACCTGCCTGACGAAGGGGCGGTGCGCCAGCATGACGATGTGCGGTCACTGTCACCGCACGCTGAAGAGGCGCCGGAGCAGCACGTGTTGCCGATGCGCGAAACGGCGGACCTCGGCGCGCGGCCGGTGTTCCAGTTGCACGGGCGCTACATCCTGGCCCAGCTGCGCACCGGTTTCGTTGTGATCGATCAGGCGCGGGCGCACGAGCGCATCGTGTACGAACGTGCGCTGCGGTCACTTGAAAAGGGCCAAGGAGCAAGCCAAGCGCAATTGTTTCCGGTAACACTTGAACTGAACGCGGCGGATCATGCGTTGTTGATGGGCATCCTGCCGGAACTCACGGCCATGGGCTTCCAGCTGGAGCCGCTCAGCGGCCGCAGTTTGGCGGTGAACGGTTCACCGGTGGATGCCGGCGATGAAGACCCGGTAAAGTTGGTGGAACAACTGCTGGAGCAGGTGAAGAACGAACGGGGCACCTTGAAAGCGGAGCGCCACGCCACCTTGGCGCGCGGCATGGCGCGCAGCCTGTCGCAGGGGAGCTCGCGGCGAATCGCGGCCCAGGAGATGCACGACTTGATCGATCGGCTGTTCGCCTGCGAGATGCCTTACTTCACGCCCGGCGGCAAGCCCGTGCTCATCACTTATACATTACAAGAACTCGACGAGCGCTTCGAACGATGAGGTACAACGCGCAAGGCAGCATGTTCACCGGTCTTCCCACAGTGGTGAAGAACCTGCTCATCATCAACGGGCTGTTCTTCCTGCTGAAGCTGCTGAACCCGTTGAAAGACACGTTGGGCGACCTGGACACCTTGCTGGGTCTGCACTTCATCACCTCTCCGCTGTTCCGCCCTTGGCAGCTCCTCACGCACATGTTCATGCACGGAAGCTGGGCGCACATCCTGCTGAACATGTTCGGCGTGCTGATGCTGGGCCCGCGCGTGGAATACCGGTGGGGCTCGAAACGTTTCCTTCAATTCTACCTGCTTTGCGGGCTGGGGTCCGCCGCGCTCTACATGGGCTGGCAGTGGTTCGAGGCGCGGCACGCGCTGGCGGCGGTAAGCAGTGAGGACCTGCTGGCCATACGCGGAACTGTGGTAGAGGGCGCGCGCGAGCGGATGTACTACACCTTCAACGAGCCCGGGGCGCAGGAGGTCTACCGCTTGTGGAGCACCCCGATGGTAGGCGCCAGCGGTGCGCTGTTCGGCATCCTGGTGGCCTTCGGCATGCTGTACCCGAACGTGGAACTTACCACCTTCATTTTTTTCTTGCCGATCAACATGAAGGCGAAGTGGTTCGTTACCATGTACGCCGTAGCGGAGCTCTTCAGCGGAGTGGCCAATGTGCAGGGAGACAACGTGGCACACTTCGCGCACCTGGGCGGGCTGGTGGCCGGTTTTTTCCTTGTGCGGCACTATGAGAAGCGGAACATGTTCTTTGAAGACCCTTTCCGATAGGCGATGGCGATAGCGGACGATATCAGGAACCAATGGCGTTTCGGCGGTGCGACCAAGCGCCTCGTCTTCATCAACATCGGTGTCTTCCTGCTGGTACATCTGATCGGCATCATCGGGTGGGCCTTGGGCAGCGCGGAATTCGATGGGTACGTGCTGGAGCAATTGATGGCCACCAACGATTGGCCTGCGCTCGCCCGGCGGCCGTGGTCGGTGGTCACGTACATGTTCACGCACTCCGACCCGTTCCATCTGCTGTGGAACATGGTGATGTTCTGGTTCAGCGGGCAGATGTTCCAGAGCCTGCTGGGGGAACGGCGCATGGTGGGCAACTACGTGCTGGGGGGCCTTGCGGGCTTCGCCTTCTTCGCATTCGCCTCGTTCATGCCGGCCCACTTGGGCTTGGGCGGAGTGAACCCGATCCTAGGGGCATCCGCTGCGGTAATGGCGGTGTTCATCGGCATCGCCACCTACCAACCGGACGCTGAAGTGGGGCTGATGTTCATCGGTAGCGTGCGCTTGAAATATGTGGCGATCGTCGTATTGGTACTGGACCTCATCAGCATCCGTGCGGGCAGCAATACGGGCGGGCACGTGGCGCACTTGGGCGGCGCGTTCTACGGATTTCTGGCGGCCACCTTTTTGAAGCGCGGCCAGGTTGATCTGAGCTTGGGCTTCATGAACGGCCTGGTAAGGATCGGCGACTTTCTGCGGGGGAAGAAGCGCTCTCGCCTGCGTGTGGAGAAGCGCCCGACCCGTCGCGGGGTGATGGTGGACGTGGAATTCAACAGCGCCAAGAAGGAAAAGCAAGCGCGTGTGGACGCCATCCTGGACAAGATCTCGCGCTCCGGATATGACAGCCTGAGCAAGGAAGAGCGGGATTTTCTTTTCCATGCGAGCAAAGAGTAACGAAGCGACCAGATGGATGCGGTTCTGTTGTCAGATGTCGGTTGTCGGTTGTCCGGCTTTACGGACCTGCCTACCGTAGGTAGGGCCAGCTCGTCGACAGCGTCGGCAGCCTGACAACTGACAACCTTCAGAACCTCCAGCCAGCCAACCGACAACCTTCGATGAACGCCAGTGGATCTACCGAGAAGCGCCGACCGAGCCGCTGGCATCTGCCGCTCTGGTGGCTGAACTGGCTGGCCGTGGTGTGCCTGCTCCTCTCCTACCTGAGCATCCGCGTAAGCCCCACCACGCTGTGGCCATTGGCGTTCTTCGGCATCGCCTACCCGTTCCTGTTGGTGGCGAACCTGCTGTGCATCGTGTGGTGGCTGCTGTTCCGTCGCAAGCGCGTTTGGCCTTCGGTGGCCGCCATAGTGCTGGGTTTCGGGCACGTGGGCGAATACGTGCAACTGTCAAGCACGAGCGAAGGGCCCTCAGAGGCGAAAGCGCCGTTCAAAGTGATGAGCTGGAACGTACGGATCTTCGACCTGTACAGTTGGAGCCACAATGCGCAGACGAAGGAGGAGATGCTGGACCTGATCCGGATGGAGGATGCGGATATCCTGTGCATGCAGGAATTCCTGTACGTGGACAAAAAGGTGGGCACGGCTGTGCGCGATGAATTGGCGGCCGACTACCGGTTCATCAACTATGCGGACGAATACACGGCGCACACGCGAACAGGCTTCCACTTCGGCATCGCCACGTTCAGCACGAAACCCATCGTGGCCAAAGGCGCGATCCACTTTCCTGACGACCTGAACAACCTGTGCCTATGGACGGACATTGCTGTGAACGGCGACACAGTGCGGGTCTACAATGCCCACCTGGCGAGCCTGCGCTTCGGTGACCAGGACTATCGGTTCCTGAAGGACATCCAGGACGGATCGACAACTGAGGTGCTGGAGCGTGGTAGCCTGCGCATCATGCGGCGCTTGAAGAGCGGCTTCATCCGGCGTGCCGAGCAGATGGAGCGGATCGCGGAGCACATGCGCACAAGTCCCTACCAGGTGATCTGGTGCGGGGACATGAATGATACCCCGATGAGCTACAGCTACCATCAGCTGCGCAAGCTGGATCTGGAGGACGCGTTCGTGGAAAGTGGCAGCGGCATCGGGCATACGTACATCGGTGCGTTCCCGAGTTTCCGGATCGACCACATCATGCACGGGCCGCAGTTGCGCTCATGGGGCTTCCGCACCCTGCCTGATGAACTGAGCGACCACCGGCCGATCGTGTGCTGGATGGACCGCACGGACTGATCGGCACTTCCACTTTATCAACATGCCGAGCGGGGCGCTGCCGCGCCCCGCACCGTATCGATCATCCGACAGGCTCAGTTGCCGTCACCGTCGTCGCCGCTGCCATCATCGCCCCAGTCGTCGCCACCCCAATCATCGCCACCCCAGTCGTCACCGCTGCCGTCGTCACCCGTCCAGTCATCCCCCCAATCGCCACCACTGCCGTCATCACCCGTCCAGTCATCGCCGGTGCCATCATCGCCCGTGCCATTTCCGCCCGTATTGTCCGTGTACTGCCCGTTGTCGTTGTTCTGGCCATTCCCGTTGTTCTGGCCGTTGCCGTTCACGAGGCCACCGCTGTTGCCGCTGGGGGTTGGTTCCACCGTGTCGTTGCTCTTGCTGCAGGATGCCATGAAGGCCACCAGGACAAGACACAGGAAGAAGTTGATCATGCTTTTCATCGTCGTTGAGTTTTTTCGTTGGTTGTTGATGTTTGACGATGCAGATCAGCCGGAACGCCGCCACACCCTGGATCGCGGGCGAGCAAATGGCAAAAGCGGGTGAGCAAGTGGCTGGATGGCCCAAAAAAGGGGGTTCCGGGAATGAAGAACGGATCGGTGGCGAAGGGAACGAACCCTGACCACATACCCAATTAAGGGTACGTTTTGGTCCAGAGGCCTCCTCGGTCAGTACCTGAAAAGGAGCGCGATCACTTTTCGGACCTGCCCTCCAGGATGCGGATGCTGCGCAACACCTGGTCCACCAGATTCTTGGCCCGCCCGCTTCCGTTGGTCACTGTGAACACATGCGTGCGCGCCGGTGTGGCCACGGTGATGCTCCTGCTATGGTCGCCGAGCACCGGATCCCCCGGGGCAACAAAGGCCTGGGCTCCATCGATCCGTGTAAGGGAGGAAGCGGTCATGCCGGCACTGTTCATCGTATCCCGCGAGCGTTCGATCCGAGTTCGGGCATCGGTCCGTTCGATAGAGGAGCCTTCGAAGGTGGTTACCCGCATCAGGAGTTGGCCGTCCGCACTGGTAGCGGTCCAGGTGCAGATGCGCAAGGTGTCATCCTCCTGTTCCACCTGTTTTGTGGGTGGTGCCGGCATGTCCACCGCATAGCCCAGGGTGTCATTGCGGATATGCACGCCCCGTTTCAATACGGTGGATGGCGGAAGCACGGCGTTATGCTTCGGGTGGTCCCAGGCGGACACGGGATCCACCTTGACGGGTGAGAGCACGGGCGCGATGGGGCGCACGACGAAACCACGTGCCCGCAAGCCCGCGATCAGGCCATTGTCCCCCGGCAAATGTGCCGCGCCCACAGCGGCGAACACGCGATGACCGCCGACCATGTGTTGGGCCATACGATCCGCCATGCGGGAATTGCGCACATCCAACAGGGCTTTATCAGCGTGCTCCGGGAGGCCGTCGCGTTCAACCAGGCTCATCAGGGCATCCAGGTCGCGCGCGGTGTAGGCGTTCATTGCGGCCTGCATCCCGTTCTCCTCCGCGTCACGGGTGATCACATCAAAGAGCAGGCGGGCCTGATCGCGCAGCGGAACGCGCTCCACGGCCGCAAGTTGTTCCGTGATCGTTTCGAGCCCGACGACCTTCTTGCCCATGTTTTGGGCGCGTTGCTGGAACCACGCATCGAGCACGATCGCGCTATCGCCGCTGAGTTCCGTTTCACTGAGCATGGCCACGGTGTAGAACGGCCGCAGCTTGGTACACATGGGGGCCAAGGGACCCAAGCGCTGTTTCAGGCCACCGATCACCCGCTGAAAGTCGCGCTTGTTGTAGAGCCGGTCCAGGGAACTTCCGTTGGGCAACAGCATGGCGTTCATCACGGCATTGTCCAAACGGCGGGTGCCGCTCACTTCGAGCTCGCCTGCCACGATATCGCACGCGGCGAAGGCCACCATCACACTATCCTGGAACTGGAAGACCCGGGCATCACGCCCATGGAAGGTGCCGTACAGGTAGGAGGACTCGCCCATCGGTGCCGTTACGGACCAGAGCAGCGAGCGTGGCGTCGGTTGTGCACCAACGTAGAGGGAAAGCGCAGAAAGCAGCGTGGAGAGCGAGCGCCGCATCCGCTAAAGATAGCAGCGCCGGGCGAAGAGGCTTAAAGCACCAGGTACGCCACGCAGAAGAGGGTGGCGGAGAGCACGGCACTGACGATACCGCTGGTGAGGATGAGGTTCGATCGGCTGGCCATTGTGGAGCGTTCCATCGTGTAGTTCATCTGAGCATTGGGTAGACGGCGCTCAAACGAGGGGGTTGCCGACCGGGTTCACATTTAATTGATGTTCACGACGTGGGCTATCATGCAAAAGGGTGAAAATGAGGGGGATCAACCCCTGATCGAGGATGATGGAAATGGTGAGCAGGGCTCAGTGTTTCAGGAACCACGCAGTGAACCCATGGCCCCGGATGGCATAGAGGCCCGGAGGCAGCGAACGGATGTCCACCGTTCCGTTCGAGCCGATGGGTGATCGCACGATCCGACCGTCAACAGCGATCAAGTCAAGCGTGGTAAGCAACGGAAGACCGTGAGGCCACGAGATGTTCAACAGGTCCGTGGCCGGGTTGGGGAACAGGGTGAGGAGTTCTCTGCGGTCCTTTATGGGAGCGCTGTTCATGGCGGTGCTCAGGCATGGCACCGTATAAATGGAACCGATGGCTTGCTGTCCGTTCAGCGAGACGAAAAAGAGTCCCGAAGCCAATTCGAACGCGCTCGGATCGACCGCATACCCTACCGGGAGGTACATGATGACGTGTTCGGTGCATGCGGTCCACGGACATCCTTCATCGTCGAGGAGCGAGGTGCCGAACCCGTTGTAGGTCTTTTGCATGTATACGTCCCCGGAATCCGTTGCGGTCGCACTGATGGGAAGGCCCGATGGGCAGGTGAGCACCCGTGCCCCCAGATACTGTGAATCGACCGCCATCCATTGGATGGTGAAGGACATTGCGCTCACCACACCACCAAAATCCTGCTCAGAACAAACGCGCACCTCGAGAACAGTGTCGACATTGCCGGGGAACAACCCGATGTCCACTGTAGGCTGAGCATTCAGTATCCCGCCGCACATCGCGATCAGGAACGATGTGGCGCGCTTCTTCATGGGTCGGCTATTGTTTGATGAACCGCGCGCTCAGGACCTCACCATGTGCGGTCATCACTTCCAGCGAGTAGGCACCCGAAGGTAGGTCTTGTACATCAATGGATGCGGGGAAAGGCCTCGCCGAATGCACCATAACCACGCGCCCATCACCGGAGCGCACCAGCAGTCCTATGGCGACAGCGGGCACGTTAAAGCGCAAAATGCCGTTCACCGGGTTCGGGAACAACCGCAGGATCGGTTGCGCGCTCGCGTCCGCATAGGAAGTGGAAAAGCCGGCGGTGAGCACGCTTGGCTCGGTGATCACCGGGTCGTTGTAGTCGAAATAGATATTGGCGACGTTCTCGATGAGGGTACCGGCAGGAACAGGCAAGCGCGGGCGGATGCGGAAGCTCACGAAGCCGTGGCTTGCCGGTTCATTCACATTGCTATCGGGCAGCAGGATGTTGGGGAACACGAACCGGACAGTGCCCTGGCTTTCCAGATAGCGGAGATGGTCGTGCGATGCAAGATCCCATTCAATGGTCGATGGGTCGAGGGTGTTGGGGAGCGTGTCGGTGATCACCACGTTAAAGGCGGTATCGGTCCCTGTGTTCTGGAATCGGATCACGTAATCGATCCATTCATCCTCTTCAATGGTCCAGATCGTACTGCTCCCAGTGGTGGTTCGGGCGGTCTTGTCGTTGGGGTCGTAGCTGCCGAAGATCACTTGGGTGATCGAAGCCGTGTTGTTGGTCAGGTTCGCATCCGTGTTCGATGTGGTCACCGAAACATCGTGGCTCACGCTGGTGCCGATGAGCAGCACGTCCGGCGGCACTTGCACCCAAGCGCGCGCGTGGTCTGAGCCGAAGGCATTGTCGATCTCGAACTCCGGAGCGGTCCAGGTGATGGTGTTGCCCACCACGCTGGCCCCGGCTGGCTCGGTGCTTACCACACTGAACAACGGATCGACGTTCAGGGTCACGGTTATCGTTCCGGTCGGATCAGGCGTGAGGTTCTCCGCGGAAACATGGATCGGGATCAGGAAGCCGGGGCGGGCAATGCCAGAGCCGATGCCAGCATCGACGTCCATCACGCCGAGCGGCGCGCAGCCGATGTGCCTGGTCTGGTTCCCGGTGGTCGCCACCGTGAGGGTGCCCGGGCAGCTTTGCACAAGCACCGGATGCAATTCGGTGAAGGTGTAGTCTCCGAATGGAAGGACGGTGGAATAGGTGCCGTTCAGTGAAGTCGTCACATAGTATGGACCGGGGGTGATCTCCACTACACCATGCGGGACCTTGGGTTCCCCGGATCCCGGTAGGCAGTTGCCGGAGACGTCCACGAAGAAGGTCCCGGTCACCGAGCCACAGTCCGTGCTGATCACGGGTACATTGAACAATACTGAATCCTTGCAGGCTTCCCAGTCAGATGGGTTGTTGGTTTGCAGGTCGAGCGGATCGGTGGTCCACACCAGCCAGTAGTCACCACCGGCCAATCCGGAGATGGTCTGCATGGAGGGATACCCAGTGCCGGGTGGCTCGAGGAACACACTCGGCAGACCACTATAGGCGGGGCACGACGTGAAGTCGTTCACGGGGCGCGCATAGATTCGGATGGTGTGTTGATTGAATTGCGGCTGGGCACTCACCGAAACGGACACCGTACCGACCGACGCGGTGGAGCATGTCCCCGCAACACCGAGCACCTGAATGGCTGGCCATTCGATGGGCTGCTTCAAATACACATCCACCTGGCCCGGACAGCCATCGCCATCCGAATAGTTCACGACCAACCCTTGACCGGGCGCAGCATCAAAGACGAGCAATTGGTACCAATCCGCATTGGTAAGGCCGCACGGCGTGGTATAGGACAACACATCCACCAGATCCGGATGTTCATAGGAATAAGGCATCGGGCCATAGATGGACTCGGCCGGTGGATTCTGTCCATTGTTCACTCCGTGCCAGATGCCAACCCTGGGCAGGTCGCCATCACAATAGGACATGGGCACCTGGTACGCATTCAGGTATCCCGAGGGGTAGCTGCTCAGGTCCTCGATCGTGCCACCACCGCTGGCCTGCTCGCCCATCGAGTCGTAGACGGTAACGGAATAGAACCCGGCCGTGAGCCCGCCGATCACCTGTTCCTGCTGAGAGTTGCTCCACTCGTAAGTGTACGGCGGAATGCCGCCATCGGGTATCGCGCTGATCGCACCAGTAGGTCTTCCACAGATGGAATGCTGCGTCACATTCACGGATACCGTGAGCGCGGAAGCATAGACACAGAGCCCCAACAGCGAGGCCACCGAGAAAGAGCGTAGTGCTGGTTTCATGGTTGGTCAGTTCTGATCATGCGGGTGGAGCGTACCCTATCGTTCGTGATGAGGATGAGTGTGTACATGCCGGGCCGAAGGGCACGCACATCGAACGTCGTACGCTCTTGCCTGGCAATTCCTGTAAGGACGGTGCGCCCATCCGCAGCGATCATGCGCCAGCTGCCACCGGACCGCTGGCCAACAGGAGCAACGATGGTGATCAGGTCCGAAGCGGGATTCGGCATCAGCACGAGCTCACTCGCAGATCCCGGTCCGTCCACTCCCGTACTGAACTCCGCCACCAGCAAGCTCGGTTCGGTGATCACGGGTTCGTTGAAGTCGAAGTAGATGTTGGCGACGTTCTCGATCGCGGTGCCGGGCAGTACGGGTTGCTTCGGGCGTATCCGGAACGAGACGAAGCCATGGCTCGCTGCTTCGTTCACGTTGCTGTCCGGCAGCAGGATCCCCGAAAAGGAGATCCGCAATACACCTTCCATGGACATGCTCCAACCGTACGGGTGTGATGCGGCACCCGCGAGCAATGTGGCGGGATCCAAGGTGTTCGGCAGGGTATCGGTGATCAGCACATTGAAGGCGGTGTCCGTGCCGGTGTTCTGGAACCTTATGGTGTAATCGATCCACTCATCCTCATCGATCAGGAAGAGCGTGGCGCTGGCCCTTGAGCTGGTAGCCGCCACCTTGTCGTTGGGGTCGAAGCTGGCCGTGACCGTGATATCGGTAGTGAAGACGTTGTTCGCGGGCACCGCATCCGGGGTCTGCGCGGTGATGGTCGCCATGGCGCTGAGCACCGTACCGATGAGCGCGATATCCGGTGGCACTTGCAGACGCACGGACAGGAACCGCTCTTGGAATACATCCGTGAGCGTGAACTGGGGATCGGTCCATGTGATCGAGTTGCCAGAAATGGAAGAGGGGGCCGGCGTTGCGGAAAGGAAGGCGAGCACGGGATCGAACTCCATGGTCAACGTCACGGTGCCCGTGGCCGTTGGTGTGAGATTGCGCACATGTACGCCATAGAGCAGTTCGAAACCGGGCCTTGCAGGGCCACTGGCCATGTCGACCATCAGGTCCAACGGCACCCCTCCCGCACATCCGGTATTCGCGGTTTGCGGGAACTGGCCTGCGATCGTGAACGCGCCCGGGCAGCTCTGCTCGAGCACCGGATGCTGCTCCAGCACCGAGTAAGTACCGTACGGCAGCGGCGCGCTGTAACGGCCTTGGTAGTCCGTGCTCAGGTAGTACGGACCGGGCACCACCGTCACGATAGCGAAGGGAACGCGATTCTCCGCGAAGTCCATCGTACAGTCCACATCATCATCCACGTACAACCGCCCGGACATGCTGCCACAATCGCCGGGGACCTCCGGAATGGTGAACGGGATCGAGTCCTTGCAAGCGAGATAGTCAAGCTCATCGTTCTCGAGCAAGCCGTACGGATCGCTTGTCCACACCAGGAAGTGGTCTCCCGGTGCGAGCCCGGTGATCGTCTTCAATACATCGGTGGTATAACTGTGGTAGGTGAACCCCGGCAGATCACCGATCACGCAATCCACGGCCTGGCCCACTTTGCGCACATAAGCACCGAATTGCTGCCCAGCGCTATTGCTGACGGAGACGGTAACTGATCCCGTTGTCCCGTTCGTGCAAGAAGGACCTGTGCCGACGATCTGCAACTGAGGTGGTGTGAGCGGGGCTTCGATCACCACTTCCACCTGGCCCGGGCAACCTGCGGCGTCCTGATAGTCCACCACCATGGTCGTTCCCGGCGGCTGATCGAACAGCAGGACATCAAATACCGGCGTGTCCGTATTCGAGCAGGTGGTGGACTGGTAGTGGCCCAAAAGGTCAGGATGCGAATAGGAATACGGAGCGGGGCCGAAACCGTACGTCGGGGGGTTCTGTTCCAATATGGATTGAAGACCGGTGCTGATGACCACTTGGGGCAGGGCGCCATCGCACCAGGAATGCGAAGGGCCGTTCGCGCTGAGGAAATCATAGGTGTAGGCGGCCAGTGCGAGGATCTCCATGGTCGCGGTGGCCTGTTCGGAATTGGCATCCGTAACCGTTACGGTGTAGATGCCCGCGTAGAGCCCGGAAACATCCGCCTCGGTGCTGGGCACATCCCATGCGTAGGAGTACGGTGGCAGGCCACCTGTAGCATAGGCGAAACCGACACCCGAAGGTCTTCCACAGAACGAATGCCGTTGGACGATGGTCTGTACGGACAGCGCGTTCGAAACGAACGAAGCGAATATCAGCGCGACGGTGAAGAGCACCTTGTTCATGATCCTCGTGTTTGATGAAGTGCGAGTGGAGAACGGCCCGATGGGAAGACGGGATCCCCGGTGAAGGTTGCGCATTCCGGCGGAGCGATAGTCTCAACACCGGGTGTTCAACACGGGGATGGAAACTGAACACGATGAGCGGCACAATGATCCCTGTGCGTCCAAGCTCACCCTCGTGGACAGGACCGGCAAACGGCTGAGCGCGCGGTTCACCAAAGGAGTGGGCGCTTGCTGATTCAACAGATGTCAATCCTGCTTTCTAGTACGGGTCGAGGTTAGTTGGATGCGTCTACCTTCGGCAACCGATGCTCAATGCAATGCGAACCCCTGCTTGTGTCCTGCTGGCATGCCTCTGCCTCGCAGCTCAGGCCCAGAATTGCTTCTATTCCGCTCCACCAGGCGCTCCCCTATTGAACAATGGTTGGGCAGACGCACGGATCGCACCAGACGGCAGTGTTCTGCATGTTCAATCTATCCTGGGTATGGCCGCAGCAAGAACAGCTTGGGACGGCGATACGCTATTGCACAAGCGCGTGGTACATATGAGCCCGAACGTGGGCCTCTATCCGCGAAGCATTGCTCCGCGATCAGGGGGTGGCATGATGGTGAGCGGGGCGTTTTATGCGGATAGCCAGTATGGGATGAACTGTACCGTGGGTATGAACGCCCAAGGCGAATATGATTGGGCACGTATCTACATGACGGATTCAAGCGGCTATTACGTGGGAATGGGCATCAGGGACCTTCAAGAGCGGGCGGACGGGCAACTGCTGGCATCGTTCGCGAGTTTGACCGCCCCTGGTCTGGCGCTACTCGGACCTGACGGTTCTCCGATTTGGCACAAGCGGTATCAATTGGAGAATTTCCCGGACTTCAATTATACATACCATATACAAACGATCCTCGAACCCGGTGATGCGGCGTGCGTACTCGGGTACCAGCAGAACCAGGTGGATATCTGGATGCTGCATGTTGGCCCGGATGGCGACTTGGATTGGGGGCGCACCTACTCATTGGGCGGCTTCTGGCCCACCGGAATGGCACGCGCGGTCGATGGCAGCTACTACATCTCGGGCCTTGGGGGCCTTGTGCATTTGGATCCGGATGGCACGTTCGACTGGCGAAGATCCTACGGCAACATTGAATTCAACGCTATCGACCACCTGTCCAATGGCGATCTGCTCCTTTCATCCAACAGTGATGATGTCAGTTTGCTCAGACTATCACCGACGGGTGAACCTATGGGGTCTTGGGTCTCCACGGTGGATGATGTCGGTGTTCGACTCATCGGGGTTCGCGGCGACTCGATCTATGTGGAACACGTGATCGGCGAGATAGGCACGGACCGCACAAGCGCATTCAGCGCTGCTACGAGCGTGGTGGATCTTGCGTGCTCATTCGTCAATGCAACGTTGCCAACAGTATCCATGGGAAATGGACCTATGGATTCCAGCAGTTCGGTCATTGCCGTGGACGACCAGTTGAAAACGTGGACGATGAACGTGGGCGTGGGCACATCGCTTGACGACGTAGATCTGAGTGCCGAGCTGCTTTCGGGTGGTGCACGGCCAGGGTTCGAATACTTATTGTTCGCCCAGTCGTCAAATCACGGCGGCATGAGTTCTGGGCCGCTGACGAGAACCTTGACCTTTGACCCGCTCCTGACCTTCATTTCGGCGGAACCTTCTCAGACCTCGGTCTCTGGCAATACGATCACTTGGGTCGGCACTGAAAGTCTGCAAGGCTGGTACATCGATCATGTTTCCGCCGAGTTCCAGATCCCGGCCGACACCGCCCTGATGGGCACTGAGATCTACTCCACGTTCTCGGTCTCTCAAGACAGCACAGAGACTGACCTTGTGAACAACCTGAGCGCTGTGAGCCAAACGATCGTGAACGCTTACGACCCGAACGACAAACTGGTCTTCCCGCGAGACTTCTTCCACATCGAGAACGATAGCATCCTGGATTACACGATCCGATTCCAGAACACCGGCACTGCCGAGGCGATCAACGTCGTGCTCGTTGACACACTTCCACTCGATGTGGACGTAAGCACCTTCCGTTTTCTGGGCAGCTCCCACCCCTGCACCTACACCCTCACCGGCAACGGCATCCTCACCTTCACATTCGACAACATTCTTCTACCGGACAGCAACACCAACGAGCCGCTGAGCCACGGCCTGGTGAACTTCCGCATCAAGCCCATCCTGCCGTTGCAACTCGGCCAGGAGATCACCAACGCTGCGGACATCTACTTCGACTTCAACCCGCCGATCCGCACGCCGGATGCAACAGTGATCGTAACGGATGAGACCGGTGTGCGACCTCTGGTGAAGCCCGCGGAGCTGCTGGTGTATCCCGTTCCGGTGAAGAACAACCTGACCGTTGTGATCCCGGAAGGCTTCACCCCTGTGCAAGCCTTCGCTGTCGGTGTGGATGGTCGAAGAGGACCGCTGTTGCTGCCTCCGAGCAATTCCGGTCAGGTCCAGTTCGCCACGCAGCACTTGCCCTCCGGCGCATACGTGCTCACACTCCGTGCGCAGGATGGTCGCCGACTTTCCGCGCGGTTCGTGAAGGAGTAAGCGGGCAGGTCGGTTGGGTACATTCGCGGCCCGGTTGAGGAGCGGTTGTCGGTTGCTTCCAAGGTAACCCGGTGCGGTTGTCTGTTGTCAGGCTGCCGACCCCAGCACCTGACAACTGACAACCGACAACTGACAACTGACAACTGACAACGACCTACCGACAACCGACAACTTGGGCTCCGAAAAAACCGCCGCCTTCCACACCCTCGGCTGCAAGCTGAACTTCGCAGAGACGAGCACGCTCGCGCGTTCGCTGGAGGAGGCGGGCTATGCGCGCGTGAAGGTGGAAGAGCGCCCGGACGTTTTCGTGCTGAACACCTGCAGCGTAACGGAGAACGCCGACAAGGAATGCCGCCAGTGGGTGCGTCGTTTCCAGCGGATCAATCCGGAAGCATTCATTGCGGTGGTGGGTTGTTATGCGCAGTTGAAACCGGAAGAGATCGCCTCCATCCCTGGCGTGGGCCTGGTGCTCGGCGCGAACGAAAAGTTCGATCTCGCCTCTTACATCGCGAAGAACAGTGCGCATACCCCCCTCCACACCAGAGGTGGTTTGCAGGGGGCGCATTCCCCCCTCCCCACCGGTGATGGCCTGCAGGGGGCGCATTCCCACCTCCCCGCCGGGGAGGGCCGGGGTGGGGTGCATTACTCCCCTATCAAAGAGACACGCACCTTTGTTCCAAGCTGGAACGCGAACGACCGAACACGGACGTTCTTGAAGGTGCAGGACGGCTGCGACTACTTCTGTTCGTTCTGCACCATACCGTTGGCGCGCGGACGAAGCCGCAGCGGCACCATCGCTGAGACCATCGACATCGCTCGCGGCATTACGGCCAGCGGCGTGAAAGAGATCGTGCTCACCGGTGTGAATACCGGCGACTTCGGCCGTTTGAATGGGGAGACCTTCCTTCAACTGGCCGAGGCCCTGGACCGTGTGGACGGTATCGAACGCTTCCGGATCAGCAGCATCGAGCCGAACTTGTGCGATGACCGCATCATCGACTTTGTGGCTGGGAGCCGGAAGTTCATGCCGCACTTCCACATGCCCTTGCAGAGCGGCAGTGATGTGATACTTGAGCGCATGCGCCGCCGCTACGACACGGCGTTGTACGCTGAGCGCGTTGCGCACATCAAGCGGGTGATGCCACACGCGTGCATCGGTGCGGATGTGATCACCGGTACGCCGGGGGAGACGGACGAGGAATTTTTGAAGACGCATGCCTTCCTGCGGTCAATAGCGGTAGATCATTTGCACGTCTTCACGTACAGCGAGCGCGCCAACACCACGGCGGTGCGCATGGAGGACATTGTTCCGATGGAGGTCCGCCGCGACCGCACCAAGCAACTGCGCATACTCGGCAGCAAGCTCCAGCGGGCGCATTACGAGCGGCACACTGGCACGGTCAGGCCGGTGTTGTTCGAGACAGGCGATCATCATATCTCGGGGTCCCGAGGCGGAGACCCTGAGGGAGAAATACGTGACCCTGAGGGAACCATGCTCGGCTACACGGACAATTACATCCGCGTGAGTGTTCCATACGACACGTCGCGCGCGAACACGATCACTTCCGCACGACTCGATCGCATCAACGGCGATGGGCACATGGAGGCGGATCCCATCGGCGGTCCTGTTGAAGTTCGTTCATCCCCACATCAGCACCTCGCCTGATCGGCCCATCATGTACCCGACCCTCTACCACGCCTTCCTCGACCTGTTCGGTATCGATATCCCCGCGCTGAAATTCCTGAACAGCTTCGGGTTCTTCGTGGCCATCGCATTCGTTGCGGCGCACTACACGCTTGCCGCGGAGTTGCGCCGCAAGACGGGACAAGGCCTGCTGAGATCTACCCAACGCACAGTGATCGAGGGCGAAGCCCCCAAGGCCGTAGAACTGGCCATGCAGGCGTTGATCGGTTTCATCGTCGGCTGGAAGCTGCTCTACATCGCCTTCAACATCACGGAGGTCACTGCGGACCCTCCCGGCTTCCTGCTCAGCGGCAAAGGCAATGTGATCGGCGGGATCACCGTGGCCGCCGTCTTCGGATACATGTACTGGCGCGAGCGGAAGAAACACCAGCGAGAAAAGCCTGAAGAGGTGGTGGTGACGATACCGGCCGCGCAACACGCCGGGAACATCACGCTCACCGCTGCGGTGTGGGGTTTCGCAGGGGCCAAGCTCTTCCATTGGCTGGAGAACCCGCGCGACTTCCTGGAGATGTTCAACGCGCCCAACGCGAAGGACATCGTTACGGGCCTTACCATGTACGGGGGATTGATCCTGGCGGGCATCATGGTGATGCGCTACTTCAAGAAGAACGGGCTCGCCTTCTGGCCTTCGGTGGACTCTGCCGCACCGGGCGTATTGCTGGCGTACGGCATCGGCCGGTTGGGCTGCCAAGTGAGCGGCGACGGGGACTGGGGCATTGCGAACACGGCACCCGCACCGTCCTGGCTGCCGAACTGGATGTGGAGCTACGACTACCCGAACAACGTGAACGCGGTGCTGGGCCCGCATCGGGGCGGATATGTGGGAGAGAAAATGGCCGTTTGCCAACCCGGTTTCGAGGACTATTGCACACACTTGGTCCCCGGGGTCTACCCTACGCCGCTTTATGAAGTGATCGCGTGCGTGCTCTTGTTCGGTGTGCTGTGGGCGCTGCGGAAGCACATCACAACACCTGGTATCATTTTCAGTTTGTTCCTGATCTTCGATGGTGTGGAGCGCTTCTTCATCGAGAAGATCCGCGTGAACGAGCCGTGGCTGGGCGCATGGACACAAGCGGAGGTGATCAGCTCCGTCCTTGTGCTGGCCGGCGCTTTCGGACTGTGGTGGTTCGGTCGCAAGGGAGTCTCCGACCGAAGCGACCTGTCATCAAGTCCCGATAATTCCTCAGAGCCTCGTGAACATTCTTGACGAAGCGATCCGTAAACAAGCTCCGACAATGCTTCTGGATCTCGCGCACCTCACCGATCAGGTCATCACCCTCAGCCGCTCCGTAGCCGCCTTCATCCGCACGGAGAGCGCGCACTTCACGGAGGCAAGTGTCGAGAGCAAGAGTTTGAACAACCTGGTGAGCTACGTGGACAAAGGCGCGGAACAGCGCTTCGTGGACGGGCTCGGAACCTTTTTGCCGGAGGCGGGCTTCATCGCCGAGGAAGGCACCGGCACGCGCGAGGCGGAACTCAACTGGGTGATCGACCCCTTGGATGGAACGACCAATTTCGTTCACGGCATCCCATGCTACTGCACCAGCGTAGCGCTGATGCGCGGCAATGAAGTGCTGCTCGGGGTTGTGCTGGAGATCACGCGCGACGAGTGCTTCAGCGCTCGGAAAGGTGGCGGCGCATACCTGAACGGTACCGCGATCCGTGTAAGCACCCGGAAGACGCTTGTGGAAAGTCTGCTGGCCACCGGTTTCCCGTACGATGACTTTGGCCGCGAGGCGCAGTACATGGAACTGTTGCGGGCGCTGATGCACAACAGCCGTGGCATACGCCGCTTGGGCAGTGCCGCGGCGGACCTGGCCTACGTGGCGTGCGGTCGTTTCGAGGCATTCTACGAATACGGTTTGAACCCGTGGGACGTGGCCGCTGGTGCGCTCATCGTGCAGGAAGCGGGCGGCACCGTCACCGACTTCCAAGGGAACGGGGCGTATGTGTTCGGCGAAGAGATCGTGGCCAGCAATGGAGCGATCCACACTGAACTCATCGGCCCTATCGGCAAGTTTTTCGGGCGCTGACGCGCAGCCGGACAACAGCCACGGGTCGCAGGCCGACGAGGATCCCCATATTTGGGGAAACTTCCCCCGTGCGCTCATCGCATCTCTTCCTCTTGCTCGCCATCGCCACCTTGGCGAACGCCCAAACCCTGAAGGGGCCGCAGAGCGCGCCGGGCTACACCTTCACCATTCCGGAAGGTTGGGTGGGGCAGACTTCCGAAGGCAGCTACGTGCTGGTGAGCGAGAACGTCGCGGGCCTTCTGATGCTGGTGCCGAACGATTACCGGGACGTGGCGGCCATGCGCGCTGACCTGTCCGCTCCCACGGAGGGCGAAGGCACGAGCATGCGGGTAACGGAAGGTCCGTTGGAAATGGGGGTGAGCACCTTGGGCGTTACACAAGAGGGCACCATGGAAAACACGGAGGCCAAGGCGGTGGCCATCGCCACGTGGAACGCATCCGGCGGAAAGACGGTGAACGTGGCATGCATCGCGCCGACGATCGTTTTCAGTGAGGAGCTGCTGCGCGCACTGAAGGAGGTGCATGCGAGCGTGCGGTACTCGGATGCGGGCACCAGCGCACCCATGCGCACCTCTGACCCCGCTCCGACAGCCCCGGCCCCGAAACCCATAACGGGCCCGGTTGATGCGTACTGGACGCAGCGCTTGGGCGGCAACAGCCTGCGCTACCTGGACAGTTATTCATCGCCTGCGGCAACCCCTGGTGACATTGGCGGAGGTTACAGCATCACCCGGCGCATGGATCTGTGTCCGCAGGGGTTCTTCACAACGAGCGGCAGCAGCGATCACAACTTCAGCGGCGAAGACGTTTCGGCGTACGGCAGCAGCCAAAGCGCCGGTGAGGGGAGATGGATCGCCACGCAGGATGACCAAGGAAGGCCGGTGCTGCGTTTGTCCTTCAATGAGGGCGGGGAGCGCAATTACCTATTGGAGAACCGGGGAGGACTCACCTACCTGAACGGCGAGAAGTGGCACCGGGTGAATGCGGAACGCGACGGACCGGACTACGCGGTGAATTGTCCATGATTTGGGGGTGGTGGATCTGGAATGCAGGAGGCCCCGATCGCTCGGAGCCTCCCATTAACCAAAACCTGCGGGCCGTTCCAAAGGCCGCATGCTCCAATGTATTGACGCGTTGAGCCGCTCCGGGGCTGCCTGATCAGTAGGCCCGATGTGTGGAATGGCCTTCCTGACGTTTGGAAACCATCCACAATCCTGCGAACGTGAAAAGTCCGTTCACGATAAGCGTCTCGAAACCCAACTGGTAACCACCCAAAAGCACCGTGCTGTTGGCCCGCAACCAGTAGGTGGCCAAGGCCGCATTGATGCATACCAGGGGCACGGCCGCGCCCTGCACGGCCGCTCGGGTGAAGAGGCCGAAGGCGAAGAGGCCGAGCAGCGGGCCGTAGGTGATGGCCGCCAGGTCAAAAAGTGTTTTGATGATGGTGGGATCCTGCCGCCAATGGAACCACATGATGCTGCCGAAGAAGACCAGTGCCATGCACAGATGCACCACGCGTCGCACATTGCGCTGCCTGGTCTCGTCCCAACCGCGATCCCGGATGCCGATCAGGTCGATGCAGGTGCTGGCGGTGAGGGCGGTGAGGGCGCCATCCGCGCTGGGAAAGAGCGCGCTGATGAGGCCGATGATGAAGAGCAGCCCGAGCCACTCCGGGAAGTGTTGCAGGGCCATGGCGGGGTACAGCATATCGCTCTTCTCCGGCACGGC
>JANOPI010000193.1:0-1680 GCA_031421755.1 Flavobacteriales bacterium | reverse complement strand
CGCAGCGCGTAGATCGTATGCGGCCGTTGCGGATTGAATACCCAAGGCTTGTCCGGCCGAAAACCCCAGCCGCTTTCCGTGATGCCTGTGCCGGGCACATAACTCAGCCCACCATCAAAGGTGTGGATGGTATGGCCATCTTCATCCGTACCGAACGCGTGCAGCGGGTCGTCCGGATCGATGGCAACGTTGTAGCCGTCGTTGGGGCAATACCTCCGCCACGGCCCGTTGTGGGTGTAGTGGCATCCGTTGTGGGACTGTCCCATGGCGACCGATGTCGTATCTCCAGCCCATCGGTCGTGATCGGTGACATGGCCGATCGCCATGCTGCCGGTCCGATCGGACCAGGTAGCACCGCCATCGCTTGATGAGTAGATGCCTCCATCGTTGCAGGACCAGGCCGCTCCGTTCAAGAAGGCCACATCGCGGTGATCGATGTGCATATAGGCGGGCTCATCGTACTCACCGACGTGCGGTGCCGTCCATGTGTTCCCACCATCATCCGATCGGCGCAAGTAGATATCGCCGGCCAGCAGGACATCGGGATCGGTATCGGATGCTGCGATGACATTCGGATAATAGAACCCCCGAAGGAGCGGGCTGGTCGGCATCAGCACAAAGCTGTCCCCACCGTCCAGCGACCGTGCCACCTGGCCCGGGGGGCCATTGTTGATGGCCGCGCCCGGCAGGAAAACATAGAGGCGTTCAGGATCCGCGTGGCTGACCGCTATACCGGAGATCCCGTTGGTATTATTACCGGTGAAGTTGGCGATGGTGTCGAAACTCAACCCGCCATCGGTACTGCGCAGAACGGCGTCCGAGCCGGGCAACGAAATAGATGCGTACGCATACATGGTCAGTGGATCATCCGGCTTCATTTCCAGGTCCCGAAGCGCCCCGGTGAAGACGGTTGACCAAGTATCACCACCATCCTCACTGCGGATCAGACCGGCCCCACCGCCCACCAGGATGCGCTGCGGCTGGGACGGGTCCACGAGGATCTTGGCACTACCGTCCGCGACCGGGAAACCGCCCAGGTCCAACAACTCCCAACTGGCCCCGGCATCCATAGAACGCAGCAGACCCGGTTGAAGGGCTGCGTAGACCACTTCGCTGTTCGTCGGATGCACCGCCAATGCACGGGTGGTGTAGCGAGCGAGACTGTCGAGGACCGGTTCCCAGGTGTCGCCACCATCATCCGAACGCCAGATCCCGCTGAACCAGCTTCCAACATAGATGCGATCGGGCTGTGCGGGGGACGAGGCGATGGCGCAGATCACGCCAAGCCCCGAAAGACTGTCGAGCGCACCGGGGCCATAGCTGTACCAGCCGCCCTGCTGGGCACTTTTCTGTCGAACCGGTCCGTGGAAGTCCTGCTCGCGTTGCTTCACTTGCGCTGGCGACAACGGGTTTCCCAAGGCGTCGATGGCGTTCGTGTGTGCCCATGCCCAAGACTTGAACCTGCGGGTCGAGTTCTTCAGCGTGACGCGTTCCGGATCGTCCAGTGCGGGACCGCGCGCATCCAGTTCCCGAACGAGCGGTTCGCGCCAGGCCACGAACGAATCGAGCGCCTGGTAGAAGTTCATGTCGGGTTCCTCGATCATGCGCAGCCATTCCTGCGCCGAAAGCGCAATGGAGGACAGCAGGAACAGCAGGGTGAGGTACGGGCGGCGCATCATC
>JANOPI010000192.1:0-3115 GCA_031421755.1 Flavobacteriales bacterium | reverse complement strand
AGCACATCGTCGCTTCCGAAGATCAGGGTGTTGGGAATGCCGGTCAGGCGCACTTGGAAGTCTGTGGAACCGGCCTTTCGGCGATCGACCACGGTGAGTCCGTTCGCACCGTCCACCGCAGCCACGAAGCTACTGTTGCCTGAGGATGCGGCAAGGGCTTCCACACGCCTGCCGGATCCGGCATGGATACGCTTCAATTCCCGATCACCGGGGCGGAGCGCGTACACCGCTCCCAGGTGTGTACCGATGAGCACTTCGCCGGATCGGCCATTGGCGATGCAGCGCGCCCGATCGGCATCGGGAAGGCTGACCAGATGCCGGGCGCCGTCTTTGCTGAAAAGTGAAATGTCCTTGGTTCCGTTCACCGCAACGCTGAGGCCGCTGCCCGGGTCCAGTACCATCGCTCCGACCGTCCCACCTATCGTATGCTCCTTGACGGTACGCAGGCGCTTGCCATCCACGGCCCATATCACCACCAGCCCATTGCGATCACCGCTGACGATCCCTGTGCCGTCGGCGAATGCGGCCATGGCGGTGATGTCCTCCGTGTGCGGTGAATGATCCTGTTCGGCGATGATCAGGCCGTCCGCGCCGGCACATAAGGCCATGCGCCGCTCCATGTCTGCCGTAAGCACGTGGTTCCCACTTAGGAAGGCGTGTCCACTTTTCGGTCCGGTGTAACGCGAGAGGTCGAATAGGGTGCGCTTGGTCCAGTTCGCCGGATCGATGGCCAGCAAGAGTCCGTCGTTGCCCAATGCACGGATCTCCTTCCCTTCCATCCGCATGAAGCGTGGGCCGGCACCGAGGCGTTGCACCCCGATAGGTACGGTTCGTTCAAGTTCTTCGAGGGCGCCATGCAACGCGCGCACCACTTCCTCTTGGTTCGGATCGCCTCCTCCAGCTTCCATTTCCCGAAGAGCTTCCACGGCCATAAGGCCGCGCAAACGGGGGTCGCCTTTGATCGCCATGCTGTTCTGTGCCACCTTGCTGGCCTGCAAACGGCGATTCGCCTGATCGGTCAAGCGCTTCTGCGTGTCAATGCTGTCCGCCCTTTGCTCTGCGAGCCTTCGTTGCCACTCTTCACCAGCGAGAGCGGTCCGTTGACCCGCCAAGGCGAGGTCTTTCGCCTTCACTTGACGCAGCACTTCCACCTTTTGGGCGATAGCTTCATCCGATGCGGCCTTTTGTGATTCGTACAACCGCCTTGCATCGTCACGGCTGGCGAGCAGATCCTGAAGGAAGCGTTCGGACAACTTGTGCTTTTCTTCTGCGGCGAACTGGCCCATCTCCGCATTGACCAAGCGCGAGCGGAGGCTGTCCAGTAGCGCACCCGGATCCGGCACCACCGCCCTTCGATTCAAGCTGGTCCACCCGAATAGACCAGCAAATAGGACGCACAGCACCCAAGGCAGGATCACGGTCGCACGCTTCATGGGTGTGGTTCTCACCGCCACGGAGGCTCTGGCGGATCGTTCCCGCCGAAAGTAGCCCGGATCCGGATACGCTCATCCGGTCATCCGGCTACATTTCCGGCTGATGAACACGTGTACGGCACCGGATACAGATGCCCCCCGCAGGGCGCGTTGGGATCTACTCATTTACCTGCCCATGGTGCTATTGGCAACGCGGTGCGACGCCCCGGCGGTCGAAGTTGGGGCATCTACACAACATGAACAAGCCGCCTGCAAATTTCAACTTTCAGCGATCCTTGGAGAGGTGAGCGCGGAGATCAGCGATAGTGCCCAGGCCGCTGTCATTGAGCGCGGGCTGGCCTCCTTTTCAGGGCCTGATGCGATCTTCTGCCGACGCGAGATCCTGCGCGCATCGATCATTCCATTTGAACGACTTGGCCGGAGCGACAGGCTGATTGGTATCTGCGAGGAACTGCTCGATCCCGGCATGTATCTGCTTCCGGAGCCGGCCGCGCATGTGCGCATGACCTTGGCGAAGGCTTGCTTGGATCTGCGGCTGCCGCGCGCTTTCGACGAGGCAAAGGCCGCATTCCTTTTCTACCGCGAGAACAACATCCGCTCGGACCGTATGTTGGATGCTACCGCGCTGCTTGCCACCACCTACGAGCTGACCAACGAGACCGAGGAATGCAAGTCGATGTTGGAAACCGCGCTCCAGGAGGCGGAAACGGAGCAGGACATCCGATGGACCTGCGACCTGCTGGACCGGCTCGGGGCGATCGCCACGCGTGAAGGACGCGCGGCCGATGGCGTGCGCTACCATGAGCGATCCTTGGACAAACTCGATCGGTTCTTCCGGAAGGGTGCCGTGCTGGATACCATGGTGCGGCATATGTCCATCAAAGCCGGCCGCACTGGCTCAACAGCAGTGGCGGGTGCTGACATGGCCAGCGAACTGCTCACTTCGACGCATTACCTGAACATGCGACATCGCTCCTTGAAGCTTTCAGGCGACGCGCTTCTGGCCGCTGGAAACCGGACTTCGGCGATCGAACGCTATCAGCAAGCCATCGACCTGAACACCAACGCGTTCATTCCAGGACTCATCCCGCCATTCGCAGAACTTGGGCAGGCACACCTGGCCGCCGGTGATGCCGCTGGAGCGGTATCCATTGGGCTCTCCGCGCGCGAACGCGCATTGCGCGACCGTGACCTGGACCGTCTTCTTTCCTCCTCGCGACTTCTGCACCGCGCCTACAAAAGCAGTGGAGAAACGGGCAAAGCGCTTTCCATGCTCGAATTGGCCAACGCGTACGACGATACCTTGAACAACCTGGGCTTCCGGATGGGCCTGCTGAAACAGCAGATGTCCTACACGGCCAGAGCTGACAGTGCGTTGATGCAGTTGAAAGTGAACGACCGTGAGCGCCAGATGAACGACGAGCGTTCCAAGGCACGCCGGAACCGCAATGCCACCTTTGCGGTAGGCGGTGCGGGCATCCTGATGCTCGCCGCCAGCGGCCTCTGGTACCGCAGTGATCGGCGGCGACGGCTGGAACGGTTCGAGAGGGACGCCGCGGTGCTCGAGACCCAGGCCTTGCGCAGCCAGATGAATCACATTTCATCTTCAACGCGCTGAACTCGATCAATGCGTTCGTTCAGGGGAACGATCCGGACATGGCTTCCTCTTACCTGAGCAAGTT
>JANOPI010000191.1:0-4890 GCA_031421755.1 Flavobacteriales bacterium | reverse complement strand
CGATCGCGTAGGCCACTTGCACGAGCACTTCATCGCAGACACCGGCGGCTACCAGGTGCTTGGCGACATGTCGCGCCGCGTAAGCCGCGCTGCGGTCCACTTTGCTGGGGTCCTTCCCGCTGAAAGCACCGCCACCGTGCGCGCCTTTTCCACCGTAGGTATCCACGATGATCTTGCGACCTGTGAGGCCGGTATCGCCGTGCGGTCCACCGATCACGAACTTTCCGGTGGGGTTGATATGGTAAGCGATGTCCTTGCCGAAGAGCGCTTGCACACGCTTGGGCAACTTCTTCATCACGCGGGGCACGAGGATCTCGATCACGTCCTTCTTGATCTTGGCGAGCATCGGCGCGTCCTTGTCGAAGTCGTCATGCTGGGTGCTCACCACGATGGCGTCGATGCGCTTGGCGGTATTGTCGTCGTTGTACTCGATGGTCACCTGGCTCTTCGCGTCGGGGCGGAGGTAGGGCATCTTGCTGTTCTTCTCGCGGCGGATCACAGCGAGTTCGCGCAGGAGCATGTGGCTGATCTCCAGCGGCAGCGGCATGTAGTTGTCCGTGTCGCGGCAGGCGTAGCCGAACATCATGCCTTGGTCACCAGCACCTTGCTCTTCGGGCTTCTTGCGCTCCACGCCCTGGTTGATGTCCGGGCTCTGCTCATGGATCGCGCTGAGCACGCCGCAGCTGTGTGCCTCGAACATGTACTCGCTCTTGGTGTACCCGATGCGCTCGATCACTTCGCGGGCGATCTGCTGCACATCGAGGTAGGCTTTGCTCTTCACCTCACCGGCGAGGAACACCTGCCCGGTGGTCACGAGCGTTTCGCAGGCGACCTTGCTGCTGGGATCAAAGGCGAGGAAGTGGTCGATGAGGGCATCGCTGATCTGGTCGGCGACCTTGTCGGGGTGGCCTTCGCTGACGGATTCGGAGGTGAAGAGGTAAGGCATTGAGGTTTGTGTTTTCGGAACGCCTTCGCCAAGGCTTCGGCGTTCAAGGGCGGCAAAGGAATGTGTTTTCGTTCGGCGTTCAACTCCGGTGGGCAGGCGACTTTCCAACCAACCATGTTGCATACGGAAGGAGGTGTTCACCAGCTTCTGTATCGCGGCATCACTCGGCACAGTCGATAGGGGTACGCTGCTCTGTTGGAAAGGGTCCGCAACCTGTGGCCTCGCCTCAATGTCAATTTGGCCGAGGCAGGGAACGCCTTCCCCCACGGGTATCCTCGTGGGATGGATCGGTCATGGTCTGGAGAGCACAAGCACATCACGCTCTTGGAAGCCCTGACGGAAACCCAGGCTATCGGCCAGGTCACACAACATCTTCACGGCTGGCTCCTCAACGTCCAGTTGCGGCCCCATAAGTACGATGTGATCGACTATTGGCATTTGCTGCGCTCGCATGTAGGCGCGCAACCCTGCATACCCCGGATCCGCATAGTGCGCGACCTTGTTGAAGGCTTCGGGCAGATCGGCTCCCCACACCAACGGACAGTAGCGTTTGTTGTTCTGTGAATTCTCCAGCAGGAGCACTGGCCGCGCCAGCCCGAGCAGATCAGCGCGGTGCTGGTACAACCAACGGTCATCGCGCCAAACTGGGAGCACGACATCGCCGGGTTTGAAACGTTCGGCGGCGCGAAGGACCACATCACGGTCTACTCGGGCTTGCGCACCCTCGGCCGCCATGAAGCGCAAAGCGACCAACAGGCTGAGCAGCGCCAGCACACCACCGGCCCTGGCGAGGTGTGGATGAACGGAGCGTTGGGCGGCCAGACCAACGGTCAACAACAGGAACGCCAAGGAGACGGTGCGCAGGGAAACGTAGCTCGCATAGCCCGTATCGTCGGGCAGCAGGAAGCTGGCCGCGAACAGGACCACCGCTCCAGCGAACACCGGCCACCAGCGCCGATCCTGGACCGCAAAGGATCGCCAGCGCCCGCGTACCACGGACTTGGTACCGGACAGGAGCGCAGCTACGAAGAGCAGCACATGCATGCGCTCGCGATAGCCATCATACGGTGCGAGCCACGTGAAGTGTGTAATGCGGCGGAAGACCTCAACCCCGCCCAGGTAAACGGGGCTTCCACCCTGCCCGCGATCGAAAGCGACCAGCAAGAGCATCGCGGGGGCGCAGGCGATGGCCGGGCCGAGCCACACGAACCATGCACGCAAGGACGTTGGTGCGCCAGCTTTGGCAATGGTGCCACAGTACAGGAGCAGTAGGAAGAAGGGCACACCGCTACCATGGCAGAAGTAGACAAGCAAGGCTGCTGTTGCCAAGAGTGGCCATTGATACCATCGGTCATCCCGGCGCGCGAGCCACCAGGCGGCCGACCAGAGCGCCACGCCCATGGCGAACATGAAGTTGTAGAACCCGAACACGAGGACCTGCCCCAGGAGCGCAGGCAGGCACAGCACGATCAGGGCATTCACGCGTCCACTGATCGCCTTCACGTAGCGGGCGCATCCGGTCGCTTGCACGACCACCAGCAGGGCCATGAGCAGTTTTTCCGCCCACAACGCGGGCATCAACTGCTGGAAGAGGGCGAGGAGCACATGGCCACCCCAATTGGGAACGGGCCTTGGATTGATACGGACCAGCCCTTCGAACGCGGGATCCCCGGCGGCAACGGCCGAAAGCAGGCGGGCGTTGGCTCCATGGGCCCACCCGTCCAACGTGAAGAAACCGTCCTGCAGCAGAAAGAACAACCCCGTACAGGCCGTGGCGATCGCGAAGATCCTGCCCGCGGTGATCTGTTCACGGCCGATCATCCGCTGGTCTCGTCCGCGTTGAGCCGTTGCTGAGCGCGGTCCAAATGATCCTGCGCCCGGCGTATCCGTGCGGCAATGATCCGGGGCATCACCAGCAGCAGGACCAGGTTCACCAGCGCCAGGGCGCATCCGATCCAGAAGACCCAATGCATCCAGGCGTGCTCCCACCAGAAATATGCGCAACCCGTGAGCAGCAGCTGGCGCACGCCCCACAGCAGAAGCTTCTCGCGCAGCTTGGCGGGGGTCATTACAGCACCGGCCATCGCGGCACGCAGCTCTTGGCGAAGCGGATCGAGCGCTTCTTCCTCCCCGTGTTCGTTCATCGGCGCGTGAGTTCCTTGAAGACCTGTTCAAGGCCCCGCTCCACCTTCTGCATGGTAAGGACCTTGACCCCCTTGGCCACGGCGAACTCGAAGATGGCGGGCCGGATATCATTCACGCCCTCGAAGCCGAGGATCCACGAGCGTTCACCTTGTTTGCCCACTTGCAGCACGCCAACGATCCCGCGCAGCTCATTCGGCGCGATCTCCGCATCGAATTCCACCAGCACACCTTCGAGCGATGCCCCGGCGCCGCGCAATTGGTCGGCCCTGTCATCCGCCACGATGCGGCCCTTGTCAATGATGATCACACGCGAGCAGATGGCTTCCACCTCCTGCATGATGTGGGTGCTCAACATCACGGTCTTCTCGCGTCCAAGGTTCTTGATCAGCCCGCGTATCTCTTCCAATTGGTTCGGATCGAGGCCGCTGGTGGGTTCATCCAGGATCAGCACCTTGGGATCGTGGATCATGGCCTGGGCCAGGCCCACGCGTTGGCGGTACCCCTTGCTGAGCGCCCCGATCTTCTTGTGTGCTTCGCGTTCCAGACCGACGGCATCCACCATCTCCTTCACCCGCTCACGCGTCTTCTTCAGCTTGAAGATGTCCGCAACGAATCCCAAATACTCCCGAACGTACATGTCCAGGTAAAGCGGGTTGTGTTCCGGCAAGTAGCCCACATTGCGCCTGACGTCCATGCTTTGCTCCCGCACATCGAAGCCGCACACACTCGCCTCACCCCCGGACTGCGGGATGTAACAGGTCAGCAACTTCATCATCGTGCTTTTCCCAGCGCCGTTGGGGCCGAGGAAGCCCACCACCTCCCCTCCGCCGATCTCGAACGACACATCGTCCAGCGCTTTCTGGGCACCGTAGAGCTTGGAAACGTGGCGGACGGAGATGGACATGCGCGGCGGCGGTGTTGGGCGAAAGGTAGGATCATGTCCGCTGGCACCGATCTTTGCGCTGATGTCGACAGGGCTGGTCATGCGATCCACCGGAAGCCGTTATGTGGTGCGCGGTGAAGACGGCACGCTCCACAGCTGCGTGGCCAAGGGCAACCTGCGCATCAAGGGCTGGAACAGCACCAACCCCCTCGCGGTGGGTGACCACGTGGAATTCACACCGGCGGTGGAGACCATCGGCAACGAACTGGTGGGAGCGATCACCGGCCTGCACGACCGGAAGAACTACATCGTTCGGCGCAGCGTGAACCTGTCGCACCATAAGCAGGTGATCGCGGCGAACCTGGACCAGGCGCTGTTGCTGGTTACACTGGCCCGCCCACGCACTTCGTATGGTTTCATCGATCGTTTCCTCGTAACAGCGGAGATCTACCGCGTACCGGCCATCGTGGTCTTCAACAAGATCGATGACTATTCGGACAAGGAGCTGGATATGCTCGCCGAGTACGATGATACCTACCAGCAAGCAGGATATCGCACGGTGATCACCTCTGCGGTGAAGAACATCGGCATTGACACCATCCGCACCATCATCGCTGGTAAGGTCACGCTCGTCAGCGGCCACAGCGGAGTGGGCAAGAGCACGTTGATCAATGCCATCCAACCGGACCTGGACCTGTGGACCTACGAGATCAGCGCATCGAGCGACAAGGGGCAGCACACGACGACGAATGCGGAGATGTATGAACTTCGAGTGGCGAGTAGCGAGTCGCGGGGGGGGTTTTGGGGGGGGGGCGGGCAACACGCCCCACCACACACACCCCAACCAGCGCCCCGCGATAGGGCCCCCCCCCGCCGGGGGGGGCCCCCCCGGCGCGGGGGGTGTGGGGGGGGGGGG
>JANOPI010000190.1:0-11741 GCA_031421755.1 Flavobacteriales bacterium | reverse complement strand
CATCATCGATGCACTGGGCCGGCGAGCGCGCGCCGGCACCTTCATGCAAGACCAGCTTGAACGACTGGATCTCACCGGACTGGCGACCGGCATCTACACGCTTGTCGTCACCGACGATGCGCGGACTTTCGCACTGCATGTATTGAAACAATAGGCAACGGATCGTATCGTTGGCGGCGTCCTGTCATCATGCGCGCCAACTCACCCGGCGTGTCCTTCCTGAACGAACCCCCACCCATGAAGCACTTCTTCACAGGACTCGCCGCACTGGCGACCAGTCTTTCCGCCCATGCACAGCTCGATTGTGCGGAGATCCTTCAAGTCTCCTTCAACCCCCTGGTGCAAGGCAACGTGGTGGTCTTCAATAATGGCACCCTGTCGCAATTCCCGAATTCAACGGACTTCCTGTGGCAGTTCGGGGATGGCGGGTCGTCCACCGACCTTACGGTGACGCATGTGTACGCTGCTGCTGGAACGTACCAGGTCTGCCTTTACGGCTTCGTTGAGAACTGCGTAGACACGATCTGCCAGCAGGTCGTGGTCGGGGGCGGCAGTTCACCGTGTGACGAACTTGATGCGGAGTTCAGCTACGATGCTGACGGTGCCGAGGTATCATTCGACAATGTCAGCACCTCGAACGACATCGCCTATCAATGGTACTTCGGCGATGGCACAACCGAAGGTGGACAGGATCCCGTGCATATCTATCCGGAGGCTGGCACCTATGCGGCTTGTCTGGTCACGTGGGCCTGGGACCCTGAGGTCCAGGATACTTGTTTCGCCGAGAACTGTGAGCTCGTGGTTGTGGAGGCTGGCGATCCGTGCTCAGCTTTGAATGCGGGTTTTTTCGCCAACACCTATCCACTTGGTGCTCAATTCTCCAATGCGACCACGGGAACGGGCTTCCAGACCACTTGGGCCTGGTCCTTCGGGGACGGCTCCACAAGCAACGACCCGCAGCCGGGGCATACGTATGATCTGGCAGGGGCCTACTACGTGTGCCTTACCGCCGTGAGCCTGTACGAGCAGCAGGGCGGCGGCGTCCTTACCTGTGTTGATACTACCTGTCAGCAGGTGATCATTCCGGGTTCCACCTCTCCCTGCGATAGCCTGAGCGCCTTTTTCGTGGCGACCACCGAGACCAACGTGACCGCCTTCAGCGCCTTTGGAGGAACCGCATTGGGCTATAGTTGGAGCTTCGGCGACGGCACCGAAGGGAGCGGCGCGGCCCCAACACACACCTACCCGGGCCCCGGTACCTACCAGGCTTGCCTCGTTACATGGACATGGGACCCACAAACGCAGGATACCTGTTACGCTGACCTGTGTTTGTGGATCACCATCGTCGGAAGTGATCCGTGCGATACCCTTCAATCGTGCTTCACATGGGAAGGAACCGGAACCACGTTGTTCTTTGACAATTGCTCCAATATGAACGGTATGGGCCCTTGGTACCACTGGGACTTCGGAGATGGCACCCAAAGCGATGCCATCAGCCCCACGCACACCTTCCCAGGCCCGGGAGCGTATACCGTGTGCCTAAGCGGCTGGCTTGCGAATTCACCGGACTCGTGCGTCAGCACCATTTGCCATGATGTGGTCGTGGGGGATGGAACTCCGTGCGACAGCCTGATCGCGAATTTCGGTGTGACGATGCAGGAGAACCTCGCCGCCTTCACAGCGTTCGGTGGCTCGGCCATCGGTTACCTATGGAACTTCGGCGATGGCACGGAAGGCAACGGGGCTTCACCTGTACACACCTACCCGGGCCCAGGAGCGTACAACGCCTGCCTGATCACATGGACCTGGGACCCTCAAACCCAGGACACATGCTACGCTGACCAGTGCCAGTGGATCATCATCGGCGGTGGAGATCCCTGCGATACGATACAGTCGTGTTTCACATGGCAAGGAAGCGGTGCCTCCTTCTTCTTTGATAATTGTTCCAGCATCAACGGCTTGGGCCCTTGGTACCTCTGGGATTTCGGAGATGGCACCCAAAGCGACGCCATCAGCCCTACGCACACGTTCCCTGGCCCGGGCATATATACCGTGTGCCTTACCGGCTGGCTTTCGAATTCACCTGACTCGTGCGTAAGCACCATTTGCCATGATGTGGTCGTAGGGGGTGATGAAAGTCCCTGCGATAGCCTGAGCGCCTTTTTTGTTGTGACTATCCAGAACAACGTGGCGGCCTTCAGCACATTCGGAGGTACGGCGGTAGGCTATAATTGGTACTTCGGCGACGGCACCGAGGGAGACGGCCCGGCACCGGCGCACACCTACCCGGGGGGCGGTACATACCACGCCTGCTTGATGACGTGGGCCTGGGATCCGCAGGCACAGGACACCTGCTATGCTGAGCATTGCGAGTGGATCGCCATCGGTGGGTCCGGCCCATGCGATGAATTGCAGGCAGGATTCGAGGCTATCGTCGGTGACGCCACGGTGTGGTTCTCCAATACGACAGCGGGCACGGGCTTCCAAACCACCTGGCAGTGGGATTTCGGCGACGGCACCACCAGCAACGATGCACAACCGGCGCACATCTTTCCGGGTCTCGGTACGTACGAGGTCTGCCTTATCGCCACCAGCATCTACGAGCAACAGGGCGGCGGCATGATCACCTGCCAGGACAGCACATGCCAGATGGTGATAACGGGTGTGGGATCGCCTTGTGATAGTCTCTTTGCGGACTTCGTGGTCACCGGTATCGAAACCCAAGCGGTCTTCACCGGCTTTGGTGGAACGGCGATCGGGTATCACTGGCTCTTCGGAGATGGTGAAGAGGGCGATGGGCCGACCCAAGTACACGTATATCCGGGTCCGGGATCCTACAATGTGTGCCTGATCACATGGACCTGGGATCCCCAAACACAGGACACCTGCTACGCCGAATACTGTGAATGGCTCACGATCGGAGGTGGCACACCTTGCGACAGTTTGGAAGCGCACTTTGTTTGGGAGCCCGCAGGACCGAACGTCTTCCTGTTCCAGGATGCTTCGTTCACCAACGGACAGGATGTTTCTTACTGGTGGAGCTTCGGCGACGGTACCAACGCGGATGGTCCGAACCCTGATCATCTCTATGTGCAACCCGGCGAGTACACGGTCTGCCTCACCATTACCGCGCTCAACTCGCCCGATAGCTGCACCAGCACTACCTGTCAGACCCTAATTGTTCAGGGTGGTAGTTCCCCTTGTGAGAACCTGAACGCGGAATTCACAACGCAGGTCAGTGGCAATACGGTGGTTGTCCTAGCGGGAATAAACCCGCTGGGCACCAGCTATGCGTGGCTCTTCGGCGATGGTACGTCCGGTGATGGCCCGAACACCTCCCACACGTATCCCGGCCCGGGGGTCTACAACCTCTGCCTTATCGTGGGCAACTATGATCCCCTTACACAGGACAGTTGCTTCGAGGACCATTGCCAGCTGATCACGTTGCAAAGCGGCGGTTCGATATGTGACAGCCTCTGGACGGCCAACTTTGAGTTCGGGCATCAAGGCAATGTGTACACCTTCTTCAATACGAGCGAAACACAGGGTGCGGAGGTGAGCACGTGGTGGACCTTCGGCGATGGCACCTTCGGGGATGGTTCGCAGCTGGTGCATACGTATGCGGCGTCCGGGAACTACACCGTGTGCATGACCATCTCGGGCATCATACCGGGCACCAGCGACAGTTGCCAGGTGGAGCTCTGTCAGTCTATCGAGGTCTCCGTGGGCCTCGCAGACCTGATCGGGATCTCCCATTTCCATGCATGGCCGC
Organism: Flavobacteriales bacterium; assembly: GCA_031421755.1. Lineage (GTDB taxonomy): Bacteria > Bacteroidota > Bacteroidia > Flavobacteriales_F > PHOS-HE28 > PHOS-HE28. Next base: position 7,969 of record JANOPI010000190.1, on the reverse strand, counting down.
AACCGTTTGATAGTGAATTGCAGCTGGAATGCGCAGATCTGGAGGGCCTCACACGTTTCCGCCTCTTGGACATGACGGGGCGTTTGGTGGACGACCAACGCTTCCTGGCCCCGGGTCGGATCACATTGGACTACGGGCACCTGCCTCGCGGCGCTTACATCCTGCGCATTACAAACGCCGGCACGGAGCACTCGATCCGCGTGGTGAAACGCTGATCGGACACCTCGAAGAATGAAGGGGCCCGCTTGTCGGGCCCCTTCGTCGTTATCTGCTGGTAGCCTTCACACCATGGCTACTTCACCCTTGCGCTCCATCACTTCGAACCGGTTCAGGACCACATCGGTGTAGTACCGCTTCTGTCCGTCCTTGGTCTCGTAGCTGCCATGCACCAAGCGACCTTCCAACGCGATGCGGCTACCCTTCTTCAGGCTTTGCATCACCTCCTCGGCCGAGCGGCCCCAGGCGGTGATCTGGTGCCATTGGGTGTCCTCTTTGCTGTTCCCCGCGCCGAAGGAGAATTGCTCCGTGGTGGCCATGCTGAAGCGCGCCCGCTTCTTTCCGCCATCGAATTCGCGCAGCTCGGGATCCTTTCCCAGGTTGCCGGTGAGTTGCACACGGTTGGTGATCATCGTTTCCATCGTCTTGTGTTGGTTTTAGCCCCGGCAACATCGCTGGGTTTGATGCCGCAAACCTTCACTCGCTTGGGGCGCCGATCCGGTGAACACGCCATTTGTAAGCGTTCATATGCGTTTGTCGGACGGCGAAGGTCCACCCCGGACGCTGGCCTGCGCAGCACGGCAGCACCTTCTATATTCGCCAACCTTACAAGGCGAACGAAACTCCACAGGCCCGTATGAGCACCCCTATCAAGAAGATCCTGGTCCCCACCGATTTCACCAAGGTCTCCCACTGCGCGCTAAGCCATGCCAGCGTGATGGCTTCGCGGATGAACGCGGAGATCCACGTACTGCACATCGTCAGTGATAAGGACGAGGTGGATGAGGCCCGCACCCGGGTGAACCTGATGATCGAGCGCGCGAAAGCCGCAGGCGAAAAGCAGGTGCTGGTGCCCCAGGTGCGCGTTGGTTCGCTCTACGAGGTGATCGGCACCACGGCTACGGAGGTCGGGGCCGGGCTCATCATCATGGGCACCCACGGGATGCGTGGCATGCAGTTCATTACTGGCAGCCGGGCGTTGCGCGTGATCACCAACAGCACCGTGCCGTTCATCGTTGTGCAGGAACGGGACATCAAGCCCAGCGGCTACCAGCAGATCGTGGTGCCCATGGACCTGCAGAAGGAAAGCCGCCAGAAACTCACGTTGGTGGCGGACATGGCCAAGTACTTCAAGTGCAAAGTGCATCTGATCACGCCGAACGAGAAGGACGAATTCCTGCACCACCAGCTGGTGAACCACCTGAAGTTCGCTGATGGGTACTTGAAAGAGCGCGGCATCGAGCACGAGGCGCATATCCTGGAGGAGGACAGCGACGACTTTGTGAAAGGCGTGATCCGCTACGCCGTGAAGGTGGACGCCGACCTGATCAGCATCGTGAACATGTTGCAGAACAGCATCTTCGGTGTGCTGGGGGTACCCAACGAGCAGGAGGTGATCACCAACGAACCGGAAATACCGGTGATGTGCATGAACCCGCTCACGATCGGATACACGGACGCCCCGGTGTGGAACGTGTAGAGCAGGACATGAACACGTTGAACGCCGAAGGCCACGGATGCATTCCGTGGCCTTCGGCGTTCGGCGCAGGTTGATATCAGCGACTGTTCAGCTTCACGGCTTTCTCCATCAGGAACTCGTCGTTCACATACAGCGCGCAGTGGTAGGTGCCCGGTGCGAGCAATGTGGTGTTCCACTCATACGCGTACGAACCTGCTGGGCGGTTTCCTTCGTCCTGCACCAGCATAGTGCGACCCGTCGCGTCCGTGATCTCCAATCGAACGCCGCCTTCATTCGCCAACGTGTAGCGCAACTCCGTGCGGTCGGCGACGGGGTTGGGGACGATGCGGAGGTCATTTTCAGAGGCGATGCTCGAGTTGGCACCACCTGTAGGCGCACGTGTGCCATCATTGGCCACACAGCAGTTGGCGAGCTGTTCGAGCGCTTGGGCCAGTTGCGCTTCCACCGCCGCCAGGCGGTTCTCTTGCTGCTGATGGCCAGCGGTCAGAACAGGGATGAGACCGATATAGTTCACGGCCTTTATCTCGAGCGATGAAGCGATCACATTGCCTACTGAATCACGTTTCGCCATAGCTATGGTCGACATGACCAGATTCGGGTAGTGTTCCTCCAACTCCTGAGCAACGAAACCGAGTTGCTCACCTTCAGGAAGGTTCAACCTGGCCTTGGCTTCCTCGGTGTATTGATACCTCCGTGGCATCAGGGACATCAGGCCTCCCGCAAGGTCGCCGAGTTCCTGCACCTCTGTCTTCAACCCGGCATCCGAGAAGATCAGCGTGCCGCCAAGGACCAAGTTACCTTGGATCTGAACTTTGTCCTCGAAAAGTCCAGCCCATTGCTGAGCACCATTGCCAGCGCCTTCACCCAAGATGCTGATGTGCTCGGACAGCACATCACCGCTCGATACAAAAGTCGCTCCATGCACGCCCACTCGGCGATGGAACGCGAAACCATAATTCGCTCCCTTGCCATAGACACCTGTTGCCAGGAGAACTGGACCATGCGCCAAGCTCTTCACTCCTTTCGTTTCCGTTGTAGGAACGCCTTCGACCTCTTCACCATATCCGCTCGACTGAACCCCCAACGTCTGTGTACTTCCTCCCGCTGCCGAAACATCAGCTCCGATACTCTTTTGCACGAACGTGCTCGTCAGATTGGTCGACTTCGCGAGAATTCCGGTGCTGTTTGTAAGGGTTGCCGAAGTCCACTGCGAAATGGCATCAGCGCCGTAGCTGCTGCCAGTGGTGCCGCCGGTGAGATTCACGAGACTCGATACCCCGGAAACACTGTTCATCGACCCTGAGCCAGTTACGGTCGTGTACATTCCATAAACACTATTTGCGGTGGAGCTCTGCTGCGCGATCACATTCGATGCCGTGCCGTAGGCTGCAACACTCGTGTTCGACCCGCTGTTGAGCGTCAGGCGGCCGCTCAGGCCGTACATGGTTTCAGCACCAGAACCCGCAACCGTGATATCACCTTTCAGCGCCCAACCGCGATAGCCAGCGTCCGTTACCGAGGTCAGTACACCGATCGCATCACCTGTGATCGGTGTTCCGGCAGTTTCATGGGTCAAAGAGGCACTTACACCAGAGCCCCCAACGCCAGTGCCCGTGGTCTGGAACTCAGCCTGTATCGCACCGCCATGGTCACCCACGCTCTTGCGGCCATACACCTTCAGCTTGGTGGTGATGCCAAGGACCGTTCCTATGCTCACCCTCCAATCTTCTTCTGGGCATGACGCTCCAGAGGGGGTCACGTATGCGGCAAGCAACTGTTTCTGCGCAGGCGGAGTCACGGTCCAATCACAGCCGACACCCCCTCCTCCACCTCCAATTGTGGAGGCGTTGCGCCACTTCACTGTTCCGTCTGCCTGCACGATCATCACCCGATCCCAATCACCGGGTGTTGTGACCTGATAAGTCGCTGTCGGCAAGCCCCGCAAGCGCATCGTGCGGTCCATCACATCCAACCGCTCTTCTGGCATCAGACCACCGCTGTTGCTCCAATCGCCAACGCCGACAAAGCCTTGTACCGCATCGGTGGCGTTCAGCCGGAAAGGCCGGAGCCGCATGAGTTCCAAACCATCAATAGTCCCGGCACCGGTTGTGGCATCTGTGGCTCCGATGAACCGGAACTGGAAATTGTCGAATCGGTGCGCCATCCCGGCTGGCAGGCTTGGCTCACCCCAGGCCGCCACCACATCGCTGTTGTCGTTCTGCTCCGCACCCGTGCCATTGAGCAGCTGGTACTTGTGCCCGAAGTAGAAGAGGTCCGCATTGCCCATACCAAGCACTGCGTTGCCGAACCAGGGCCTGAAGCACGTTTGGATGGCCGTTATCTGCGGTGCGGTACCTATGTTCTGGTGCATCAGCGAGAACCGGGCCCATGGGTTGAAGGTGTTGATGCCAGGGTTCTGTGAACCGAGCGACCCGAAACCCACGGCGTTTATCGTGAACCCGTTCACGCTCGCGTTCCCGTCGGGGTTCAGACGGAAAGCTCCATTAGCAGAATTGCGCAGCCACAATGCGCCGTTCGGCTGGACCACCTGAATCTGGAAGGAGTTATTGGCAACGTGGAACAGCCGGCCGATCTCCATATTACCCCCGCCCGCAATATTGCGCACCATGTTCCAGCACTGGTTACTGCCCGCTGCGATATCGGTCCTGAACGTCGAAAACATCAGGTTCGGGGGTGGTGGAGACCACTGATCGAGCACCGGTAGTTGATCGCCTCGAGAACGAAGCGTTGCAAAACCGGATCCCGCCGTACCCACCGTAAGGTTCACAGGATTCGCGGGAACGCCAAAAAGATCCAGCACGGTCGCATCCGGTGCAAGGAACGTCTGTCCTCCAGGGTTTGAAATCGTCTGATCCCCGTCGGCTTGGGCCAAGGTTTGACCGCAAATCGAGAACGCAGCAACGATTGCCAAAATCCGTTGATCACATTTCATGGGTTCGGTTGTTTCAAGGGGTCATGTGGATGAAGCGTACGCTTGTTGTGTGCCGTTGCTCATTCGTAAGCTGAAGGACATACGGGGCGCTTGGCAACGTCGCGACATCAATGATGCTTTTGCCTTCGGCCATCATCAGCCCGCCAGTCATTACGATTTTGCCTTCCAGGTTCCTGATTACGTAGCTGAGCTGGCCCTTGAACCGTGTCGTACTCGAGACGATCAAATCGTCGACCGCAGGCTGAGGCCCTAAGTAGAGCAGCTCCTGTTCATCGAGATTGAAACCCGTAGCGCAGTAGCTCAGCGAGAAAGAGGCGCGCACGTCATCAACGAAAGCATACGCCATTTCGAGTCCTCCGAAGCCGGTCGAATCGAGCAGTGTGACCTCACTCAGTGAATCCGCGAAAAAATTGCCCAATATGATGTATGCATAGTTGGAATCCGGGACGTATACATCGGACAACGAGTACCATATCGCCGTATCGATTGGCACCTCTTCGACGTGCAACGCTGCCGAGTTGGGGTAGAGGTAGCTTTCCCAATCCGTGGGAGGGTCCACAAAGAACTTGACCCCGAAGTTCTTGCATGTGTAGAAAGAAGAACTCCCCGTGAAGCTGCCAAAGCCACCTATGGCCGTCTTGAACGACAAGCAAATCGGAACACCGATTTGGAGAGGCTCAAGTAATTGCGCTCCGATCAGCTCGCGGTACCATGGCACTCCCCCGATCGACGAGATGCCCATCCCCATGTAGGCCTGGCCGTCCGCAGCGAATTGATAGCCGAATTGACTTGAAGGCACCCCGACCACTCCCTGTGTGTGACACTCGTTGAAGTAGTCCGGAGAAGTGAAGCCAACACCGCCAGGTCCTCCCCAACCCGTGGCCAAGAAGGAATAACCGAAGTAGGGTGGGCAGTCAGAATACTCTTCGAAGCTGCCATTCGGCACAAGGTTCTGGCCATGTGCTTCAGCGTAGAGCAAGAGGGTTAGTGCGGACATGATCTGCTTCATGGGTTCGTATCTGTCCGCTAAAGCTAGCCTGTGCGCGTTGTCTTCAACAAAGGTTGGTTCGGAGCTTGGTCCCCACTGTTCAGCCCATCTGAAGTCGGTGGTCTTCACGTATGAAATTCTGCCGCTCATGTGACCGGAGCAAATGCGCGGTTGTTGCGGAGGTGAAGCAACACGTCAGAAGAAGGCAACCCTCCGTGAGCCTCCACGAGCAGCCTTGGGGTACTTTGCACGGTACGGTGAATCGAGCACTGCGTTACCTGCACAGCCGCCCGGTACGCGCCGTTCAAAAGGAAGCTGGTCGCTGCGTATAGTGCGTCGTTACGCCCTCATCCCCATCACGAGGATATCATCCACTTGTTCCTGGGCCCCGCGCCACTTGTTGAGTTCTTCCAGGAGCAGTGACTTCTGGCGTTCCATGGGTTTATCGTGGATGGCCACGAGCAATTCACGGAAGCGGCGGTTGAGGAACTTCTTGCCTTTGGGACCTCCGAACTGGTCAGCATACCCATCGCTGAAAATGTAGATCACATCGCCCTTGCGCAGCTGGATGCGGTGGTCGGTGAATCCTTTGTCGCCGAGTTCAAACCCGCCGATCGGGCGTTTGTCCGGCGTGTACTGCTCCACCACATTGTCGCGCACCAGATAGAGCGGGCAATTGGCGCCGGCGTACTCGATCACCAGGCGTTCCGGATCGAGGGAGCAGAGGGCCATGTCCATGCCGTCACGCACGAATTGATCCCGGTCCTTGTGGAGTGCTTCGTAGGAGATGCGGTTCAGGTCGCGGAGCACATCGCTGGGGCGGGTATTGCCGTGCTCCTTCACGGCCTGGTTGAGGCCGTTGTGGCCCACGAGGCTCATGAAGGCCCCGGGCACACCGTGGCCGGTGCAGTCCACCGCGGCGAAGATCACCTTGTTGTTCACCTTCTCCACCCAGTAGAAATCGCCGCTCACGATGTCCTTTGGGCGATAGAGCACGAAGCTGTCCGGCAGCAGTTCCTTGATGCGCTTGTCCGGCGGGAGAATGGATTCCTGCAGGCGCTTCGCGTAGCGGATGCTATCGGTGACGTTCTTGTACAGCTCCACCACTTTGCGGCTCTGGCGCTCGACCTCTTCTTTTTGGCGTACCACCTCTTCAGTACGTTCTTTCACCTTGGTCTCCAGCACGCGTTCGCGCTCACCAAGTTCGGTGCGCATCTTGAGCAGGGCGTGGCCGAGCATGTCCTCCTCGCTCAACGGCTGGTAATCCGCGTTGAAATTACCGGCGGCCACGGCATGGCTGAACTCGGTGGTGCGCTTCAGGCCATCGATCAGGCCCATGAGGGCTTGGGACATTTCCCCGACCTCATCGTTGCGGGCATGGATGCGGGCGCGGGGGAACACGCCACGACCCAGTGAAAGCAGCACGCTGCGGAGTTTCTGAACCGGGCGCACGATGCTGCGCACGATGAGGAAGGCGACGATGATACCGACGATCACCAGGCCGGTACCGAGGTAGAGCACGAAGAATTTCAGCGAGTCGAAACTGCGGATCATGCCGCTGCCAAGGCTCTGACGCTTGGCCTCGTGCATGGCGATAAGCCGGTCGAAATCGGCAAGCAGCTCGTTGGTGCCTTTATCCAAGGGGCCTCCTTCTTCGGCGAGTTCACCGCGTTCGATCCACACCAGTGGGTCTTTGTAGCTCTCCAGAGAGGGCAGGATCTCCTTGATGTGGTCATGCATCTGGAAGACCTCATCCATTTCGGTGAAGCACTTGTTCAGGAGGGCGACCTCTTCTTTTTCCCATCCTGCGCTGAGGGTATCGATGCGATCCATGAGCTTGGGCAGCTCCTGGTCGGTAAGGATGATCAGGTTGGACTTCTCGGGAGCGTCGGGGATGCTCTCGGTATTCGCCCAGAACTTGGCGAGCATGTGGGTGTTCACCAGCAGGTTCTTCAGGCGGACGAGGGCGTCCACGCTGGGGCCATAGACTTGGGTGATCTCCGCGTTGATGGTACGGCTTCGCTCCAGGGTGCGGTTGGTGAGGAGCACCACGAGCAGGGCGAAGAAGATGAACAGGCCGAAGCCCATCCCGATGCGGCGGCCGATGGTGAGCCTGAATCGCATGGCGGGCTACTTGTCCTTGGGCGTCTCCGGCGGGGATTCCCTCGGGGCCTCCTGATCGAGGGCTTCGTACTTGTGGCGGTACTCCTCGCTCTTGTCGATGTCCTGCAAGCTGTAGTGGATACCTTCCAGTCCGAGAAGCGTTTCGCGGCGCGCCGGGTTCATCTCATGGGCTTTGAGCATGTAGGGCAGCGCCTGCTGCCAGGGCCCG
>JANOPI010000189.1:0-4833 GCA_031421755.1 Flavobacteriales bacterium | reverse complement strand
GCCGATGTCCGTATACCCGCAGGGTTCCATCGCGTCCATCACGCGATCTTCCGGCACGCGCTGATCCATCGGCGGCCCCACCGGTGTCTGTTCAGGCAGGAATTGCACGATGAAGGTGTTGTTCGGGAACCGGACGCAGGTGCGCACTTTGGAGAAATAGCCGACCGGATCAGGGATGCTCAGCAACTGGCGGGTACAGAGGGCTACATCCACTTCGTTCACGGACAAATTGGGCGTACCCGCAGTTCCGCTGCGGATGATGAGCCGTTCGTCGCAGATGCCCATTTCCTTCTTTTTCGCTTCGAGGGCTTCGATGTTGCGCGGGTCGTCATCCATGGCGATAACGATGGCACCGGCCTCCAACAATTTCATGGTGTAATACCCATCACCCACGAACAGGTCAGCCACGGTCTTCCCATTCACTCCGCCCATAGCTGCGAATAGTGAATCCACTGCGTGCCAATCATCCGGAGTGCGTGCAGGCGGGCAGCCGGGCGTTGCTGAACCCCCGTTGTTCGAGGCAGGTGAGGAAGCGCCGTTGGCCGCCTGGGAGCCTTGCGCGGGCTTGTCTTCGCAGGATGAGCAGGCCAGCAGGCAGGAAACGAGCATCAGAAATGGAAATCGCATAGCAGGTTCTGTTGGTTGGCCCACGTCGATCGCGGGCGGTTGCGAAAATACGGGGGCTACTTCGCTGGCACCGCGTTGATCGCCTTTTCCCAGATCCCCTTTCCGGCCCCGTCGCGCACAATGATGGTCAACACACGCTCCTTCTTGGGTCCGCTGAACCGCAGCGTGGCGAAATTGCGCTCGCTCACAACCGTCCCGTCCACGGCGAGGGTGCTATCCTCCTTGGGTTCATGCACCCCGCTGGTGAGCGGGGAAACCGTGAGGTCGTAGAGCGGCAGACCGTTCGGCAGGTCGAGCTTGCTGAGGACGGTGTGATGGCGGTCACCGGTAAGGAAGACCACGTTCCGCAGCCCTTCGGTGTTCAAACGGTCCAGGAGGAGCTGGCGTTCCCGGGGATACGTGGCATACGTCTCGTAAACAGCGGCACTGTTCAGGAACTGCCCGCCCAAGGCCACGATCTTGAATGTGGCATCACTGTACTTCAACGCACGGATAAGCCAGTCGATCTGGGCGGTGCCGAGCATGGTGGCGGTGTCCGTTACCACGTCCGGAGGCACGCGAAAGCTGCGGTCATCGAGGAGGAAAAAGTCCACGTCCGAATAAGAGAACGCGGTGGTGATCCCACCCACCCCGGGTGCGCTGCTCGGTGGGTTGGGCCAGAACAGATCGAACGCCTCTCGGGCCATGTCGGCGTTCACGAAGCTCCCATCGGCGTCGTTCGGGCCGAAGTCGTGGTCGTCCCAGATGGCGTAGTGGTGCGTGGAGCGCAGCAGGCGTTGCAGTTCAGGTGCGGAACGCGTGTGCGTATACCGGTGAAGGAATCCGCTCCACGTGCCCCAGTCTGGTTCGCGCAGGTAGATGTTGTCACCGAGCCAGAGCATGAAGTCCGGCCGCTGGTCGGCGATGCTGTTGAAAATGCCGTAGCCATCACCGTAGGGCTTGCCCGGCCGGTCGTAAGCGGGTTCGTTGATGTAGGTGCAACTGCCAGCGGCCATGGTGAAGTCCGGCGGGTCGGAGCGGAACTTCCAAAGCGGCTGCGTGCGGAAGCGCAGTGTGTCCAGAAGGTCTACTGGCATGCCGTCCAGCAGCACGCGATATCGGTACGTATTGCCCGGCTCCACGTGATCGGCGATCAGGTCCACAGCGAAGGCGTTCTTCGCTTCGGCCAGCACTTCGGCCGAGTAGAACACGTTGGCTGGTTCACTATCTTTCCAATAGGCCATGGTTGCCTTGCATTCGCGTTGGGCCTGGAGCCAAACGATGCCTTCTAGGCATTCGCTGTAGCCTGGCATCGGTCCGTTGATGATGGATTGGCCGAAAAGCGGCGCTGACAGAAAGCAGGCGAGGAGAGTGGACGGACGCATCTGGCAAACCTACACGCGCCGCTGGACCAGCGCTCACGGCAGCGGATCAACCACGCGGAAGAGGTACTCGCCGTCTTCGATCACCCAGGTGATCATGCGCGCATCCGCAGCATCGCCCGCCTGCAGGTGAACGTACGTGCGCGATCCATCGCGGGAACGCATGATGGACGCGAACATCAGCTCTTCCCGGCGCAAGGGCGCGTCGAACACGTCCAACCATGCTTCCGCTGGAATGTCCACCACGGCACCATCGAGCACCACCTCCAAACGGCCCAATCGACTATGCGTATCCGCAGGTGACCAACCGCGCACTTCCTCGCCTTCAAGCGTCCATCGCCCGTGCGCCTTGTGTACCCAGCCCGCATGCACGAATGGCTGCGCTTCGATCCGCACCCGCAGGCCTTCGTTCCGGAATTCCAAGTGCCCCGGTGAATGGGAGAACAAAGGGACATTCACCAGCGTCGGCGTGGTGAATTCCATGACGAGTTCCTGGTAGCCGCCAAGCTCCAGGATCTCCGAGCGGATCAGCGGATCATCGAGCTCCGCCAAGGAACGGTCCTGCGGAAGGGAACTGGAGTGAAGAGGGCCTGTGTTCAGGACGAGCACCGCGGCTAGCTGCCGGGCAAACAAGAGTGACATGTGTCGGAGCATTGGTGGCTCCGTGGATATAACGGAGCAGGTGCTCGTCTCAGTGCATTATCTGTGTCATCTGCGACATCTGTGGACGCACTCAGTGCGTCGCCAGCTTGGCCACCATGTTCTGCGTCATCGGCGAAGCGTCCATTCCGTAGGCGTTCACCAGGATCCCTTTCACATCGTGGTGCTTGGAGCTGATCGCGTACACGATGCTCTGGTCCTCCGGATCGCTGTTGCCTTCGAAGCGGTGGAACTCATCGATCTCGAACTCGGCGGGGTCGAGGTTCAACCCGCGCGCATCACAGACGACGCAATGTTCCGCGAGTGCGAGATCATCGGTGTAGCCACGCCGCTGCAAGTCGTTCACGGCTTCGGAGAGGGTGGAGTAGGAGTGTAAGACCACGGGTTCTCAAAACTTCAAAGGCGAATGACAATTCCAAGCCTGAGGGCCATGTATTCGTTGCCTCGGGAAAGCCCGCCACGCTTCTCATACACAGTTCCCGGAAGCACGGTATATTCCCCCCTCATGCTCGTGTACGTCGAATGGTTGTATAGGTATTCGAGTCTCACGCGGAAATTTCCGCTCTTGCTGACGCCGTAGTCCACTGCGCCACCAAGAGCAGCATTGAAGCCGTACTGCTCGGTCTTGTTGAAGCGGAATAGCACCGTGGAGAAGGTGGTTTCGCTACCATCGTCATTGATCCTTCCAACTGAGAAGAATATCGTCTTCGGTTGATACCGCTCGACTCCGATACCCAACCGTCCTACCACCGCCCACCGGCCGCTCTCCCACAAGACATGCTTGTAGTTGGCCATGAACTGGAAAGTCGGTGTGAAAATGAACAACTTTTCTGAGTAGTGTTCTAGTGAATCGAGAATGTCTGGATAATCATCGATGCTCAGCTGGTTCGAGAACGCATATTCCGTCAACATGAATGAAGCTTCGATCCCGAACATGCTTGATCCCGTTCTAAAGTCATAGCCAGCTGCCAACCCCTTGCTTATCGACGCTTCTGGCGTGAACCCATCATTTTCCACAATTGGTTCCGCATCCATCGGAAAAAAGTAGTTGAGCTGGGGGCTCAGGCTCAAGTGATGTTCATATTTCTTGGTGGTGCCGCTGTCGACCTGCGCCAAGCAGGGACTGGCGGCCAAGCATGGAAGGATGAAATACCATTTCACGATCATTCTATTTGGGGACCCCGCTAGGGGAATGTCAATTCCTTCGTAAGCGTGCTACCTCCGTAGTGAAAGAGAGCTGATGGCTCCTTCTCGTGATAGGCCGGATAATAGCCGGGAGAACCGAACCATCCGTATCGATTGGTGCGTTTGCGGCGTTTCTTTACGACTTGAGGTTCGTTGAAGTTGCCGCCCAACTTGCACAGAGAATCAGGCAGGTTCGGCTCATACCATTTGCCATCAACCTTTACGCTCAAGTTTGTTTTGTGTCTCTTCCAATTGCCGTTCTTTTGCCGATAGGCCTTCATCTGTCCTCGGAATGTCGCATGATCCCAGAATTGCCAGTAGTGCCATTTCATCTGCCACCAAAACTTCCTTGTGTTATTATTGTAGTGATGTACATCCCAAAACTCATGGTCATTGCAGCAGTCAGTTCCCTGGATTACGCCGCTTCTTGGGAGGGTGATCACATTGCCTGTATCTGCACAAGCAGGGTCTACTTGTAGGCAAGTCAAAACATGGCAATCGCCGTTCGTGATCTCATATTGCGTTCCATCAGGAGCTACAAAGAAGATGCTGCCGCCGATCATTACAGCACCCTGCGCGTTGATGAGGGTTTCCATGATCTCATCTCCAAATGGATTTAGTTGATCGGGGTGCTGATTGTCGATAGCACCATTCGCGAGCCATACGTCTTCAAGATTGCTAGAGTACCGTCGATAACTGACGAAGTCATCAAAGCCGGACTCGAAATCAATAAGCGGCAATTCGTCTACAAATCCCAAGGCGTCTGCCGTATCATCGAAGACGATGTCAGAAAGCCCGACATAGTTCGATTCGAAATCGTCATTGTGGACCTCATACTCCTGAGTGAGACAGTCATAAACAGCTTGGAACTCAGCCAGGTCATCGAAGACAAGGAGTGTGCCGTTACAAGCGGTCTCCACACCCTCGCGGCAGCTGCTGCTACGAAGCGCATGATGTGAAGTAGAATCAGTCTTAGGTGATCCAACTGGTTCCTTCTTGC
>JANOPI010000188.1:0-3929 GCA_031421755.1 Flavobacteriales bacterium | reverse complement strand
CATCGTCTTCCGCACCAGCGATGACCACGACCTGCCCTTGCCGCACACGCCACGATACGCGAAGCCCCCCGACAGGTCTGTGGGTTTCGTCTAGTGGATCACGTAAAACTTACAGCACCAAGACGCGCACGGTGAAGTCGCGCTCGTCCACGGTGATGGTCACGATGTGGATGCCGTGTGGCAAATGTGCATGGAGGCCCGAGCGTGGAATTACCGGAGCACACCCCGAGAAGAACACCAACGTATCCTCGGCTTGAAATGGTGAAGCCCCGCAATTCGCGGGGCTTCACCGTTCGATCCCACCGAGTGTGGAACCGGAATGTGCGTCAGGAGATCAAGGCAGTTGCTGCGCCCGGACGTTGTTCGGGGTCAGACTCCCTACGTTCACCAGTATCGGATCGCGGTCATTACCGGATCCTGTGTACTTCACCTGCCCGTTCAAGTTCACATCGCGTGTACTGTAGGTGTTCACCACGTTGTTCGGTGTGGTGCTGCCCACCAACAGCAGGATGGGGTCGCGGTCGTTACCGGTACCGGTGTATTTCAACTCGCCGTTGAAGGTGACATCGCCTGCCCATAGCACTTGTGCGGAAAAGGGGCCAGCACTGGTCTTCCGAGCGTTGGTGCCGAAGGTGGAAGTAGCCAACGTGGTCAGGTCGACCGTTGTCGGCGAAGCGCTCAGGGCGACCGATGAGGCGGTCATACAGCCCAAGTGGTTGCGGTGTCGCACGGCCAGATGGTAGTTGCCGGGTACAAGGGTGAAGTTGACGGGTGAAGTTCCATCCAATTCCACCACATCGGCATCTCGCTGCACCAATGCGCTGCGGCTCGCCATGATGATCGTTGGGTCCACGGCGTTCCTCAATTCCAGCAGGATCCAATCCACGACGGCGTCGTTGCCGCTGATGGCGAGCAGTGCCGGAGCGACCGTTCCTCCATTGCCGATACCGGTATGCACGTAGCCCAACGCCGGGAAGGGATCGCTGAGCGGGAAGGATGGCAAGGTGCGCAGCGCGTCGTTCATCAGGCCAACGCTCGTATTGTATGGTCCTTCCAGGAAGACACGCGCGCCCACGGTTACCAGTGGTGGGGTGCCAGCGCACACACAAGCACCGGTGATCATGTCATTGCTGGTCTCCGGGTCGCCATCATCGCACGCGGTCCCAGGTTCCGGACTACCGCAGCCGCAGATGCCTGCCGCGATCTTCAGTGGATCGATCGGACAACCATCGATACAGTCGGCGGTGCCATCGGTATCGGTATCCGTATCAGCTACACCGCAGCCACAGACGCCCGGAGCGATCTTCAGCGGATCCATCGGGCAACCATCGACGCAGTCGGCGGTGCCATCGGTATCGGTGTCCGCGTCGGCCACGCCGCATCCGCAGATGCCTGGCGCGATCTTCAATGGATCGATCGGGCAGCCATCGACGCAGTCGGCAGTGCCATCGGTATCGGTGTCGGTGTCAGCCACGCCGCATCCACAGATGCCTGGCGCGATCTTCAATGGATCGACCGGACAACCGTCCATACAATCGGCGGTGAGGTCTCCATCAGCATCCACGGTCGCATTGCTGGCGCCCGGGGTGGCGCACCACACTTTCCAATCCACGCTGTTGTTGTCCGTGTCATTGCCGTCCAGGTAGCGGGCGATCACCTTCGCGGCGAGCAGGTTGTCATCAGCCTGGGAAACCGGCAGTCCGGCGGTCTCTGTGTACGGCGCTCCGGTATTGCCTTCGTAGCTGATGGCATCTACGAGGGTGTTGTCCGGCGCGCGCAGGCCGATGGCGTCAGGTGCCCCGTTCTGGATCAGGTCAGTTGCGGGTGTCTCCAACTGGTTGAGGTTGGGGATCCCCGCATTGTTGCCGATCACGTAGTAGCCACCTGCGGCGAGGGTGAAGGAGGGCAGGATGACGGTCTTGTATACGGCCGTACCGGTAGCGTTGATCAGCTGTACGGTGAAGCCGGCGAGATCCATGGGGCTCGCACCGGTGTTCTTCAATTCGACCCACTCGGCGTTGTCTGTTCCGGCGTTGTCGTAATCCACCTCGTTGATGCGCAAGCTGGGCAGGTCATCGCTGGTGAGCACCCCGACGAAGGTGCTGGTACCGGTGAGCGCCATACCGCTGTTGATGGAGAGGGAGAGGATGAAGGTCTCGGTGGGCTCGTAGTCCACATCATCCGTGATCAGCACATTGAAGGTTTGGAGGTACGGGTAGATATCCGTAGGCAGGAAGGTGAACTGGAGCGGACCGATGGCGGTGTAGTCCGCGCCGCTGGTGGCGGTACCGGTGAAGAGGTCGGTGATGTCCACGACCACGGGGCCAGACGGCGCGATATCCATTTCGATGCCGAGCGTCATGGCCACATCCGCCTCGCCCGCCGTGGAGGTAGGCAGCACGAAGCTGACGATGGGTTGGATAGGAACGCCAGCGCACGCGCAGGCGAGGCTCCACACATCATTCACTGTGCCGGGGTCCAGGTCATCGCAGGGGGCACCGGGCACGTCCGGACCTCCGGGAACATTGAAGCAGTCAGGCAAACAGTTCATGAAGAAGCCGTTGAGCGCAACATCGCAGAGGTCGAATGCGTCGTGTGTCACGAGCACGTTCACCACGGTATTGTTGTTGAAGGGCCCAACGGTGTGAACGCCGACACCCAGGCCCAAGAGGCTGGGGGCACCGCCGTCGTTGGTGATGTCCACCGTGGTACCGCTGCCGGTACTGGTCACCGTTACCTCGATCTCCCAGGTGAAGTCATCCACGCACTGGCTGATGGCGGTGGCCTCTACGGGCGTGCAGATGCAGTTCTCGAAGGTGCTGTTGTTGGAAGCGCCCGGGCTGAGGCAGCGGCGGCTCCAGTCCACGGAATTGTCGTTACTGTCCGCACCGTCCGGGAAGCGGCTGATGCCGATGCCGGGGGTGGCGTCGTCGGCCACGACGAGTCCCGTTCCTTCGGTATAAGGAGCCAAGGTGTTGCCCTCATAGCTCACGGCGTCCAGCAGGTTGTTCGCGGGATCACGCAGGCCGACGGCGTCAGGCGAGCCGTTCTGGATGAAGTTGGTGCTGGCGCCGGTCACCAGGTTGATGTTCGGGATGGTGGCGTCGTTGCCCACCACGTAGTAGGCGCCCGGAGCAAGGGAGAAGCTCGGCAAGGTGATGCTGGTGTAGACAGCGCCACCGGCCCCGTTCACCAGTTCGATCTTATAGCCGGCCAGGTCGATGGCGTTGAGGCCGGTGTTCACGAGTTCCACGAATTCCAAGCTGTCCTGGGCAGGCGGGGCGAATTCATTGTCATAGTCCACCTCGTTGATCAGCAAGGGAGAAGGTTCGTTCTCCGTGATGGTGAGTGCGTGGCTGGCCGGTGCACCAATGCCGGGGGATCCCTGTCCGCCGCCTGCGTTCTGCAGGGTGAAAGTGACCACGCCGCCGCCGTCATACACACCATCATCGGTCACGGTGATGGTGAGGTTCTGGGGCGTGCCGTCGTTCGTGGGGAAGGTCACGGTCTGCGTGGTGTATCCACTTACGCGTGCAGCGCTGCCGCCGGTGATCGCCACATCCACGGTGGTTGGTTGGGTAGTGCTGAAGTCGTTGATGGTGATCACCAGGTTGGTGGTGACGACCCCTTCCGAAACGGTGCTGCTGGCCGCGGCGAAGGCCACAGTGGTGTTGCCGAGCGCGGAGCCGGACACATTCACATTATCCACAGCGAAACTGGGGCGAGCGCCGCCACCGCTCACTTGGCGGGAGGCCCAGCGAACTTGCACCTCGGCCTGGTTGTCGCAGGCGATGGGCAGTGTCACCGTTTTCGTCTGGAGATTCTGCGGGGTGGTCACTCCGGCACCTATCTGTGCGGTTGAATTATTCTGGTACTCCTGCCCGGCGATGGTGGTCCAGACACCAGTGTTGCCTATGCGGTATTGAAGG
>JANOPI010000187.1:0-3856 GCA_031421755.1 Flavobacteriales bacterium | reverse complement strand
TGCGGTGCCGGGCTTACAGGCCTGGTCTTGATCTTCGCTGCGCCAGACTTACGGGTCTGGTTTTTCACTTCTGTGCCGGGCTTACGGGTCCGGTCATCCCCTTTCTTAACGCCAGACTTACGGGTCTGGTCTTTCTCTGCGGTGCCGGGCTTACAGGCCTGGTCTTTCCCTGTTCTACGCCAGACTTACGGATCTGGTTTTCATTTTCTGTGCCGGGCTTACGGGCTCGGTCTTCAATCGGGTGCCTGGCTTACGGGCCTGGTCTTGCGTTCTGGGTGCCAAACAAGCGCATACCACGATAAGGGGGTAACCTGGATGAGCAAGTGGCGGGCCAGATCGAGCAGGTGGTGGTTCCGAGCCCTACTGCCCGCTCGGATCGCCTTGCCCCAGTAGCACGCGCTCTGTCCTGGCGCGGTCCTCATCCGTTATGTGCACATCCAGTTCCGCTGCGTATCCGGTTCCCCACTTGTTCCCGAACTCGGTAGTGGCGCGCTCGGCGAAGGCACGGGCCCTGGGGAGGTCGCCGAGCGATTCATAGGCCACGGCGATGTTGAAGCAGGCCTTCCCGCGCAACTTGGCCTTCGGGTCGGCAAGCATCGACTCCCACACATGGATCGCGCCCTCCCAGTTGTTGCGGCGTGTGAGGTTGTAGGCTGAGCGCAGGCGTCGGTCACCGCCCGAATAAAAGGTCCGCTTCACGCTGGACGTGGTGGGTGCGAAGCGTTGCGCGTAGATGCGTGCGGCCGCCCGGCCGAGCCCTTGCACCACGCCCCCCTTGGCGGGCAGCCCGTTCTTCGCATTCTGCTTCGTAGTGCCGGTGCTCTCCTGGTGAATGGTGGACTGGTCCGTGAACATGTCCAGGATGGTGCGACCGCGGCGATCGTACACGCGCCAGCCGTAACGCACCGTCGTCTTGTGTTTGGCCAGGTGTTCCACGGTGATCCGCTCGGACGGTCGGCCGTTGTTGATCTCCTGGATCCTGCGCTCACTGAAGTCATAGTTCACGTCGGCATCCAGCGCCTCCAAGGCGATGAGGATATCGGCATCCGCGCGTGCGCACACCTGGATGATGGTATCCCAGTTCAGCGGTTCAGGGAGCACCCCGGTACCGGAACCCTCGTAGCGGCCAGGCGCGATCACCACTTCAAAACGGCCGCCCAATTCACCGAGCGTCTCCTGCAACACCTCGTTCATCTCATGGCCCAGGTCCGCATCCAGTCCGGATTCACGGCTGGTCAGCGCCTCGAACGTATTGCTGAAGCCGCTGCGAGGCTCCGTGCGGTCCATCAATACGATGCGCTTGGCGGGGCCCGGCACCGGAACTTCAGCCGGCACGTTCACTGAGAGGTTGCGCTGCGACGTGCAACCGGTAAAGAGGGCGGCGGCAATTGCCAGGACCATGGCGGAAGGAAGTCGGTTGTTCATGGTGGACGGGTGTTGGGTGGATGGATACTTGGTTTCGCTGATCGTGTAATTCCAAGTATCCGGCCACGATCGGGGCCACCGAGCAAGTGGTAGGCGGTGGTGAGCAAGTGGTGATGATCGTTGAGCCGACGGCATGATCAAGAACGGGGGGAAGCCGCTGATGCTGTTGGTATCCTCCTATTGACCACTACCACCAACGCGGAAGCCCGGAGCATTACGGTGCTCCGGGCTTTTCGCTTTTCGCGCAACTTGGCGGTGCGGCTATCTGGTTCGGCGCTGACCTGCTTGGAGCGTTACGGCGCTCTTCCGGGTCATTGCTCCCATGCAGCTTACGGGCTACGCTGGGTGATTTCTGGTTCTACTCGCCGGGGCGAGCGGTGTCGTGTGGTAGTTGTTGTTCGTTGTGGAAGCGAAACAAGCGCATCCGGGAACGAGGTGGTAGCCTGCGCGAGCAAGTGGCCGCACACGATGAGCCAGTGGCGGGAACCAGACAGTCGTCAGTTTTTGACGTTCCCGCGCTTGGCCACGGCATCATGCACCACTTCCTGGATGCGGGTGCGGATGCCGAGTTCCACCAGCTTCTTATTGGCCGCGCTCGGGTACACGCGGTTGCTGAGGAAGACATAGACCGTCTTGTCCAGCGGGTCGGCCCATACCTGGGTGCCGGTAAAGCCCGTATGGCCGAAGCTGAGATAGCTGACGCATTCGCAGGCGGGTCCGGGTTTGCCTGCGGGCTGTGGTTTGTCCCACCCGAGCCCCCTGCGGTTGTCAGCGGTGGTGGGCACGGAAGTCGCGCAGAACTGGCATTTGGTGAAGGTGGCGATGGTACTGTCACTGAGGTATCGCGTACCGCCGTAGGTACCCCCGTTCAGCAACATCTGCAGCAAGGCGGCCAGGTCGCTGGCGTTGCCGAAGAGCCCCGCGTGGCCAGCCACACCCCCGAGAATGGCGGCTCCTTGGTCATGGACATCACCGCGCAGCAGGCGCTGGCGGAAATCACGGTCGTCTTCCGTAGGCACCACCCGATCGGAAGGCACGCGCTCCAGCGGCTTGTAGCCGATGGTGGCCAATCCCATGGGGCGGTAGAAGGTGTTCTCCACGTACACGTTCAAGGGTATGGCGGTAATGGCTTCCACCACGCGCGCCATGAAGTGGAAGTCCAGATCGCTATAGAGGTATTCACCCCGCGGCTTCACGGGCGCGGCGAGCATGGCGGCCCACAGACTGTCCTGGAAAGCAGGTTTCATGTACAGGCTGTCCGAAACGCGTACCGTGTGTTCGGCATCAGGAGCGGAAGCGAACACGTCCGCGCGCGGCTTCCCGTTGCGCACCAGTTTGCCGTGGTAGGGAACGAAGGCGACCAGCCCCGCCTGGTGCGTCAGGATGTCGCGGAGCTTCAGGCCCGCATGCGCCGGATGCATGGAAGCAAGGTCCTTCAGGTAGGTGCCGAGGTTCGCGTCCAGATCTAGTCGGCCTTCGTCGTAGAGGCGCATCACCGCGAGGGTGGTGCTGGCCACCTTGGTCACGCTGGCCAGGTCGTACACATCATCGGTGCGTACGGGACGGCCGGTATACGTCTGCTTGCCATAGGCCTTGTTCCATAGCACATGGCCATCGCGGGCCACCAATACCTGGCAACCGGGATAGGCGCGCTTCTCCAGACCGTCTCGCACGATGTCGTCGATGCGCGCGAGGTCCGCCGTGGCCACGCTGTCCGCTTCGGGCAAGGCGAAGTCCATGCGTTGGGTGCGGTCGATCACCGAGCCCCGGCCCTGCTTGAAGTAGGCGGATGCCGTCACGGGCGAGCGGCCGTTCGCGGGGATCGCGCCGAAAAGCGCTTGCGCTACCAGGTCCTGCGTATCGTCGTTCTCCTCGTAAGCGCACACCAGGCCACCCCATCGCTGCGCACCGTAGGCCTGGGAAAGTCGGTAGGGATTGGCGAAGAGCGCGAAGGCCATGATCTGCTGATCGCCCAGGCGGCGCAAGAATTCCAAGGTCACCTGCGGAATGCCGAACTCCTTGTCCACTTTGAAGGAGGTGCCGTGTATGGAAGCGATCACGAGGTCGTAGGGCTTGAGCCGAGCGAGCAGGGCCGTCATGCTGTCCGTATTCAGCACCTTGTCGCAGCGGAAGTCATCGATGCGCGCGTGACGGTGGAGGTAGTGCTGGAAGGCGTTGTGCAGGGTGTCGCCGATCACGAGGGAAGCGATGCGCAAGGTGTCGAGCCCGCGAATGGGCAGCACCTGCTCGTTGTTGCGGAGCACGGTGATGGCGTTCTGGTAGAGCGAACGCCGCAGCTGTTGGGCCTGGTCCGTGTTCAGGTCGGCCACCAGGTTGGTGATGGCAACGGGTTTCAAGCGGTCCAAGCCGGCCCACTCCTTGGCGCGGAGGATCTTCAGGCACTTATGATCGATCATCTCGCGCGGCACCA
>JANOPI010000186.1:0-2480 GCA_031421755.1 Flavobacteriales bacterium | reverse complement strand
AAAAAGCGCGCGGGCCGATCGCTCGGCCCGCGTGCTCCCTTTCGTCAACCGAGCAACCTCCGGCGTTACCGCCTAGAGAACCCCGCCAGGTCCCCGCTCTACGGCCGGGACGGGTCGGGAACCCAACCCTACTTGCTCAGCACCTTGAATTCCGTTCGGCGATTGCGCTGGTGCTCGTCATCCGAGCATTTCGTGCATTCGCAGGTCTCTACCGGTTTCGTTTCCCCATACCCTTTGCTGGTGAGGCGCTCCTTGGCGATGCCCTGTTTGATGAGATGGTCCACGGCGCTCTTGGCGCGCTTGCCGCTGAGGGTCATGTTGTATGCGTCCTTCCCACGGCAATCCGTGTGGGAGCTGAGTTCGATGGTGACCGTAGGGTTGTCGTTCAAGGTCTGCACCAGCTTGTCCAGTTCCTTGGCGGCGTCCGGGCGTATGGCCCATTTGGCCAGGTCGTAGTAGATGTTGTCCAAGCGCACCACTTGACCGACATCCAGCGGGAAGAGCTTGAAGTCCGTACGGATCACGGCGCTGGTCTTGCCCTTGGTGCTGATGCGGGCGCTCTGCTTGAAGAAGCCGTCCTTCTCCACCTTGATGCGGTAGTCCTTCTCGGGCTCCAGGCTGAAAGCGTACTTGCCATCGGCCGTGGTGGTGAGTTCCTGGATGAGCTGATCGTTGGCATCGAAGAGGCCCACCTTCACGCCTTCCAACGGTTGCAGGGTCTCGCCGTGCATCACGGTGCCTTCCGCGCCATAATCATACTTGTCGAGTTCGAGCACCACATCGTCCAAGGGGTCTTTGGCCGGATCGATGGACACGCTGTTCTGCAGGTAGCCGTTCTTGGTACCGCTCACGGAGTAGGCGTTGGCGAAGGGCACCTCGATCTCGAACTTGCCGTCCTCGAGCATGGTGATCTTCGCGTCGTCCATGAAGCGACCTGTGCCGTCCTTGATGTCGAGCACGGCGCCATTGATGGCCGCACGGCTCTTCTTGTCGACGACGCGGCCGCGGATCATCTGCATCGGCGGATGTACGGTGCAGCCGTAGATGTCGTCGCTGCCTTGGCCTCCAGTGCGATCGCTGACGAAGAAGCCCGTGCTGTCGTCCTTCAGCAGGATCAGGTTGCGGTCGTCGAAGCGCGTGTTCAGGGGGTAGCCCAGGTTGATCACGCCACCCGGTCCTGCCGGTGTGAGGCGGCAATGGAAGAGGTCGTATCCGCCAAGGCCCGGGTGGCCGTTGCTGCTGAAGTAGAGCACGCTGTCGCCACTGAGGAAGGGGAACATCTCGTTGCCAGTGGTGTTCACCTTTTCACCGAGGTTCTGCGGCACGCCCCACTGGCTGTTGCCCAGGTTGTCACAGGCCCAGATATCCGTTCCGCCTTGCCCACCGGGCCGGTCGCTCACGAAATAGAGCCGCTTGCCGTCCGGGCTGATGCACGGGTGGCCGGTGTTGAATTCCGGATCGTTGTGTTCGAAGGGCACCAGGCCGCCCCACTCCTTCTGGTTGAACTCCCCGGCCGTGATGTCGGAGTAAAAGATACCGAGCTTCAGCTCTCCGTTCTTCGCCTTGTTGAGCGTGCCGTAGAACACGTTGTCGCGGGTGTAGTACAAGCGACGGGCAAGGGAATCGTAGCTGGCGGTACCGTCATGATAACGATGGTTCAGGTCCTTGCGCATCACCATGGGCTCGCTGGCGCTCTGGCCTTTGAGCAGGGCGGTGTACAGGTTCAGGTAGGGTTGGTCATCCCAACGGTATTCGTTCTTGCCCCCGATGCCTTCACCGCGGGCGCTGCTGAAGAGCAGCAGGTCGTCCATGACGGTAAGGCCCAGGTCCGCCTCCGCGCTGTTGATGGGCACCGAACGCACGCTGTTGCGCGTGCTGTCGCGCTTCAGGCGCATGAAGAAATCCGTTTGCTGCAGATAGGAGCGGTACCGAGGGTTCTCGGGATCGCTCGCGGCCAGGGCCTGGTACTGCGCGATGGCCTCACTGTAGTGTCCGTTGGCGCGCAACATGTCCGCATACGCCAGCTGATCCTCCTTGCCCAATGGGCCCATGTTGGCCATCTGCTTGTAGGCGGCCTCCGCCTTCAGCGGCTGCTCCATGCGCTTGTACGCGAAGGCGAGCCGCCGCCAATCATCCGGGGTGGCTTGGCTACCGGTGGTGATGTCCTCATAGATGGCGGCCATCTTCGGGTAGTCGAACATGGCGGCCGCCTCTTCGGCCATGCGCTGCTTGAGCTTCTGGGCCTGGGCGACGCTGGGTACCAAGGCGATCAGTGCGACAACGGTGAGCATGGCGCACCACCAGCCGGTGGTTGTCGGTCGTCGGTTGTCAGTTGTCAGGCTGCCGACAGCAGCATCGGTTGCATGATCATCGTCGTGCGATCGCACCGCAACGCCGGATAACCGACAACTGATAACCGACAACAATGGATTTGAGACGCGGTTGGCCATCATCGATCAGAAATAGCGCGGTGAACGGAT
>JANOPI010000185.1:0-8064 GCA_031421755.1 Flavobacteriales bacterium | reverse complement strand
AAGACCAAGGTCACCCTCAGCTTGAACAAGCGCACGGTAGCGTTATTGCGGAAAGCCGGTGCCCGCAAGGCCAAGCCGATGAGCGCGATCGTGGACGACCTGGTGGAGGAACTGGACCGGAAGGATGCCGTCAAGAAAGATGATGACCTCGCGTGGATCGATGAGATGGGGACCTGGTTGAGCGGGAAGATCGCGCAGAAGGACCTGGAGGAGGACCCTCGCCTGGCCTACGCTTTCGGGTACAAGCCCAAGGAGAAAACTGCGTCGAGGAAGAAGCCGGCAAAGCGCAAGGCATGAAGTACTTCCTGGACACCAATGTCCTGTTCGACCTGTTCATCAACGAACGCGAGCAGCATGTGGGATCCAATTCGCTCATCAAAGCGGCCGTGCGCGGGAAAGTCCATGCAGTGATCAGCGCGACTTCCGTACTGACCGTGCTTTACTCTTTGCGCAAATACGGCCTGCGCATGGACATGGTGGTCTCACGCCTGAACACCTTGCTTCCGCATTTGACCATCGCTCACATCGGTCAGGCCGAGCTGTTGTCCGGAATCAACAGCGGCTGGAACGATCTGGAAGACGCGATCCAGTTCCACGCGGCGGTCACGGCCGGTGGCATTGATGCCATCGTGAGCAACGACCGGGACTTCAAGCAACAGGACATGATCCCGGTGATCACTCCTGCGCAGGCGGTAAAGCGGTTGAAGTGATGCTGCTCCGCGCTGTTCATGGTGATATCACGAAGCTCGAGGTGGACGCGATCGTGAACGCGGCGAACACGAGCCTCTTGGGCGGCGGTGGAGTGGATGGTGCCATCCACCGCGCTGGTGGACCGCAAATACTGGAGGATTGTCGAGCGGTCGTGGCTCGGCAGGGCGGATGCAAAGTGGGCGAGGCCGTGATCACGCGAGCTGGACTTCTTCCGGCAAAGCATGTGATCCACACCGTGGGACCGGTCTGGAACGGGGGACAGAAGGGCGAACCGGAACTACTGGCGAACTGCTACCGCAACTGCCTCTTGCTCGCCGAGAAACACGGTTTTGCCACGATAGCCTTCCCGGGGATCAGCACGGGCATCTATCGGTTCCCGAAGGAAAATGCGGCGGAGATCGCTGTGGGCACGATGCGCGGCATGAGCGGTACCCTAAGCCATGTGCGCGAAGTGACATTCGTGTGCTTTGATAGCGAGAGCCTGGCGCTCTATCAATCACTACTGAGCGGGACGGAATAGCAGCATCCGGTCAACGAACTGGGTGCAGAGCACCTTGAGGATGGTGGTGCCGACGTTGGGGAGTTTGCTCGGAATCGGCTTTCCAGAAAGCATTTGGGACATAAGGCGAAAGCTAGGAAGGTAGATTTGAGGAACTCCTGCTGAATTTCAAGCAACCCCATGAGGAAGGCCATCACCCTTGGCGCAATACGGACGCCAACGCTGCTCTTGCTTGTCCTGATCATGCCGTTCTCTTGTGAGCAAGAGAAACGCGACTTCTACAGAGACACAATGCAAGCTCATGACGTTTGGCGTCTTCCTCTTATCGAGCCGTACCAGCTGATCACGGCTTATTGCTGCGAGGGTTGGAACTGTGGCCCCGGCTCTTCATTGGATAGGGATTTTGGATTCGCGCATTCAGCGGACTCCATCAACATTGAGAACGGGTATATCCTGATCCACACCGAAGACAGCGGGTCGTCTTGGTTTGCCCTGGACTTGAGCACGAAGAAGAAGTTCGAACTTGAAGATCGGCAGGCATTGAGTGCGTTCACCGCGGAAAATGGATTCCATTTAACGCTCTACGCTACTCGAATGGTGTTCGAGAAGTGACGTAGCACGGGACAACTCCCTTGGGCAAAAGCAATCCTCGACCAGCCTTAGGGTCTACTCCTTCGTCACCGTAGCCGCCAAGTAGTCGCGGTTCAGCCGCGCGATATGCTCCAAGCTGATGTTTTTCGGGCACTCGATCTCACATGCACCCGTGTTGCTGCAGTTGCCAAATCCTTCCTTGTCCATCTGCTCCACCATGGCCAGCGCACGACGTTTGCTTTCTGGCTTGCCTTGCGGAAGCAATGAGAGCTGCGAGACCTTCGCCGCCGTGAACAGCATCGCGGAACCGTTCGGGCAGGTGGCCACGCACGCGCCACAACCGATGCACGTAGCGGCGTCGAAAGCCTTGTCGGCATCATCCTTCGGGATGGGCACCGCGTTGCCATCCACGAGGTTGCCGCTGGTATTCACGCTCACGAAGCCACCGGCCGCTTGGATGCGATCGAAGGCGCTGCGGCTCACCGCCAGGTCTTTGATGACGGGGAAGGCCTTCGCGCGCCAAGGCTCCACGTGGATCGTATCGCCGTCTTTGAATTTTCGCATGTGCAACTGGCACGTCGTGATGCCACGGCCCGGACCGTGCGCTTCGCCGTTGATGAACAGGCTGCATGATCCGCAGATGCCTTCGCGGCAATCGTGGTCGAACGCGATCGGATCGTCGCCCTTGCGCACGATGTTGTCGTTGAGCACATCGAGCATCTCCAGGAAGGACATGTCCTCGGAGACATCGCTGACCGGGTAGTCCACGATCTTGCCCGTGGCGTTGGGTCCGGCCTGCCGCCAGATCTTCAGAGTGAGCTTCATGAGTGGTTGTCGCGTTTCCTCCAGACGGAGAAATGTTCCAGGCTGTTCTGTGCGCCGGTGCTCTCATACAGGAGCTCGGCGCGGATGGTGAGGTGCGCGAAAGCGCGCTCGAGGAATTCTCTGAAGGCGGCACTGTCCCAGACGTGGGCATGCTCACGACGTGCGCGGACGCTGGCGAGGGCCTTGTCCAACGCGGCCGCTCCGGAGCGGAGCACCTTGGGGTGTACGCCACCGAGGAAATCGATGTACTGCTCGTCACTCACCGTTGTCAGGCCGTGCTCGTGCTGAACAAGCAATTGCCCGAACGGCGTGTTCCCGCGCAGGTGGTCAAAGGTGTAGTGCCGGTCAGGCGCCGCGATCACCGCGAGGCCACCGGGTTTGAGCACACGGAAGACCTCGGCCAACGCGCCGATGGGTTCAGCGAGATGCTCGATCACATGCGAGAGCACCACGAAATCATACTTCTCGTTCGGGAATCCAGCGAGCCCGTCCTGATCCAGGTCGCGGATGTGGTCCGGCTCGGTCAGAAGTGATGCATCCACCTCGGGAAAAAGCGCCGCTGCTTCCGCTAGTGTCAGCGCATCCACGTACTCCACTGTGCAATGGGAAGGCAATGGCGCAGGCTCGTGCAGCGCACCGATCTCCAACCCATGACCGCTCAGCAGTGCCCAGCCGGGTCCGCGTAGCCGCTTGAAGGCGGGAGCGTCCTCGATCAATTGCTGCATGAGCGGATCGTCCATCACTTGTAGGAACGCTGGGTCAATTTCACTTCGTCGAACACCAGCGGCTCTTTGTGGAGATTGGCCTTTCCGGCTTCGCCCAGCCACTCCCACGCTGCTACGTACGCGTAGTTCTCGTCGTCGCGTTTGGCTTCACCTTTCTGTGGTCCGTCGATCTCGGCGTATTCCTCGCGGAAGTGGCCACCACAGCTTTCGTTGCGGTTCAACGCGTCCATGCACATCAGTTCCCCCAACTCGATGAAATCGGCGACACGACCGGCTTTTTCCAACTCTTGGTTGAAGGCGCTGGCGTTACCCGGCACACGCACGTTCTTCCAGAAATCCTCCCGGATGGCGCGGATCTCCTGGATCGCTTCTTGCAACCCTTGCGCGTTACGTGCCATGCCGCACTTGTCCCACATCACTTTGCCCAGCGCGCGGTGGAAATCGTCCACGGGTTTGGTGCCTTTGTTGTTGAGGAAGTGGTTGATGCGGTCCTTCTGCTCCTTCTCAGCGGCGTCGAACTCCGGCGTGTTGGTCTTGATCGGGCCGGTGCGGATGTCGTCGGCGAGGTAATCGCCCACGGTGTATGGGATCACGAAGTAGCCATCGGCCAAGCCTTGCATTAATGCGGATGCACCCAAGCGGTTCGCGCCGTGATCACTGAAGTTCGCTTCACCCAAGGCGAAGAGACCGGGCACGGTGGTCTGCAGGTTGTAATCCACCCACAGGCCGCCCATGGTGTAGTGTACGGCGGGGTAGATCTTCATCGCGTGGTCGTAGGGATTCTCACCGACGATGTTCTCGTACATGTCGAAGAGGTTGCCGTACTTCTCGCTCACCACCGCGCGACCGAGTTCGATGATCTTCTCCTTGCTCGGGTTGTCGATCTTCTTCACGTTCACCTCCAACTTACCGTAGCGTTCGAACGCGGCGCTGAAGTCGAGGTACACGGCTTCACCGGTCTTGTTCACACCGAAGCCCGCATCGCAACGCTCCTTCGCGGCGCGGCTGGCCACATCGCGCGGAACGAGGTTGCCAAAAGCCGGGTAGCGGCGTTCCAGGTAATAGTCGCGGTCGCCTTCCGGGATGTCGCTGCCTTTCTTCTTGCCATCGCGGATGGCCTTGGCGTCCTCCAGTTTCGCCGGCACCCAGATGCGGCCATCGTTCCGCAGCGATTCGCTCATCAGCGTGAGCTTGCTCTGGTGCGTACCGCTCACAGGTATGCACGTCGGGTGGATCTGCGTGTAGCACGGATTGCCGAAGTAGGCCCCGCGCTTGTGCGCTTTCCAGGCCGCCGTCACGTTGCTGCCCATGGCGTTCGTGCTCAGGAAGAACACGTTGCCGTAGCCGCCGGTACACAATAGCACCGCGTGAGCGCCATGCCGTTCGATCTCGCCGGTGATGAGGTTGCGCGCGATGATGCCGCGCGCTTTGCCATCGACCACTACCACATCGAGCATTTCGTGGCGGTCGAACATCTGCACAGCGCCCTTGCCCACTTGCCGCATCAGCGCGCTGTACGCACCGAGCAACAACTGCTGACCGGTCTGCCCGCGGGCGTAGAACGTGCGGCTCACTTGCACGCCTCCGAAGGAGCGGTTGTCGAGCAATCCACCGTAGTCGCGGGCGAAGGGGACTCCTTGCGCCACGCACTGGTCGATGATGTTCGCGCTCACTTCCGCCAAGCGATACACGTTGGCTTCACGCGCACGGTAGTCACCCCCTTTCACGGTATCGTAGAACAGACGGTAGGTACTGTCACCATCGTTCATGTAGTTCTTCGCGGCATTGATACCACCTTGCGCGGCGATGCTGTGGGCGCGACGGGCGCTGTCCTGGAAACAGAACGCTTTCACGTTGTAGCCCATCTCCGCCAACGATGCGGCGGCCGCGCCACCGGCGAGCCCGGTGCCCACCACGATCACGTCGATGCGGCGCTTGTTGGCCGGTGCTACGATGCGGATATGCCCCTTGTGGTAGGTCCACTTCTTATCGATGGGGCCGGGTGGGATCTTGCTGTCGAGTTTCATGAATGCGATGTCTTATGTCCGATGTTCGATGTCCTCTGCGGCTCAGGCATCGGACATCGGACAAAAGACATGTTACGTGCGTCAGGCATTTGCGCGCAGGTTATTGTATCCACCCGCGGTTGATGGCGATGGGCATGAGTGCGAAAATGGCCGGCACGATGATGCTGAAGGCTGTGCCGCACGCCGCGATGACGCCATTGTAGCGTTTGTGGTTCAGGCCGAGCGATTGGAACGCGCTTTTGAAGCCGTGCAACAGGTGCCAGAACAGGCTGAAGCAGCCCAGCACGTACACCACCACCACGAAGGTGTTCTGGAACACATCGAGCATCGCGCCGTACAGGTTCTCCCGGCCCTCGGCGTCCACGCCGTACTGGTGCAGGCCGGTGATCCGGCTCTTTACCCAGAAGTGCCACAGGTGCAGGATGAGGAAGAGCAGGATCAGCGTGCCCAGGATGCCCATGCTCGCACTGTACCAGCTGCGGTTCGCGCTGCCTTTCTCCGCGGCGTACTTCACCGGGCGGGCGGCCCGGTTCTGGCCCCACAGCAACAGACCGTCTACAATATGCACGATCAACCCCAGGAAGAGCACGATCTCCATGATGCGGATGATCGGGTTCTTCGCCATGAACTCCGCGCCCATATTGAAGGTGACGCCGCCGTCGTTGAAGAAAATGAAGGCGTTCAAGGTGCAGTGAACCACCAGGAAGCTGATAAGGAAAAGGCCCGTGAGGGCCATCCAATACTTCTTGACGAGCGACGATCCGAAAAGTCCTGTACTGGCCATGTGAGCGCGTTGGGAGCGGCCGCGAATTTACGGGCCGGGTCGTTGGCGGGGTAGCAAGTAGCCAACGCCCATCTGTTTGGAATTGTTCCAGATGAGCGACCGGTCGTGTCCTTTTCCCGGAGGCCACGGCCTAGGACTGCGGATAGGCCTTCCGCGTGGTCGCGATCGACTTCTTGAGCATGCTCTTCAGCACCTTCAGGTCGATGTCCGCTAGGCGCTTCACGTAGAGGCAGCCCTTGGTGGTCTTGCATTTGCCAAGCTTGGCGAGCAACTCCGGCTCTTGCTCGAATATGCCGCCCATGGCGTAGATCACCAGCTCCGGCTTACGCGGACTGAAAGCCGCCAAGGGCGCATCGCCTTCGTGTCCACTGGCGTACTTGTAATGGTAGGTGCCAAAGCCGACGATCGATGGCCCATACATGTATGGCTGCTCGCCGGTGAGCTCGTGCATCAATTTCATCAGCGTGCGGCAATCGTCGCGTACTTCCTCTTTCGCCTGTTTGTCGATGAAGGCGGAAACGGTGGCCGTGGTGGCGTGGGTCTTGTTGGGCTTGGAAGCCATGGCTCTCCGATCAACCGTTGGATGTGATGCGCTCAGAACTGCTTGTTCAGTTCGAAGTACTCCACCTTCGCCTTGAAGGGGAAATACGGCAGGCCCCCGATCAGCTCCCGAAGCCGGTCACCTTCCACGCCGCTGAAGAGGAGGAATGCCCCTGTGCGGTTGGTGGTGATGTAGAAGCTCTCGAGGATGCCCTCTGCCTTCCAGTCGTTGATGAACTGCATCTCCGCCTGCTGCAGTTCGGGTGTTGCCTTGATCGTCGCCATGCCTTCCGGGGAGAGTGTGATCGATACGAGGGTGTGTTTCATTGTAGCGGGGGTCGTGGGCAAGTTTAGCGAACGGGGTCGCTTGCCTTCCATTGGGTGCCGATGCTGGTCAGGGGCAAAAGGGGGGGTACAAGTTGTACCCTCCCTTTGAGCGCGAAAGGGGGGGTGGCAATTTGCCGCTACCCTTACGCTCAAACGCAAAGGGGGTGGGAGATCTTCCCCCTCCCTTTGGCGAACTCCAGATCGCGTTACTGTGGCACCCTACTGGCGGACGGCGATGCGGCTATCGGAGGATGTTGACTTGGCCATTGGCTTGCTCCGGTCGCACTCCGCCAAAGCCGGCTTCGGCGACGGCGCGCATTGACGGCGAATGCGTCAAGGGTGGGTTGAACAAGATAGAAGAAGGTCGCACTATATTATGGCTCGACTACCTGACGGAATTCTCGTCGGCATGACGCTCGGGTTAGCCTCTAGAAGGCTCTCCGTGAACATGCTGTGCAGGATAGTTGGTAGAGATGAACAAGGCAGGCCGATCCAAGACTCATAAACTTGTGCGCGACCATGGGATACAGAATACCCAAAAGCGATGAACCCGGAACACTCTTCCAAGAAGAGGTGGCGGCTGAAATGTGTCAGGTTGCTGAGAAAGTGAGCGTCACGTCGCGTAGATCATCGAAGTCCTCCCGTCGCGTTCAAGAACTTGAGTTCTTTGAGTTCTTCGCTGGTGGGGGTATGGCAAGAGCCGGACTGGGTGAAGGATGGAAGTGCAGCTTCGCGAACGACTTCGACTTCAAGAAGAGCATCACGTACAATGAAAATTGGGGAAAGGGAACTCTGCTGACCAAGGACGTGGGCAGCGTTGCGACTACAGATCTTCCCGGCACTCCTGACTTTGTGTGGGCCTCGTTCCCATGTCAAGATCTTTCGCTGGCGGGTATGGGTGCTGGCTTGCAGGGTGATCGGTCTGGAACATTTTGGCCCTTCTGGCGCTTGATGCAACAACTTCTGGTCGAGGGACGAGCGCCACGCATGATCGTGCTGGAGAATGTTTGCGGTACACTCACGAGCCACGGAGGC
>JANOPI010000184.1:0-5864 GCA_031421755.1 Flavobacteriales bacterium | reverse complement strand
TCCGCCGCGACCACGCAATCCACTCTTCTTTACTTCTTCGAGCACCGCCTCAGCGCTCATCGTCTTCAGCGCTTTCTCCACGCTGCGGTAGCCGCCGTTCGCGCGGTAAACCTCCAAGCCTTGGATGCCGGGAACGTTGTCGTGCTGGAGGAGGAGTTTGCGGCCCATCAGCTATGCATGTATTTTGAACCGCCATGTCGCGAAGCCGCAACGGTATTCACCACGAGATCCTCAGCGGCAGCCTGACAACCGACAACCGACAACCGACAACCGTTGGTCATTGGTCCGTGTACTTGTTGCGCGGTTCATTGCGCAGTTGATCGAGGAGCGCGTCCACTTTCTCGGGCGTAAGGTTCTCGTGGTACTTCGCGCCGCACTGGAGCATCGGAGCCGTGCCACAGCTACCGAGACATTCAACGCCCTTCAGCGTGAACATGCCATCCTTCGTTGTCTCGCCCACATGGATGTTCAGCTTCTTCTCGATGTAGGCGATGATGTCGTCGCTTCCGCGGATCATGCACGGCGAAGTGCGGCACACCTCCAGGTGATGACGACCCACGGGACGCAGGTTGTACATGCTGTAGAAGCTCGCCACCTCATACACCTCGATGTGCTGGATGCCGAGCACCTGGGCCACAGCATCCATCGCGTTCACGCTGAGCCAGCCATCGTTCTCGCTTTGCGCTACGTGGAGGATCGGGAGCAACGCGCTCTTGCTCCTGCCCTCGGGATATCGGGCCATGAGGCGCTTGCACTCAGCCAGACCTTCAGCAGAAAAGCTGAATGGCGGCGTGCCTTCGGTGGTAGTGACGGCTTTGAGGGTGGCGGCCATGGTGAGGTGCAAAGAAAGGAGGAAGCGTGCAAGTTTTTCACCGCCAAGACGCCAAGGACGCAACGGTTGCGCCAAGTCAATTCAAACGCGTGGCGAAAACCTTGGCGTTCTTGGCGTCGTGGCGGTGGAATTTCCCTACATCGGCATCCCGTTCGCGATACGCCGGATCCCATCCTTCAACAGCACCTCATTAAAGTTGATCAACAGTCCCAGCCGGTTTCCTGTCAGCCTGAGGTAGGTGAGCAATTGTGCGGTATGGATGGGATGTAAGGCATCCACCGACTTCACCTCCGCTATGACAAGTTTCTCCACCCACAGATCCAACCGGTAGCCCGCATCAAGCTTCACCCCGCCATAGTGGAGCGGCAACGGATGTTGATGAAGAACCGACACGTCCGCCAAGCCCAGTTCGTGGATCAGGCAATGGACGTATGCGCTTTCAAGCAAGCCTGGCCCGAGCGCCTTATGCACTTTGAACGCTGCATTCAGCACCAACTTCGCTAAGCGGTCCTCCTCCACCATTACATCGCGCTCCTTTGGCGTCTTGGCCGTTGGTGTTCTTGATTCTTGGCGAGCCCTTGGCGTA
This sequence comes from Flavobacteriales bacterium, assembly GCA_031421755.1. GTDB lineage: Bacteria > Bacteroidota > Bacteroidia > Flavobacteriales_F > PHOS-HE28 > PHOS-HE28. Next base: position 4,446 of record JANOPI010000184.1, on the reverse strand, counting down.
CTTGGCGTCGTGGCGGTGGCTGTCGCTCGTAGCCCCACCATAACGTGGCGCTCACTTGGCGTCCTTAGCGTCTTGGCGGTTGTGTATTCATTTCTTGGCGGGCCCTTGGCGTTCTTGGCGTCGTGGCGGTGAACCGCCTCAGGCATCCAGCTCCCCCGCGATCACATTCATGCTGCTCATGGTGAGGATCGCATCGCTCAACATGGTGCCTTTGATCATCTCAGGATAGGCCTGGTAGTAGATGAAGCACGGGCGGCGGAAGTGCAGTCGCGCCGGTGTGCGGCCGCCGTCGCTCACGAGGTAGAAGCCGAGCTCGCCATTCCCACCTTCCACACAGTGGTACACTTCGCCGATGGGCACTTCGGTCTCACCCATCACGATCTTGAAGTGCCAGATCAGCGCTTCCATCTGGTTGTACACCTCGTCCTTCGGCGGTAGCACCCACGCGGGCACATCCGCAGTGAAGGATTTCTTGTCGCTCAACTTGTCGAGCTTGTCCAGCGCCTGTTTGATGATGCTGATGCTCTCCTTCATCTCCTGGTCGCGCACCATGAAGCGGTCGTAGGTGTCGCCGTTCTGGCCGATGGGGATGATGAAGTCAAAATCCTGGTAGCTGCTGTACGGATCGGCCACACGCACGTCGTAATCCACACCACAAGCCCGCAGGTTCGGTCCAGTGAATCCATAGGCCAATGCACGCTCGGAGCTGAACGGTCCGCAGTTGATCGTGCGGTCCATGAAGATGCGGTTGCGCATGAGCAGCGCGTCGAACTCCTTCAGCGCGGCCGGGTAGTTCTTCACGAAGTCGCGGATCAATTGCCAGGCTTTCGGGGTGAAGTCCCGCTCGAAACCACCGATGCGGCCCATGTTGGTCGTAAGCCGCGCACCGCAGATCTCCTCAAAAATGTCGTAGACCTTTTCGCGCTGCTGGAAGATGTAAGTGAAGCCCGTGAGCGCTCCGGTATCCACACCGATCACGCTGTTGCAGATGAGGTGGTCGGAAATTCGCGCCAGCTCCATCACGATCACGCGCATGTACTCCACGCGCTTGGGGAGTTCAATGCCGCAGAGCTTTTCCACGGTCATGTGCCAGCCCATGTTGTTGATCGGCGAACTGCAATAGTTCATCCGGTCCGTCAGCGTGGTGATCTGGTAGAAGGGACGGCGCTCCGCCAGTTTTTCGAAGGCGCGGTGGATATACCCGATGGTCTGCTCCGCGCTCTGGATCACCTCGCCGTCCAGGGTCAACACGTTCTGGAAGATGCCGTGCGTGGCCGGGTGCGTAGGCCCGAGGTTCAGCGTGTTCAGGTCCTTGTGCTCCGTGCTGGGCACCCGGTCATGCTGCCAGTAATCAGGCTTGACGATGTTGCTCATCGGCCGAAGTAGCTATCGTCTTTGTCCTCGCGCGTGGGGTCTTCCAACGGATAGTCCTTCCGCATGGGAAAGGCCGGGAAATCCTCCATGTTGAGGATGCGTTTCAGGTTCGGGTGGCCACTGAATTGGATGCCGAAGAAATCCCATGCCTCGCGCTCCATCCAGTTGGTGGTGGGCCAGAGGTTGGTGAACGTCGGGAACACCGGGTCCTTCATCGGCGTCTCTGTTTTCAGGCGGATGCGGTGGCCGTTCCGCATACTGTGCAAGTGGAACACAAGGCCGAGCATATCCTCTTGTGGGCCTTTAGCCCCGGACTCGACCCGGGGGTAGTGCATCCCTGCCATCGACGTCAAGAAGTTGAAGTCCAGCTCATCGCGCAGGAACTTCAGCACATCGTGGATCACGGACTTCTTCACCGTGAACACCATCATGTCCGAGACGCGTTCGTGCGAAACGACGTTCTCCCCGAAAGTCGCGGACAACTTGTCGATCGTCAGTTGATCGCGGTCAGCTTTGATGGCGAATGCTGGCATCTGTCTTCTCTATCGCTCCGCGAGCAGGGGGCGTGTTTCTATGCGTTCTCCGTGGCTCCGTGCCTCTGTGGTCTTCCCTCAGTCGATCTTGTAAGTCTTGAGCAAATGCTCGTATTCCTTGCTGTAGCGGCGGCGGAAGCCTTCGTTGGCCACCAGTTCCTGGATCTTCAATACGCCGTCAATGATCTGCTCGGGGCGCGGTGGGCAACCGGGCACATACACGTCCACCGGTATCACGCGATCGATGCCTTGCAACACGCTGTACGTATCGAAGATACCGCCACTGCTGGCACAAGCACCTACGCTGAGCACCCACTTCGGCTCGGCCATCTGGGTGTAGACGTCCTTCAACACCGGGGCCATCTTCTTGGCGATGGTACCCATCACCATCAGCAGGTCGCTTTGGCGCGGGCTGAAGCTGAGGCGCTCCATGCCGAAGCGCGCCAGATCGTAGTTGCTGGCCATGGTGGCCATGAACTCGATACCGCAACAACTGGTCGCGAAGGGCAATGGCCAGATGCTGTTCTTTCGGGCCAACCCGATCACATCCTCCAATTTGGTGGTCATGAACCCGCTACCGGAATAGCCCTTTGGCGGCGGCACGATGGTAGGCTTGCCGAGTGCGGGGCGGGGGTTGATCTCGTCGCTCATTGGTTCTTCGTCTGTATCGTCCCTACTCCCACTTCAGCGCTCCCTTCTTGATCACATAGAAGAACCCGGCCAGCACGAAGCTGATAAAGAGGACCATTTCCACGAATCCCAACACCCCAAGCTCTTTGAAGTTCACGGCCCACGGGTAAAGAAAGATGATCTCCACGTCGAACAGCACAAAGAGGATGGCGATCAGGAAATACTTGATGCTGAAGGGCGAGCGGGCGTTCCCGTATTGCTCGATACCGCACTCGAAGTTGTTATCCTTCACCTTGCCGCTCTTCTTCGGGCCGAGCCAAGCGGCGAAGGCCAGGCCGCCGAAAACGAAGGCCAGCGCGATAAAGGTCTGAATGGCGATGGGGACGTAGTCGTGCGGGGTGCTCACGCTGCAGGTGAAGGCTTGGAAATCCTTCGGTATGCGGGCAAATGTATGCGCCGCCGCTTACGCCGCCTTACGGCGTGGCGAGGATGGTTCGGGGAGCATACGACCTTTGTCCGCACGTTCCTTGGCCACCTCGCTCATGGATCGTCCACTCTGTTTGGAAAGGGCGTAGCACAAGGGGTCCAGGTGGTCGAAAACGGCCTGCTCGCGGGGGTCGGACTCCAAGGCGGCGAGGGCGGTAACGAGCGCGTTGTGCGCGGCCTGCATGCGCGGGGTTTCCTTGGTGCGCAGCCGCGCTTTCACATAGGTGATCATGGCGCGCTCGAAACGGAACTGGCGCCGATGGCTTCGCAGGAAGCGCTCCACATTGCGCAAGGCGTAGTTCAAGAGATCGGCCTTCCCGGTTTCCAAGAGGATAAGTAGCTCGAGCAGCCGCCCCATGGCCAACATTTCTTCATGCTGGTCGATGCCCCTTTCGTTCAGCAGATCCCGGCACCAAGGGGCGGCCAGATCGAAGCGCCCCGCACCGAAACATGCCCATGCCGCTTGGAATCGGATGCCGGCCTTGCGGATCACACTGAGGTGGTCATCGAATTTCTTCACCCCTTCCTCCAGCGCGCCCAGTTTCCCCACTGCCTTGTCAAATTCCCCTGCTCGGCACAGGGTGGCCAATTCCAAGCTGGCTCCCATGGCGAAGACCTTCAGTTCCAGATCCTGGGAAGGCATGTCAGGAAGCATGGCGGGAAGCCTCTTGAACCTTTTCAGGTCATCCAACGCCTCGGGATAACGGCCCAGGCGCAGGCGCACGAAGGCCAAGTTGCTCAGCACGCTCAGCACCAGGTTCGGTTCATCCTGGAAGTGGGCTCCTTCAGCCAAGAGCAACCGGTCATTGCGCTCCAAATGCTGCTCACACCGCGGCATATCGTTCAACGCGAAGGCGATGGCGCTCAGGATATGGTGGCGGAGGAACTGTGCTTGCGGCGATGCGGTCTTGCCCTCATCCGAAAGGATCGGGTCCTGCAGCAAAGCGCGCAGGGCCGTTTCACTATGCTCAGAGCGCGCCTTTCCTTGGCGATAGAGCAGCATGAACGATCGGCTCTTCAACTGCCAGAGCCTTTCCATCCTTTCCAGGTCACCAAGCTGCTTGTCGGCCCTGTCCGCCAAGGCCCAGAGGTCCTGCTCCCGCACCCCTTCATAATTCATGCGTTCCATCAATCGCCGCTCCCACCCGGAGACATGCACGAGCACATGGGTCTTGCCGTGCTGCTCGGAAAGCAGCCGTGCGTTGCGCAGCAGCTTCTCGGCATCCGCGTAGAGGCCGCGTTGGTAAAGGATCTCCACTCGATGCATCTGGCGGTTCAAGCGGGCATCAATTGAACTGTCCGCATGGAAGGCCTCCAGGCTTGCCAGGATCGAATCGTAGAGGCGATGTTTCGTCACCGTGAAGCGGGTAAGGAAAGCCTGCCCCGCGAAACGCTTGTGTATGGCTTGCTCGTCGTAATCGTC
>JANOPI010000183.1:0-1726 GCA_031421755.1 Flavobacteriales bacterium | reverse complement strand
CGACGGCAACGTGTACCAACAGGGCTGGTCTTCGGAGCCGAGCACCACGTCAACGGCCAAGTGGAATTTCACGTATTCCACAAGGTGTTGGTTCGCCGCGATCGGCATCGTGATCCTCGCCACGGTGATCCTCGCCACCCTGAACCACGCATCATTCATGCGCTGACCCCATGACCCCCACCAAGGATGAGATCACCGCCATTGCCAAGAGAGCGTTGCCGGATGACTGCATTCGTCGGGAGAAAGTGGCAAGCGAGGACTTCCCGGCTGGCCTGTATCCGTCGTTCGCGTGTGAGATGAGGCGGGAGGGCTACGCCTCCGCCATCACGCGCCTACTGCCGGACATGGCGAGGCTGAGGGAGTACGCCCAGCACAAGCCAACGTGCTCGCATTGGTTGCCGTTCGCTGGCGATCCGCGATACATCCCCTGTGACTGCGGATACGCCGAAGCCTGCGCGCGTTTCGATGATCTGATCAAACCCTAGAACGATGGACCACAAGGAGATAGAGCGGGAAGCCAGGAGCTGGTACATCGCGCACCACGACATCGGTGATCTGGCCAAAGACGCCAAGGAGCTTGCCTCCCCCGCGCAGGAGCGCCAGAGCGAACCAGTGGCGTGGATGGGTCCGAATAGACAGTTGTGCGGGCTATGGAACAAGGCGTGCGACCCGAAGATGTTCGCCGACTTCACCGTCCCCCTCTACACCCATCCGGTAGAGCAGGAGCGAAAGGAGGTGACACCGCAGATCATCGAGGCGCTGGAAAGAAGCAGCGCAATGCTTGAAACCATTACACTGGTCATCAGAGACAACCTGAAGATACTTCCGGATGGCCACACGGCACGGATGATACGCGAGGCCAAGCAGCTTGTTGACGCCGCCCTTGCTCTTCTCCGCACCAAGGAAGGGTGATCCGATGGCCGGTCACGCACTGGGCACCCCTTCTTCCCTCCCCACCAACCGTAGCCCCATGAGCCTTAAGATCAACCTCGAAAGCATTCAGTCCAGCCTTGAACAGATCGAATCGGACATGGATGGACAGTTGGACACGTTGGAAGGCGAAGCCCCGGACCACATGAACTTCAGCCGCCTCCGCGATGCACAGAAGGATGTCAAGGAACAGGCTGAACTTCTGCGCAAGTGGATCAGCAACTTCAGCATTGGCGACATCAACCAAAACACGTATTGAAGCCATGATCCCCCCAACAGACAAGGAGCCGTACACGGTAGAATACAGTGCTGTGTTCAGTGAATGGTGCGTTATCTTCAGTGGCCTGCCGAAGCTCGCGTGGGCGGACAAGAAGCAATGGGTTGCCTTGCGTTTCTGCGATGCCCTGAACGCCGCATATGCTCTCGGCCGATCATCGGGGCATCCTGCGGACCTGCCTGAACGGATAGCCGAGGCGATCACGGACCAACTTCAGCGCGAGAAGCACGTTCCGGCCGATGGCGGCGAATATGATAAGGGATGGAACGAGGCCATGCACATCGCAGCGCACGCCGCCCAGAACATCATCGCCAAGGAGCTTGCCATCCCGCAGTATCGAAAGGATGAGTGAGCGGCGTGGGCTATCTTCGACGCGATGGATCCACGACAACAGGCCGCAGAGTTGATGGGTCGCATCATCGCCACTCATACGCAGAGCCTTCTGCACATCGATTGGAAGGGCGAAGAGAACAAGCGTGAAGCCTTCCGGCTGGCGCGCGACCACGCCGACTATCGAGG
>JANOPI010000182.1:0-29107 GCA_031421755.1 Flavobacteriales bacterium | reverse complement strand
TCAGCAGCGCGCTCAGGTATCGGGTGTTCATCTGCGGTTGCTTCCACATCCACCTTCGGCGGATGCACAACGGAAAGCCGCTAACGAAAACTTAATACGAGGGAACGATCCCATAAGCTGGCGCTGACGGACCGGTCACATGGGAATGGTCCATTTGCGGCACCAAATCACAGAGGCAACAACATGGAAGCATTGATCAACACCCGATACCTGAGCGCGCTGCTGAGCGCGGCCCTGCTCATCTCCGCGTGCAAGAAGGAGGACGACGAGGATCCCGTGGACGAACCTGTCACGCGCGAATTCACGGTTACGGCGAACGGGAACGTGAGCACGGTGGAGGGCAGCTCCGATGTGAACTACACCTTCACCAATGACAGGGTGTGGGTATTGAAGAACTTCGTGTACGTGGAGAGCGGTGCAACGTTGACGATCGAAGCGGGCACCGTCGTAAAGGGCGACAAGGACACGAAAGGCACGCTGATCATCAAGCGCGGCGGAAAGATCATGGCGGAGGGAACGGCAAGCCAGCCGATCGTGTTCACCAGCAACCAGCCTGTGGGCGGCCGAGCTGCGGGCGATTGGGGCGGGCTCATCATCTGTGGGCGTGCGAAGAACAACCAGATCGGCGGTGAGGCCACGGTGGAAGGCGGCGTGGAAGCCACCTTCGGCGGAACGGACGACACGGACAATAGTGGTGTCCTGCGCTACGCACGCATCGAATTTCCGGGCATCCCGTTCCAGCCGAACCAGGAGATCAACGGCCTCACGCTCGCTTCGGTGGGCCGCGGCACCACGATCGACCACATCCAAGTCAGCTACTGCGGGGACGACAGCTACGAGTGGTTCGGCGGCAACGTGGACGTGCGGTACCTGGTGGCGTACAAAGGCCTGGACGATGACTTCGACATGGACAACGGCTTCAGCGGCCGCTTCCAGTTCGGAGTTTCACTGCGCGAGCCCAACACGGCCGATGCCAGCGGGAGCAACAGCTTCGAGCACGACAATGATGCGGCGGGCACAACTGCCGAGCCGTTCACAACACCGGTGATCAGCAACGTGAGCATCTTCGGACCGAAGGCGGATGCGGGCACCACGATCAGCGGCGACTTCAAGCGTGCGACCCACCTTCGCAGAAACACCCATTCGCGCGTATTCAATAGCGTCTTCGCGGGCTTCCCAACGGGCTGCTTCATCGACGGCGGTTCCTGCGAGACCAATTGCGATGCGAACGAACTGAAGGTGAAGAACTGTGTGTACAGCGGCTACATTACACTCACTCAAGTGGCCAGCGGCAGTACCTGGAATATCAGCACTTGGTTCACCAACAACGGTAACATCGGTTACACGGAGAACAGCGAGATCGGTGTGGTGGACGGCTTCAACCAGAACACGCCCGATTTCACGCTCACCGGTGGATCGCCACTCAACAGCGGTGCCGACTTCAGCGATGGCGACCTTGGTGCGAGCTTCTTTCTGAGCGTTCCCTATCGCGGCGCGTTCGGTTCGGAGAATTGGACGGCCGGCTGGTGCAACTGGGATCCACAGAACACGATCTACTGAACCTTTTCCATCACGCTTCCGCCTCTCTCCACCGGAGAGGAACAGGGTGAGGTGAACAGGACGCGTGATGAAAAAGGACTACTGAGCGTTTGGCGACAACCGGCCATGAGGCTGGACTCAGTAAGCGCGTAAGGCTCCTTCGGGGGCCTTTCGCCGTTCTATACCAACAGAAGCTTGCGCGCCACGGCGATCACCACTGCGTAACGCATGGCCTTGCCCACGAACATGAGCACGGCCGTTGGCAGGAATGGCGCACGGAAAAGCCCAAGTGCGATGGCGATGGGATCACCCACGAACGGAAGCCAGCACAACAAGGCTGCCCAAGCACCTCGTCGGCGAACAAGAAGTCGCCAACGTTCCACTTTGGCGGTATCCCAACGGAACCATCGGACTGATCTTTCTTCCGGGATCCACCGTCCCAATCCATAATTGGTCAAGCCCCCCAAGGTGTTCCCGACGGATGCAACAAGGAACAACGAAACGAAGGACCAGGGGCCGGCGGCCATGGCACCCAACACCACTTCCGAGCTGAACGGCAGGATCGTCGCGGCCAAGAACGCGGCCAGGAACAATCCCGGCAAGCCCAACGCCTCCCACCCCTGGCCGATCTCCATGGCGGCGAAAGTGGCACGGAAGTGATCGGCACGCGATCGGGAATACCTTGCACAACCACCACACGCCCGTGAAGTCGGCCCGAACCATCGGTCCGGATGGATCGGGATGAGACAGATGAAACACATGCGCACCTGCACCGTTCCCCTCCTGATCTTCACCTTGTTCGGAGCGACCGCCCAGGACACTGATTTCCAAGGCACCTTGGGCGGTGGTATCGGGCTGAGCGTGCCAACCGGCGAGTTCCAAGGGTCGGTCGAGAAGAACATGTTGCTCCTGGATGGACGACTGGCCTTCCCCCTGGGCCGGATCCCCATCGTTCAAGGCGGCTTCGCCTTCGGGTATAGCGTAATGGGCCGCAATGACAAGACCGTGCCCATCGTAACAGAATACCTCGGGATCACGGAAGGCACGCTCACCACGCGGAGCAAAGTGTTCAGTTACCACCCGCTCCTGCGGCTGAACCCGTTGACCGGGCGCATTAGGCCCTATGTGGACGGCATGGTGGGCTTCCGTCAATTCAGCACCACCACCAAGGTGACGGCAGATGGCGTGGAGGAGAACATCAGCAAGGAGCGCAACGAGTCGGATGTGGCCTTCAGTACGGGGTGGGCCGCTGGCCTGATGTACACCTTCGGAGATCGCGGCTACATCGAACTGCGCATGGAATTTTTCGACAGCGGTGAGGCCACCTACGTAGACCCTGAAAGCGTGACCATCAGCGACCAGGGCTCGGTGGGATACAATACGCGAACGAGCAACACGGATGTAACGAACATCACTGGCGGGATCGGTCTGCTGTTCTGATCATCGACCCTCTCAGGCTTCGTAATGTGTTGGTAACACGGCTGAAAAGCCGGGGGCCGAACGCCAGATGCCCGCTTGCGGCCCGTCTAAACTTGCGCAACGAACCAAAGCACGTGGAAGGCGGGAAGCGGATCGGCAGCGCGCTGATATCGGTTTATCATAAAGACGGCCTCGCAGAGATCGTCCGCGAACTCCACCGCCTCAGTGTCCACCTCTACAGCACCGGCGGTACGCAGGAATTCATCGAGGGGCTGGGCATTCCCGTCACTCCAGTGGAAGACCTCACAAGCTATCCGAGCATCCTCGGGGGCCGTGTGAAGACGCTCCATCCGAAGGTTTTCGGGGGCATCCTCGGGCGTCGGGATCTGGCAAGCGACGTAGCGCAACTGGAAGAGTACGCGATACCGCCCATCGATCTGGTGATCGTGGACCTCTACCCCTTCGAAGCCACGGTGGCCGCTGGTGGGGCCGAGCAGGCGATCATCGAGAAGATCGACATCGGCGGCATCAGCTTGATCCGCGCCGGGGCGAAGAACCATGCGGATGTGGCCATCGTGGCTTCGCAATTCCAGTACCCTGAGTTGCTGCGGATGCTGACGGAACAGGACGGTTCCACCAGCTTGGCCCAGCGCAAGCGGTTGGCTGCCCAAGCCTTCGGGGTGAGCTCACACTACGACAGCGCGATCCACAACTGGTTCGCAGGTGACTCGGGTGATCTGCGCCTGAGCGCGGGCCCAGCCAACAGCCTGCGATACGGGGAGAACCCGCATCAACCGGCGACCTTTTTCGGCGACCTCAAGGGCCTGTTCGATCAACTGAACGGGAAAGAGCTCAGCTACAACAACCTGCTCGATCTGGATGCGGCGCTCGAGCTGATCGATGATCTGGCATCCATAATAACTGCCGGACCGAGCAACGCCGAAGGTGTGGACCGCAGTGCGAGCAGCGCACAAGGGCACGAGGTCCCGTTCGCTATCCTGAAGCACAACAATGCCTGCGGTGCCGCCGTGCGGCCAACGCTGAAGGAGGCTTGGGACGCGGCCTTGGCGGGCGACCCCGTGAGCGCATTCGGTGGTGTGCTGATCACCACGAGCCGCATCGACAAGGCCACGGCTGACGCTATCGACTCCATCTTCTTCGAGATCGTCTGTGCGCCCGGATACGATGCTGACGCGCTGGAGGTCCTCCGGAAAAAGAAGAACCGCATCATCCTGGTCCGCCGCGATGCATCGCGGCCCGCGCGCAAATACCGCACGGCGTTGAACGGCGTGTTGTCCCAAGCACCGGACAATGTGATCGACACGGCAGCGAACATGCGCAGCGTGACCAAGAAGTCGCCGAGCGGCCAGGAGCAGGCCGACCTGGTTTTCGCGAACATCCTGGTAAAGCACACCAAGAGCAACGCCATCGTATTGGCAAAAGGCGGGCAACTGCTGGCCAGTGGCACAGGCCAGACCAGCCGTGTGGATGCGCTGGAACATGCCATCGCCAAGGCGGGAAAATTCAACTTCGACCTGCGCGGCGCGGTGATGGCGAGCGACGCGTTCTTCCCCTTTCCGGATTGCGTGGGTATCGCGGCGAACGCGGGCATCACGGCGATCGTACAACCGGGCGGCAGCATCAAGGATCAGGAGAGTATCGACGCTGCGGACGCCAAAGGCCTCTCCATGATGATCACGGGCAATCGCCATTTCAAACACTGAACACCGTAAGGGCATGAGCTGGTTCAACAGTTTCTTTACCCAGGAGATCGCGATCGACCTTGGGACGGCCAACACGCTCATCATCTACAACGACAAGGTGGTGGTGGATGAGCCGAGCATCGTGGCGATGGACCGCACCAGCGGCAAGTACATCGCCATCGGGCGCGCAGCCCAGCAGATGCACGGCAAGACGCACGAGAACATCAAAACGGTGCGGCCTCTGCGTGATGGGGTGATCGCCGACTTCGCCGCGGCGGAAGAGATGATCAAGGGGATGATCAAGATGATCAACCCGGGGCGCAAGCTCTTCACACCGAACCTGCGCATGGTGATCTGCATCCCGAGCGGCATCACAGAAGTGGAGAAGCGCGCGGTAAAGGACAGCGCCGAACATGCCGGGGCGAAGGAAGTTTACCTGATCCATGAGCCGATGGCCGCGGCGATCGGGATCGGTATCGACGTGGAAGAGCCCATGGGCAACATGATCATTGACATCGGCGGCGGTACCTCGGAGATCGCCGTGATCGCTCTGGGAGGCATCGTGTGCGACAAGAACATCCGTGTTGCGGGGGATGAGTTCACCCAGGACATCGAAGAGTACATGCGCCGCCAGCACAACATCCTGGTGGGCGAGCGCACGGCGGAAACGATCAAGATCGAGGTCGGCAGCGCAATGACCGAACTGGACAATCCACCGCCAGACTATGCCGTTCGTGGCCGCGATCTGATGACGGGCATCCCGAAGGAGATCACCGTCACGTACAGCGAGATCGCACAAGCCTTGGACAAGTCGATCAGCAAGATCGAGGAGGCCATCCTGAGCGCTTTGGAAAGCACCCCGCCCGAGCTGAGCGCGGACATCTACAAGACGGGCATCTATCTGGCCGGCGGCGGAGCGTTGCTGCGCGGGTTGGACAAGCGCATCAGCGCCAAGACGAAACTGCCGGTGCATGTAAGCGAAGATCCCCTCCGGGCGGTGGCACGCGGCACGGGCATCGCCTTGAAGAACATCGACCGGTTCCAGTTCCTCATGAGGGAGTGACGAGTGGGGAGTGGCGAGTGGGGAGTGCCTCCGCACGCCGTCCACTCGCCACTCCCCACTCACCACCCGCTACTCGCTAGCGATGCGCGACCTCTTCCGCTTTCTCTTCCGCCAGCGGGACAACCTGTTGTTCCTGCTGCTCTTGGTGCTGGGTTTGTCCATGACCATCAAGGGCAACATGCACCAGCGGGCCGAATGGGTCAGCAGCAGCAACGCGGCCGTGGCACAGGTGTACCATTGGCGCAACGGGGTAATGGAATTCGCCGACCTGCGCTCCAGCAATGCGGCACTGAACGCGGCCTTGGCGCAGGAGCGGGAACGCAGTATGTCATTCCTTCCCAGCGGGGACAGCGGCATGGTGCATCGGGACACGGTACGGCAACTCCGGTTCCGTTTCGTTACGGCGCAGGTGATCAACAGTACGGTACACAAGGCGAAGAACTACTTGACCCTCGACAAGGGCACGCTGGACGGGGTGGACAAGAACATGGGTGTGGTCGGGCCTGACGGCATCGTTGGTGTGGTGCGCGAGGCGAGTCCGCACTTCGCTTCTGTGATCAGTGTGCTGAATGAGGACCACATGGCCAGCGCGCAGCTGAAGAACACCAAGCACTTCGGGCTGTTGCGATGGAATACGAACGATCCGCACACCGTGTCCTTGGCGGATATCGACAAGCATGTGGTGGTTGAGCCCGGGGACACGGTGGTAACACGTGGCAGCGAAGGGGTCTATCCTCCGGGCATCCTGATCGGTGTGGTGGAAAGCGTAACAGCCGACCAGAGCATCCCCTTCCATGTGATCACGGTACGCTTGAGCGAGGATCTGACACGATCCGCGCATGTGCAGGTGGTGACCGACCTGATGAAAGCCGAGCGGGATTCGCTGGAAATAAAGGCACCGCAGGAATGATCGGCACCATCGTTTCCAACCTGTTGCGCTTCATACTGCTTGTGCTGGTGCAAGTGCTGCTGATCGACCACATCGATCTGGCGAACGGTTGGGTGGTTCCGTACCTCTATGTGCTGTTCCTTTTGATGCTGCCCCTCGATATCCCGAACTGGGAAGCGCTGCTGGTGGGCTTCGGCACGGGACTGGTCATGGATTTTTTCGGCAGCACTCCGGGAATGCACTCCGTGGCCTGCACGGTCTTGATCTACGCGCGCTCCTTGATGCTCCGTGCGTTGGCTCCACGCGAAGGTTTCGACCCGCTGGACCGTGCCACCATCGCGCACATGGGCCTCACCTGGTTCGTCACCTACGCCGGTGTGCTCATTCTGATGCACCACCTCGTACTCTTCTTCCTGGAGGTGTATCGCTTCAGTGGCTTCCTCGCCACCTTCGCACGCGCATTGGGCAGCGCCTCCGCCACGCTGCTGCTCTGCCTGCTCACACAATTGCTCACCTCCCGCCAGGCCCGCTCGCGATGAATTTCGATGACCGCCGCTACGTCCTGGTGATCGCGGTGATCCTGATCTGCCTGGTCTTCGTGCTCCGTTTGTTCTGGATCCAGGTGGTGGATGACAGTTGGACAGCGCGTGCAGCGGACATCAGCGAACGGAAGATCACCGTATTCCCCTCGCGCGGGCTGGTATATGACCGCACCGGTGAATTGCTGGTGGCGAACACTCCGGTGTACGACATCCTGGTGGTGCCTCGGGAGATCAAGCCGTTCGATACCCTGGCCCTGGCCCGCCTTGTCGGCGTAACCCCCGAGGACGTGCGGGATCGCTTGAAGAAAGCCAAGCTCTATTCCGGCTACAAGCCCAGCGAATTCGAGAAGCAGGTCACCGCCGACCAGTTCGCGGCCATCTCCCTCCACTTGCACAAGTATCCCGGCTTCTACGCTCAAAGCCGCACGCTGCGAACCTACCCGCAGCGTATCGGAGCGCACATGCTGGGCTACCTGAGCGAGGTGGACGCCAAGAAGGTGGCGGCGGACCCGTACTACCGCAGCGGCGACGTGATCGGGGTGGGCGGGCTGGAGCAGTACTACGAGCCGCAACTGCGCGGCCGCCGCGGGGTGAAATACGTGGTGGTGGACGTTCACAACAACATCCAGGGCGCATTCAAGAACGGGCAATATGATACCCTGGCCTTTGAAGGCAAGAACCTGTACACCAGCATCGACGCGCGCATGCAGGCTTACGGGGAGCGGCTCATGCGGCACAAAAAGGGCAGCGTGGTGGCCATAGATCCCAAGACCGGTGGCATACTCGCCTTGGTAACCAGCCCCGGCTACGACCCCGAACTGCTGGTGGGCCGCGTCCGGAACCAGAACTACCGGGTCCTGCAGAAAGACTCATTGAACCCGCTCTTCGATCGTGCGTTGCAGGCGCAGTACCCTCCGGGATCCATTTTCAAGCTCGTGCAATCACTTACGGCCCTGCAAGAAGGCGTGATCACACCAGAGACCGGTTTCTCCTGCATCAAATCCTTGGTCGGCTGCCATAACCATCCGACCGCGACGGACGTGGAGCACGCGATCCAATACTCGTGCAACCCGTATTTCTACCAGGTGTTCAAGAAGGAGATCGAGCAGAACAAGGTACCGAACCGCTTCAAGGATGCGGCATTGGGACTGGCGGAATGGGAGCCGTACATGCTGAGCTTCGGCCTTGGCCAACGGCCTCGGATCGACCTTCCGTCGGCCAAGGGCGGTCGGATACCGAATGTGGCGTATTACGACAAGCGCTACGGGAAGGAAGGCTGGGCGTTCAGCACGATCTACTCGGTGAGCATCGGGCAGGGCGAAGTTGAAGTAGTGCCGGTCCAGATGGCGAACCTCGCGGCCACCTTCGCCAATCGCGGGTGGTACATCGATCCGCACCTGGTGAAGGCCGTTGGGCACCCGGACAGTTTGACGAAATGGGAAAAGCACACGACGATGGTGGACCGGCCCTATTTCGACCTGATCGCGGAAGGCATGCGGCGGGTAACCGAAGAAGCCGGCGGCACCGCGCGTGCGGCCCGCATTCCCGGCGTGGTCGTCTGCGGAAAGACCGGCACCGCGCAAAACCCGCATGGCAAAGACCACGCGGTCTTCGTCTGCTTCGCGCCGATGGAGGACCCGAAGATCGCCATGGCGGTGTATGTGGAGAACAGCGGCTTCGGCGGCACGTGGGCGGCGCCTATCGCCAGTCTGCTCATGGAGCAATACCTCACCGACACGATCACCCGGCCGGACGTGGAGAAGAAAATGCTGGAAGCCGACCTTATCGCGGATGAGAAGAACTACCGGCCTTTCGTGAGCAAAGCACATCCCCGCCGCCGCCGATGAGTGCCGTACGTGACAGCATCCGCGCGAACATCGACCGGCCGTTGGTGATCATTTACCTGCTGTTGCTCTTCGCGGGCTGGGCGAACATCTACAGCGCGGCCTACAACCCGGACCATCCGAACCTCTTCGACACGAAGATGGAATACGGGAACCAGAGCGTATGGATCGTTGTGTGCCTGGTTCTGGGTTCGGCGCTGATGATGGTGCGCGGGGATTTCATCCGGGACATGGCGCTGCCGGCGTACGGGTCCGTGTTGCTGCTGTTGGCATTGGTCCCCGTGTTGGGCAAGGAGGTGGGCGGAAATACGAATTGGCTGCAGTTAGGGCCGGTACGTATCCAGCCCAGTGAATTCGCGAAGTTCACCACCGCACTCGTGCTCACGCACTACCTGAGCGGGTTGAAGGCCTTCAGTGGACTGCGTGCCCGCGCCATCGCCTCTCTCATCATCATGGCACCAGTGGGGTTCATCCTGCTGGGCAAGGATGTGGGCACGGCCCTCACCTTCGGTGCATTCATCCTGGTGCTGTACCGGGAGGGGCTCTCGGGCAACATCCTGCTGCTGGCGATCGGTGTGGCGATATTGGCCATACTGGCGCTCATCATGCGCGAGTCGCTGTTCCACATCCCGATCTGGGGGAAGGAGATCAGCGGGCAGTACTTTCTGATCGGCCTGATCGCCATGGTCTGCTTGGCGGCCTTCTGGTTCGTTTCGCGGTTCGTGCTGAAACGGGCGCGCAAACGGCTCTACGGGTTCATCGCCTTCACCCTGATCGGATCGGCCGTTTTCATCAGCGGGTTCGACTTCGTATACCAGAACCTGCTGTCCGAGCGGCACCGCACCCGAATCGGCGTGACGTTGGGACTGGTCTACGATCCCCAAGGGCTCGGGTACAACGCCGAGCAGAGCAAGACGGCCATCGGCAGCGGCGGCTTCTTGGGCAAAGGCTACCTCGAAGGCACGTTCACCAAGTACAAATACGTGCCCGAGCAACAAACGGACTTCATTTTTTGTACGGTGGGTGAGGAATGGGGCTTCGTGGGCACCACCGTGATCGTGCTGCTGTTCGGGGCGCTGATCCTGCGCTGTATCCAGATCGGTGAGCGGCAACGATCCCGCTTCACACGCATTTACGCCTACTGCGCGGCCAGCATTTTTTTCCTGCACCTGATGATCAACGTGGGCATGGCCATCGGTCTGGCCCCTGTGATCGGTATCCCGCTACCACTGTTCAGTTACGGCGGCAGTTCATTGGTGGGATTCACCCTGCTTCTTGGCACGCTCGTTCGGCTGGACGCGGAGCGGTTGAGCCAGCTGCGATAAGGGAAAAAAAGGCGGGGCGCTTCCGCGCCCCGCCCGATCGTAGGAAGTATCCGTTCTCAGAAGAACTTGCTGCGGTCGTCCTTCACCTTCGCAGCCTCCTTCATCGCATTGAACGCTTGGTACTCGGCGCGGCTCCGCGCCTTGTCCAATAGCGGTTTGCTCGCAGCAGGGTCTTCCGGCATCTCACTAGCGGCGGTCAGGTTGGTCATGTTCACCACGTAAACGGCCATGTCGCCTTTCATGGGCGCACCTGTTTGACCTGGGGGAATGGTGAAGATGCGGCCGATCACTTCCGCATCGCTGAAGCCGCCGGGAATGCTCATGCTGCTCATGGCCATGTCGTTCGCGCTTTGCACGCTGATCCCCAATTCAGTGGCCAACGCGTTCAGATCGTTCTTGTCGGCCATCTTCGCCAGCAGCACATCGGCCTTCTTCAGTTTGCGCGCTTCCGTGGTCATGGCCTCTTTCACGTCCTCGAAACGAGGGTCCCCATCCTCACGGATACCCGTAAGGAGCGCGACCACATAGCTCTCGTCGCTGGTCAAGGGTTCGCTGGGCTTATCACCGATCGTGGAGCGGTTCACATAACTGATCACGCTGTTGGCGTCCTGCAGACCTGACACGAAACGCTGGTCCGCACGGAATTCCTCCACCGGGGTGTAGGCGAGGTTCGCCTCGGTAGCGGCCTTGCGGAAGCTGGCGGTATCGGTGTTCGTCAACGCGAAGGCGCTGGCGGTCTTCCACGCCTCATCCATGGCGCGCTCTGGACGCACTTTGCGGTCCACGGTGAGCACGCGGCGCTCCTTGCGGGTGCGTTGACCAAGCACTTCCACGATGTGGTACCCGTAGCTGGTTTTGCAGAGCGTGGTGGCCCCCACTTGCTCGTCGAAGCTGGCTTTGGTGAATTCCGGAACCATACGGGTCTTGTCGAACCACTCGTAAACCCCGCCTGTGCCTTTACTACCGGGATCTTCGGTGTACTTCTGTACCATCGCATCGAATTTGGACTTGTCGCGCTTCACCACGGCGAGTACGCTGTCCG
The DNA here is from genome assembly GCA_031421755.1 of Flavobacteriales bacterium. Lineage (GTDB taxonomy): Bacteria > Bacteroidota > Bacteroidia > Flavobacteriales_F > PHOS-HE28 > PHOS-HE28. The sequence continues at coordinate 17,741 of JANOPI010000182.1, read as the reverse complement.
CGCGGTCCTTCACCATTTTCTCGGCCTCCGGGTCCTTACCGGAGGTGCTGAGCAGGATGTGGCGCACACGCGCTTCAGGCACATCGGCGAGTTGTTTCACCTTAACGAGCTTCCAGAAATCACCGTCCTTGAACGGGCCGACCACGGCACCGGTATCGGCGTGAGTGATGAGCGAATCATTCAACTGGTCCGCGGTACCCTCCGTATAGGCCACCGCCGCGCCATTCTTGCTGGCCGCATTGCGGAGCACGAAGAGGCTGTCGGCAGAGCCTTTTATCGTCTCGAACTCTGGGCGCAGGGCGGCGAGCTCGTCGCGCGTGGCAGCGATATCCTCTTGGGTGGGTGTTGCCGGGAACTTCACGTAGACGAAACTCCGGGCCGCTTTCTGCTGCCACTTCTTCTCGGTACGATGCGCATTGAAATAAGCGCGTGCATCGCCATCATTCACTGCGTAGAGGCTGTCAGGTTCAGCGTCATACCGGCGCGCGACGAAGTTGAAAGTGGCTTTGGTGTTGTTCAGGACATATTCCTCCTTCACTTGCGCGCTGTTGATGAAGCAGCTCTTCTTGATCAGCACATTGTACTTCTCAATGATGCGGTTCGGGATGAAGGTCTTCTTCTGGTAGTCGTACAACACCGGGGCATTGGTCTGGATGTTGGCGAAGTAGCGCTTGAGCAAAGCCTTGTCCAGCTGGCCGGTGGCTTTGTCCTTGAAGTTCTCGTTGTTTTCGAAGTCGCTTACCACGTTGTCGCCCCAGCGGATATCGTCGTACTCCTCGTTGCTCAGTGTGGTGCCCAGGCCGGCCTTGGCGGCTTGCACTTTCAGTGTGCGCTCACGCAGGATCTCTTGCCAGACACTGTTGCGGATCTGCTCCTGCATCTGGTTGTCCACATTGGTTCCGTTCTCGCGGTAGAGATTGGCCTGTTCCTCCACCCGGCTGCTGAATTCGATGGCGCTCACCTCCTCACCACCGATCTCGCCGATGGATTGGGAGTTCGGACCACCGTTGCCACGACCGCTGAACCATTCGCCAAGGACGAACAGGGCCAATGAGCCGAACACGACTCCTGCCACCAACTTGCCACGCGAGCGTATCGCTCCTATTGCGCCCATGAATTGAGAGGGATTTTTGAAAGGGTGGCAAATATAGGCGGGGCGGGTATGCGGGAGGGGCCCTGTGCGAAGCATCGGCTTGGGCTGGGAAGAACTGAAGGCCAAGTACGGGGAGGAACAACGCTGGCTTTACGTTTTGCATGGCCGGCCACGCAAACATGCACGTTGTTCATAAAACAGCATTACATGTTGAATATCAGATAAATAGATCAAACATTTCGCTGCAGATCCGACCGTGGTTCTCAATGAATTGAGCACGAAGCGCGTGGCTCGCCAAGCACGCATTTTTCCTGGATCAGGTCCGGATGAACCCCTCTTCCGGCTCCACAACTTCCAACTTCACCAGATCGATGCGTCCATGGTTGACCTGGGCCACGGTGACCTTGAACGGACCTTCCTCGATGACGGTACCCTGCTCAGGCACCTCGCCTGTGTGGTGAAGGATCCAACCAGCGAGCGTATCGTAACCATCGCTTTGGGGGAAGTTCAGTCCGAACTGTTCCACCAGGTGCTGCACATCAACACGCGCGCTCAGGACGAATTCATTGTCCCCCAAACGCTCCTCCACGAGCTCGCCCTCATCATGTTCATCATCGATATCCCCGACGATGGTCTCCACCACGTCCTCGATGGTGAGCATTCCGGCTGTCCCACCGAATTCATCCACCACCACGGCCACGTGCGTCCGTTGTTTGGTGAAACGTTGCAGCGCCTCGTCAGCGCTCATGGTGCCTGGTACGAAGTTCACCGGTCGCATCACCGAACGGATGCTTCGGGGCTTGCGGAAAAGTTCATACCCATGAACGTACCCGATCATGTTGTCCACTCCGTCCTTGTACACCAGCAGTTTGCTCAAGCCGGTATCGATGAAGCGCTTATGCAGGGCGGCCACGGATTCCTCCACATCGATGGCCTCTACTTCAGCGCGTGGGATCATCAGCTCGCGCACCTTGATATTGCTGAGTTCAAGCGTGTTCCGGAAGTACTCCACCTCGGAATCCAGGTCCATGTCCGGTGGCGTGCTGTCGGTCACCTCCTTCAGGAACGCGTCCAGATCGATACGCCCGAAGGCGACTTCCCCATGCTTGTGTTTGGCCCCGAAAAGATTGAGTACGCCGTCACTGAGGATGGTAAGAATGATCGTGGGCGGCCAGAGGATGAAGTACAGGATGCGCAGGGGAAGTGCGAAGATGCTGAGGGTGAAATTGGGATCGAGGCGGAACAGGGCTTTGGGGATGAACTCACTGATCACGAGGATGATGAGCGTCTCGATCACCGTCTCCATGACCAGGACGAAGCCTTCCCCCGGATAGATAGCGTGCAGTTTCGGTTTCAGGATGTCGGCCATCACCAGGCCATAGACCACCAGCCCCACGTTGTTCCCGACGAGAAGCGCGCTGATCACACGTCCGGGACGTTTGAGCAGGGGCGCCACGAGGCGGGCCCAGATCGCGCCCTCCTTCCGCTTCAACTCCACATAGAGCTTGTTGCAGCTAACGATGGCGATCTCCAGGCCCGCACAAAGCGCGGTGAAGGCCATGCTGACGATGAGCAACAGGAGTTGGCTGGTGGACACGGTGCGAAGATGACGGTGTTTCTGGAGAGGCCGAAGAGGCCAAGCTGCCTGGTTACCCGCGGTTTTCGGATGCCTTGCGTTCAGCCCACTCCGCCATTTTCCTTCGGGTGAAGCGCCGGTAGAAGAACATGGCGAAACAGATCAACGGGAACAAGACGTAGACCCTGGCCTCGGTCCAACCGACGGACGCCATCTGCCAACCGGTCCAAACAGCGCTGATGGCCCCGAGCGTCAGCCAGAAACATTCCATGATGCGTGCGAGCCGGTCCATGTTCACTTGGTGGAATTTGACAGGGTATCCGCAGGATCCACATACAGGGATCCAGTGAGTTTGCGGATGGTGTAGCTGCTGAAGTCCTCGTTGGCATCCAGCCCTTGACCATAAAGGATGTCCTGGGCCCGGATGATCTTCACGGGTTGATCGGTCCAAACGCGGTCACTGTCCTGGCTCCAGATGATGTGTTCCGTCTCCAGGCGTTCACCTTGCACATTGGTGAACACCACCTGGTCCTTCACCTCCATGCGGTTGGTGCGCGGCTTGATCAGTCCACGGCGCGCGGTGAGCACACTGCCGCGGGTTCCATCTGGGCCGAAAAAAACGAGTTCGACGCCGTTGCTCATCTCGGTACGTTGTTTTCCCTCGGCCATGTACTCTTCCACGCGGCCGGCTTTCAAACGATTGCGGACCGTACCGCTGTCACTGTAGAAATATTCCGCCTCTGTGGTCACCCTGTCCGGGGCTGCGGCATCCATGTCGACCTCGGCGAGCTGATCGAGGTCATTCTTGCAGGCCAGGATCATGCAGGCGAGCAACAGCGGCCATGCCCGGCGTGCCATGGCTATTGGATCTGGTAGCGCTGGAACCAGCGTTCGCGTTTCCAGGGGGTAATGCTGACACCGACCCAAAGGTGGGTGAAGGTTTCTCGCAGGAGCCCGTTGCCGGTGGATCCGCGCTGGCCATATTCAGCTCCGATGTGCAGGTAGCTGTTCGTCTGTACGGCGTTCAGCGGCAGTGAAAGCCCGAAGCTGGCGGTGGTGCAGGAGAGCGGCGTTCCTTGCACTTCCAGATAGTCATCCAGGTAGCGCACACCAGCGCGGTACGTGGCGCGTTGGAAAAAACCACCTTCATCATCGGGGGTGAAGCGGGCTGCGAGGGCGTAGGTCATGCTCGTTCGCAAAGTGGCGGGCAACGAATAGCCCACAACGTCCACTTTGGCGGCGGACCAATCGCGCTGTTGGGCTTCAGCGGTGATAAGCCAGCGGGCATTGTGAACGCTCAGGCCCGCACCGAGCGCCACAGGGATGCTCAGTGTGCCTTTTGTGGTCCCATTGGAAGGCAGCGTATCCACGATGGCCTCGATGCCTGTGGAGCCACGGAAGAACGAGGTGACCAGATCGGTACTGGTGGCGCTGAACACCACGGGCAGGTTGGCGGTAGCCCCCAAGGTGAAGCGCCAAGGGCTCACCTCCACGATATCCTTCATACGCGGCATACGTGCGCTGTCACTGTAGGCGGTTTTCCAACCGATCCCCCGTAGCCAGGCCAAGCGCCCTTCGTCCGTACGCGAAGCGCGCCACAGGACCAGATCGTCGTAGCTCATCCGCGTGGTATCCACATGGTTCAAGCGCCACTGGGCCAACTGCTCCTGGGCTTTCACCTTGCGCTCTTCGCGGGTGCGCCGGGCCCGCTCCCGGGAGGTGATGGCATCGCTGTAATGCACCCCGAAGCTTCCTGTGGGCGCACGCAGCACCAAGGAGGAGAATGCCGCGATGCTGGTATACCCCTCGATGCGCGGATAGGCCGCTTTGCGGGTCTGTTCGATCGAACCGAAGATGAAATCGAAGTTGCCACCCACGGCCAAGCGGCCACCGAGATGCCCGAGCGAGTCCGGTTTTTCCTGCCACAGCACGCGGCCGACACCGGCGAAAATGCGGCTGAGCCCACCGGTTCCAGTATACTCGTAGGAAACAGTGGTTTCATCCACGGTCACGTTCTCCGAGAGTTTGTAGTTCACCTCGCTGAACGGAGTGATACCGAAGCCCAGGCCCCAGCGGCCCTTGCCGAACGGCACGCCGATGGTGAGGCCGGAGAACTGGGCATCCGAGCGTTTGGAACTGCCCTCGGCGTTGCGTTGTTGAACGAATTGGCCACGCACGCCACCTTGGAAAACAGGTCGTAGCAACCCTTCGCTGCCGATGTATCGGGCCGCCGCATAGCTGGCCGGGTTCGCAGGCAGGATGCTGAACTGCTCCGTATAGGCGATGCCGGTTCCGCCCATCAGGGCTGAAGGGGCCTGACCGGTATTCCACAGATCCCCGAAACCGTAAGCGCTGTATGGGGAACCACCACTTTCTTGTTGGGCGTGCAGTGTGCCAGCCTCAACGAACAGGATCAGCGCCAGGGGCCTGAGGATCAGATAACGAAAGCGCATGCAGGCCGAGAAGGGTGAGGAAAGGGTGCGCAAAGATGCCGTTTTCCAAGGCCCGGCTGAACCGGGGTGCATCGCCGCCGGTGAGCACAACGGCGAGGCCATGGTGTTGTTGCCCGAACCGATCGATCGTACCACGCAGCTCGGTGACCAGGCCGTGGTGCGCGCCGGCCGCAAGACAGTCGTGCGTGGTGGTGCCCATAGCAGGGGGGTCGATCGGCGGTTCCACCACGGGCAGCCGAGCAGTGAATTCACCCATCGCCCGGGCGCGCATGCGGAAGCCGGGAGAAATGATCCCACCGAGATATTCGCCAGCCCCGTTCACCAGATCAAACGTGGCGCAGGTGCCCAAGGAGATCGCCAGCACGGGACGGTTCGGGAACAACAAGCTTGCCCCGGTGGCATTGGACCAACGGTCAGCGCCGAGGGTTTCCGGCGTGCGGTACCGATTGATCAGATGCGAAGGAGAAGTGCCCTTTATCACGTGCACAGGGCCGATACCCTGGAGCAGTGCCATCAGCGCGACATGCTCCTGGGCCACACTTCCAACCACGATCGCCTCGGGCCGCGCATCGGCCACGAACATCCGCACGTACTCCAGATCACCGTTCGCCACGGCAGCATGCCGGAGCAGGCGTCCATGGCGGAACAGGCCGCATTTGGTGCGCGAATTCCCGATATCCAACACAAGCCTTGAACCGGTGTTTTTCATGCTTCGGTCCGCTGTCTATATTCGCGGCCCCTTTCACCGCTGTGGTTCCAGCGCGGCGGTGCGCAAAGATGCGGGGGAAGTCATTGGTGCCTTAGCTCAGCTGGTAGAGCAATGGATTGAAAATCCATGTGTCCCCAGTTCGATTCTGGGAGGCACCACCACGAAAGCCCCTCCGGGAACGGTGGGGCTTTTTCGTTCCCTTCCCGTGCAAATGGGAGCAAATACCCCCAATTGCGGTATTTCTGAGGCGCAGCTATCCGTGTTGCTTCGCAGCCCGAATGCGGACCTCTCCCTTCATCCTGTGCCTTGCTGTCGCGAACACCCTTTGCGGGCAGGTGCTCACTGCGGAAGACAGCCTGAACGCGGGGCTGGTTCGCAGCGACCGCACCACCGTCATCAGCGGGTACGGGGAAGTGAAGGTCGCGTATGACCAGCAGCTCGGCACCGGTGTGGCCAACCTCACCCGCAACGTGCTCTTCATCGGGCATCGCTTCAACGAGCGCATCAGCTTCTTCAGTGAGATGGAACTGGAGAACGCCCGCGTGGAAGGAGACCAGGCCGGAGGAGAACTGAGCATGGAACAGCTCTTCATCAAGTTCGACCTCACCCGGGACATCTACCTCACCGGAGGCCTGTTCATTCCACGGCTGGGGATCATCAACGAGAACCACTTGCCCACTACCTTCAACGGGAACGACCGGCCCTATGTGGAGCAGTTCATCATCCCCAGCACGTGGCGGGAGATCGGCGTGGGCCTGTACGGACGGAGCCGGCGTTTGCAAGGCCTGAACTGGAGTATCAGCGCGCAGAACGGTCTCGATGCGGGCGCGTTCCAGCAGGGCAGCGGGATCCGCGAAGGCCGTGGCGAGGGCTCCCGGGCGAGCGCGGCGAACCTCGGCCTGAGCGGTTCGCTGCTCTACTACGTCGGCGACTTCCGCCTGCAGGCGAGCGGCTACTACGGGGGAGCTGCGGGCCTCACCCAACGGGAAGCGGACAGCCTGCAATTGGACTACGGGCTGTTCGGCACACCGGTGCGACTGCTTGAGGCGAACGCGCAATACCAAGGCGAGAAATTCCGCATCAAGGCGCTTGCCGCCCAGGTGGACATGCAGGACGCCGAGCGCATCAACCGGGCGTACGCGAACAACACGCCGATGGGCATGTTCGGAGCGTACGCCGAGGTGGGGTGTGATCTGTGGTCCTGGATCAAGCCCGCGCAGAAACGGGACCTCATCGCCTTCGTGCGTTGCGAAACGCTGGACATGAACGCGCGCATCCCGGAGAACGGCATCGATGATCCCACCCTTCGCCGCACGTACGTGATCGCGGGCCTCACCTACGCGCCCACCGGCGGTATCAACGTGAAGGCCGACTATGTGCTGCGCTCCACCGGCGCACCGAACCCGGAGCTGTACATCAACCCCTATCCGCAGGCCCTTCCCTACTTCACGGAGAACGGGTTCATAAACATCGGCGTGGCCTACGGCTTCTGATGGAACGCCGTGGATTCCTCCGCACGTCGTGCCTGGGCTGCGCCGGTCTGATGGTTGGCACGAGTATGTTTTCACTCACCGGTTGCGCTTCCTTCCCGCTGGTGAAGGTGGAGAGCAACGGCAAGGAACTCGAAGTACCCCTCACCGCGTTCGTTGAAGGGATGCATGTGATCGTGCGCGCCCGGAAACTGCCTTACGACCTGCTGGTGACGAAATTGCCCGACGGCCGTGTACGCAGCGTGTACCTGCGCTGCACGCATGAAGACCAACCACTGACGGCCACGGCCACCAACCTTCATTGTCCTTCGCATGGCAGCCGTTTCTCCATGGATGGCACCGTAGAGAAAGGACCCGCGACCGTGCCATTGCGCACGTTCCCGGTCCGGACCGAAGGAAACAAGCTCATCATTTCCACGAACGACCGAACCTCACTGCCATGAAAAAGCGCACGATCCTCCTGCCCGCACTGCTCGCCTTCGCGGCCTGCAAAAAAGAGAGCAGCGACCCTGCACCCGGTAGCAACGACGGCTTCACCACAGCCAGCGTGCTGAACACCTTCGCAAGCCATGTGGCCCAAGACAACTACGACGACCTCGCCGCTCGCAGTGCGACCCTGCGCGATCGCATCTTGGCTTTCGGCGTTTCACTGAGCGATGCCGATCTGGCGCTGTGCAAACAGCAGTGGCGCGATACCCGTTCGAGCTGGGAACGCTCCGAAGCCTTGCTCTTCGGGCCGGTGGCCACGGAAAACATCGACCCCCGGATCGACACGTGGCCGGTGAACTTCGTGGACCTCGAAGCCCAACTGTCCAGCAGTAACGCCTTCACGCCGGAGTACATCAGCGCCCTGGAAGATGCACTGAAGGGATTCCACCCGATCGAGTACCTCCTCTTCGGGATGAACGGCGACAAGACCGCCGGGCAGTTCACCACGCGTGAGATCGAGTACATCACGGCTCTGGCCAACAACCTGTCAACGCTCACCGCTTCACTGGACGCGAGCTGGGACCCCTCGACATCGAGCAACTACACCTCGGCGTTCACCTCGGCGGGCAGCGGCAGCACTGAGTACCCGACTCAGCGCGCGGCCTACGAGGAATTGGTGAACGCCATGGCCGGCATCTGTGACGAGGTGGCCAACGGCAAAATGCACGAGGTACTCCTGGCCCAGGATCCGCTATTGGAGGAATCGCCCTTCTCGAAAAACTCCATCACCGACTTCACCAACAACATCCGGGGCGTGGAGAACGTGTACCTCGGACGCTACGATGCGGACGGTGCCGGGATGGAGGACTTCGTGCGCCAGCATGACCTTCAGTTGGACAATACCATCAAGCAACGGATCGCGGCCGCCATCGCCGCTCTGGGAACCATGACCGTCCCGTTCGGCCAGGCCATCATCGAACAGCCCGTGCAGGTGCAACAGGCCGTTGACGCGATCAACGCGCTGGCCGCCACCTTGAACGATGAACTGATGCCCCTCGTGCAACTGCACGTGGATTGATCCGGTGATCGCGGTACTGACCCGAGCGATGGATCCCTGCTGAAGATGGACCTGCGCAGAACGACCATAGCGCTCTTGGGAAGCGGCTTGCTGCTGCTCACAGGTTGCCGGAAGGAGCCGGACCCTTGGTACACCGCTGCGGAACATCCATGGATGAGCGGCGGCGGCCAGACCGTATTCGACGCGGGCGCCGGGGCCTTCAGCCATGAATTCCCCGAGATGAACGGAGCGGCCATGGAGCTGCACGGGATCGGTGACCTGCAGTTCGAGCAGACGTTCGTGAGCGCGCCGGCGCCTGTTAACCCCGGACTTGGCCCCGTATTCAACAGCGTTAGCTGCACCAGTTGCCACATCGCCGACGGACGTGGCAGACCGCCCGCACAGGGAGAACAACCCATCAGTATGCTGTTCCGGCTGAGCGTGCCGGGCACTGACGCGCACGGCGGCCCTGCCCCGATGCCCGGCTTCGGTGGGCAGTTGCAACCACGGGCGATCTTCGGCGCACAGCCGGAAGCCGGGGTCTCGATCACCTGGTCTGAAGAGACGGTTACCCTGCCGGATGGCGAGGTCGTGCAGTTGCGCTCCCCGCAGATCACCTTCACCGATCCGTACGCGCCTTGGCCAGCGGTTGCGCAGTGGTCGCCACGTATAGCACCACCTGTCTTCGGTCTCGGACTTCTGGAAGCGATCGCCGATGCGGACATCATAAGTCGTACGGATGAGAACGACGCGGACGGCGATGGAGTCAGCGGTCGGGTGAACAGGGTGTGGGATATCCAGGGCCAACGCGAGGCCATCGGTCGTTTCGGATGGAAGGCCGAACAACCGACGCTCCTTCAACAGAGCGCTGCGGCGTACAACGAGGACATGGGCATCACCAACCCGCTGTTCCCGCAGGAAAGCAGCTTGGACCAGCCGCAACACGACGGGTTGCAGGACGACTTCGAACTTACGGACAGCGTGCTGCGTGCCGTCGCATTCTATGTGCGCACGCTGGCCGTTCCAGCGCGGCGCAACACCGATGACGCGCGGGTGCTGCAAGGAGAAGCCTTGTTCTCCGCTGCGAAATGCGACCGGTGCCACATACCCGAACAGCGCACCGAGGTGAACGTGGCGTTCCCTCCGGTGAGCAACCAGCGCATCCTTCCGTACACCGATCTGTTGTTGCACGACATGGGTCCTGCGCTGAGTGATTCCCGTCCGAGCTTCCGGGCCGAGGGTGCGGAATGGCGCACGCCACCGCTATGGGGTATCGGCCTCACACAAGTGGTGAACGGGCACCAGAATTTCCTGCACGATGGCCGGGCGCGCTCCCTTCTTGAGGCCGTGCTCTGGCATGGCGGCGAGGCCCAACAAAGCAGCGATGCGGTGCGATCGATGACGACAGAAGAGCGGTCGGCCCTGCTGGCCTTCCTCAACGCGCTCTGAGGCGCTTACCACCGCCATCATCGAGCTTGTCGATAACGGTGGCCAAGTGTTTCTGCTTGATCGGCTCGCGCACGAGCTTGGAACGGCGTGTGAAGTAGCGGTGCTTCTCCAGGAACCGCACCTGCAGTTCATTCCATTCGCGCTCCGTGGTGAGCACACCATAATGCTTGAACTCACTGAACAACGTAGCCCCGATGCGGAAAAAATCAGGGCGGCCCAAGTAGTCCAGATCGGCATCGCACAGAATGCGGGAGAGCTCGTCCGCGGGGTCCTGCGGGATCTTCGTGGCCATGATCATCACACAGATGCGATCGATCTGCTCCGAAGCATACCCATAGCCTGGAAGTGCTTGGCGGGCGATCTCGCAACTGGCTTGCTCGTGCTCCACATCCTGCATCAGGAAGCCCGAATCATGGAACAGGGCGGCCGTCTTCAGCAGGTCGAGGTCCTCACCGCCCACACCCTCAGCGGCGGCGATGGTAATGGCCGTCCTGTAGACATCCATGGTGTGGTCGAAGCTGTGATAGCTGCGATGCACCGGAAGGCCGTTGCGCAGTCTGTTGAGGATATAGGCTTCCGCCGCTAGCTGATCCATGCTATTGGAACGCGGGCAATATAGCCGGAGGTGTTCAAGGGGAGGTCATACTTTTGGGTGATATGCGCTCGACAGGTGGCCCGAAAAAGGGCGAACGGCCGGTGACCCCGGTGTTGCTTTTTGGCTTGGTGGGCGGTTATATCGTGCTGCAATTCGCCTGGTGGGCTTGGTTGCTGGTAAGCAAGGATCACGACCTGCAGGAGTTGCAAACCTTGTTGCGGGCCGAGGGCATCGAGTCGCCCTTGGCGGTGGAAGCCCCCGATCGCACGTTCTGGATGGTGGTAGGCGAAGGCGGGGTGTTCATGGCGCTCTTGTTGTTGGCCTTATGGTTGATCTTCCGGACGGTTCGCCACGAGCTCGACGTGGCTCGTCAACAGCGGGATTTCCTGCTATCGGCCAGCCATGAACTGCGCACACCCATCGCCGGCCTGAAGCTGCATCTGCAGACCTTGGAACGGCAAGGCCTGGACGCCAACCAACGGGAGGAACTGACCCGGCATGTGCGCACCGAAGTAGACCGGCTCCACGGACTTACAGAGAAGATCCTGCTGGCCACGCGCTTGGATGACCCGCATGTTGCCCTGTCTCTTGGTCCTGTTGATGTTTCAGCCTTGCTCCGGTCGGTGCGAACGAACGCGGAGGCCTCGTATGCACGCGCGCATCAGCTGGTGATGACATTTCCGGATGACGGCATTGTACGGACCGATGCCGACGCCATGCGCTCCGTGATCATCAACCTGTTGGAGAACGCGTGCAAGTATGCGCCAGCCGGAACGACCGTGAAGGTGGGATGGGAACGCCAGGAACAGACCTGGGAACTATGGGTGGAGGATGCGGGGCCCGGAGTACCTGATAGTGAGCGTGCGCTCATCTTCCGGAAGTTCCACCGTAGCGGGAACGAAGAAACACGCGCGACGAAGGGGACGGGGCTCGGGCTCTACATCGTGCAGCGCCTCGTTCGCGGATTGGGTGGCCGCATCGAATACCGGCCTCGGCCCGGGGGCGGGTCTATTTTCGCAGCCTCATTCCCACACCGTTGAACACGAACCGGAAAGCCGCGCTGATCATCTTGGATGGATGGGGCATAGGCGCAGGTGACCGCACGGACGCCATAGCTCAGGCCCGCACACCTTTCATCGATGGCCTGTTGAAAACGGCACCGCATGCGACCCTGCTCACGCACGGGGAGCATGTCGGCCTGCCTGATGGGCAGATGGGCAACAGCGAAGTGGGCCACCTGAACATCGGGGCTGGCCGGGTGGTGTACCAGGAACTCGTGCGCATCGATCGCGCCGTGGCCGACGGGTCATTGGAGCGGAACAGTACATTACAAGAAGCTTTCGCACTGGCCAAAGAGCCGGGCAGGCGGCTCCACTTCATGGGCCTGATCGGCCACGGTGGCGTACACGCGATGCAGCGACACTTGGTCGCTCTGTGCCATATGTCCGGACGCGCGGGTCTGAAGGAAGTTTACATCCATGCGTTCACGGATGGGCGAGATACTGACCCCAGAAGCGCACAGGCGTTCATGGGGGAGCTGGAGCGCGACATCGCTGACAGCCCTGCACGCATCGCTTCGGTCTGCGGCCGCTATTTCGCCATGGATCGGGACAAGCGCTGGGAACGGGTCAAGCGCGCGTACGACCTGCTCGTCAAAGGAGAAGGACAACGGGCGCTTACCACTGCGGACGCCATCTCGCGGAGCCATGCGCAAGGTGTCACGGATGAGTTCATGGAGCCGTGCGCGATCACGGACAGTACGGGCGCACCGCTGGCCATCATACGCCCCGGTGATGTGGTCATCTGCTTCAATTATCGCACGGACCGTTGCAGGGAGATCACGCAGGTGCTCACCCAGCACGCCTACCCGGAACAAGGGATGGTCCCACTGCCACTGCACTATGTTACCATGACGGAATATGACAGCACATACCGGGATATCCGGGTCATCTTCCACAAGGACAACCTGCCCATGACGCTCGGTGAGGTGATCTCACGGGCGGGGCTGCGGCAGATCCGCATAGCGGAAACGGAAAAGTACCCGCACGTCACTTTTTTCTTCAACGGGGGCCGCGAGGAGCCGTTCCTCGGTGAGCAGCGCATCATGATCGCTTCACCCCAGGTGGCTACCTATGACCTGATGCCCGAGATGAGCGCGCAGGGTATCGTGGATGCGATCATGGGAGAGATCCGACGTGAAACGGCGGACCTGATCTGCCTGAACTTCGCGAACCCGGACATGGTGGGGCACACGGGTGTCTTCTCCGCGATCGTGAAGGGGGTAGAGACCACGGATACGTGCGCGCGCCAGGTGGTAGAAGCCGGTATCGTCAAAGGCTGGAGCTTCATCATCATCGCCGACCATGGCAATGCGGACAAGGCCGTGAATCCGGACGGGTCGCCGAACACCGCCCACACGATCAACCCTGTACACATCATCGTGCTGGATGACCGCCCGTGGTCACTGCGTTCCGGGGTACTTGCCGATGTGGCCCCCACCCTGTTGGAACTGATGGGCGTGGAAAAGCCCGCCGAAATGACGGGCTCGTCGCTGCTTACCGCAGGGTGATCCGGATCTACTGCCGCCGTGCGTTGCTGAGGATGGTCACATGACCCGTATAGGGCTTGGGCTCCGTGGAGATCTTCACTTCATAGAAATAGGTACCATCGCTCACGTCGGCCGCCGCCCAATTGTTGGCGTAGTTGTTCGCCTCATACACCTTCTGCCCCCAGCGGTTGAAGATGCGGACGGTATTGTCAGTGCCCAAGATGCCCTCGATCACGAACCGATCGTTCTGCCCATCACCGTTCGGGCTGAACACATTGGGCACTTCGATCTCACACCCGCTGTTCACGATCACGGTGGCCGTCGCCGCGCGCTGGCAGTCATCCACAACGGTAAGGGGGTAGCTGCCGTTCACCAGGCCTGCCGCCCAGAACGAGGTTGACGTGCCGCCGAAACCCCAGGCATAGGCGAGCGCTCCGAAGCCGCCAGCAGCCTGTGCGGAGATCAGTACGCTGTCCTGGTCACATTGCAGGAAACGGTCTTGTGCAACGATGATGATGGGCGTGTAGTCGCGCACGATCACGCTCGCCGTGCTGATGGACGTGTCACCGCAGGCATTCACGTAGGTGGCCGTGAGCAGGATCTGCTCGTCACCTTCCGGAATATCATCCTCGAAAGCCTGTACAAGATAGGTCACGCTGTTCAGCCCGGCCGGAATGGTGATAATGGTCGGTATCGCGGTGTAGTCCGCACCGTTCTCCGCTGTGCCGCCCACGGTCACCATCACGTTCAAGGAATCCAGGTCACCGGGGCGAGAGATGGTAAAGGTGGCATCTGAGCATCCCTCGGTGAGGATCCCGTCCGCGCTTGCGGATATGAGTTGGAGTTCGATCGCGTTGGGGCTGCTGAAGCTACCGCCTTCAAGAAAGACGCTGCTGTCCAGAATGGGGTCCCCCGCGTCAGCGATGGCGATCTTGATATGATAGGGTTGGCCGCACTGCACCAGCGCGCGCGCGATGAGCGGTACGGTGAACCCGTCGAACTGGATGTACTGGTCATCGCCATCGAACGGCGCGGTGAAGCCATCGCCGTTGTCCACGTAGAACGCGGGATTCGATATGTCATTCACGTTGTCGATCGAAACGGGCTGGCCAGTGCCGGGCACCAGGGCGATATTGATCGCATTGTTCGAGTATGGCCCACTGATGCCAGGACCGCTGAGGAAGAACCCGAAAACATCGTTGTAGCCGGCGTTTACGAACTCCAGGTACTCTTCTGACCCGAAGACATAATTGAATGTGAGCGAATCGCCGGCGGGTACGAAGTCGAACTCGAGCACCGCCCGGTCGAATGTGGAGGAGTTGCTCGCTTGATCAAGGTCATCGTCGCCTGATCCACCGATCCCACCACCGGGCAGGGTATTGCCGCTGGAGGCATTGGGGCCGAGCGCAACGGCGATATCGCCGCTGCTGAGGGTAACGCCTTGGGGCAGCCCCACGTTCGAACCGGTACCGCTGAAGCTGCCGATCTGGATGTTCGTTTGTGAAGCGGGTTGGCCGTTGAACGTGATGTTGCTCACGGTGACCCCGCCACCCAGCAGCACGTTCTCAACCAGCTGTTGAACGGTGATCGTATTGTCCACCGCGAGTTGGGCCCGCAGCCCGAAAGCGGAAACGGAAAGCAGTGCGAGGGAAGCGTATCGGAGCATGGCCGGCGTAGTATCAGGACAGATGAAGGCAAACAACGTGGTTCGGTAGGATGACGCGGTATGGAGGAGCGACGGCGTCCGATGCGGTAGTACACGACGGACCGGCGGAAACAGACGGACCCGCCTTCTCGGCGGGTCCGCAAGTGAGAAATGGTTGCGGCCTCAGGGTCGGCGGCCGTTGCTGAGTACGGTCACATGCCCGGTGTAAGGTTCTGGGTCGCGATCCACGAGGACCTCATAGAAGTACGTTCCATCGGGCAGGTCGTTGGCGGCCCAATTGTTCTGGTAGTTCTGTTTTTCGAACACCATTTGCCCCCAGCGGTTGAAGATGCGGACGGTGCTCTTCGAGGCGAGGATACCTTCGATGAAGAACACATCGTTCTGTCCATCGCCATTCGGGCTGATCACGTTGGGAACGATGATGGCGCATTGGGGATCCACGGTGATCGAGACGGAGTCCATGCGGCCGCAGTCATCGGTAACCGTGAGCATGTAGGTGCCATCAACCGAATTGGACGCGTACCCGGTACTGCCTGTGAAGCCGTTGTTCCAGACCAGATCCAAGGATCCTACGCCTCCGGTCACGATCGTCTCCAGGGGGACACTATCGGCCCCGCAAGGAATGATCAAGAGCTGCTCAGTCGTGATCTCGATGGGTGCGGCATCCAGGATAGAGGTGCTGACAGTGTCACTGACGGTCTGCTGACAGGCGTTGCTGTAGTTCACGGTGATGATGGCGCTTTCGGTTCCTTCCTCCGTATCGTCCTCCACCGGACTCACCGTGGTACTAACGGTAGTGCTGCCGCCCGGGATGATGACGGGCGGGTGGGTATAGTCACCGGGTGAACCGGCTTGACCGATATGGCCGATGGTGATCAACAGGTCGCCAGACGTTCCCGCCGGACGGGTGACCACGAGGTTGGCATTGTCGCAACCCTCGATCAATGGATCCGGGCCGGAGAGCGTGGCGGAGATCGGGGGCGGCAGGGTGAGTTCCACAGCGAAGAATCCGGTGGTCTGGCCTCCGCAGGTATCAACCACCTGCACGTATACGTCACTTACCGTGGTAGGCGTGTAGAGTATGGCGGAATCTGTTTGGTTGGTCGGGTTCCACAGCAGGTTGTACGCCCCGTAACCGCCGCTGATGGTCGGGGTGAGCTGAACACTTTCCCCGCACTCGATCAGGTGCGCTGTGCCGATGGCGATGAGTGGATCGGGCTGATCGATAATGAAATCGAAGGTGATGGCGAGCGAATCGGCACTACAGGGAGATTCGGAGACGAGCGTAAGTTCGATGGTCTCTGGTCCATCCGCATCGATAGGCGCATTCAGGGAGAAGGGGATCGCGGATTGGAAGGGCGCGAAGGACAGACTGACCGGGAAGTCGGGCACATAATCCACGCCGGGCGTAGCGGTACCTCCAACGAAGATCTCCACAGTGGCGGCCAACGTGGAATCACCGATGCGGCTGAAGAGGAAATCCACGTTGAAACAGCTTTCCAAGATGGTATTCTGCCCGACGATACCCGGCCCTGGCTGCAGATCCGGAATGAATGGCGGGCTGGTGAAGCTGCCTCCTTCCAGGAACACAGCGCTATCCCAGACCGTATCGCTCGCATCCCCCACGCAGATCTTGATGTGGTGGACCTGACCGCAGGCGACGGCTGCACGAGCGGTCAATCGAACGGTGAGTCCGTCATATTGCACATAGGTCGGATCGGTGTTGAACGGGGCGGTGAAGCCATCGCCGTTGTTCACGTAGAAGGCCGAGTTCACCACGTCATTCACCGTGTTGATGGTGACAGGATCCGTAGTGCCGGGGATGAGAGCGATGTTCATCGAATTGTTCGAGTAGGGACCGGTGATGTTCGGACCGCTGAGGAAGAATCCGAAGGCATCGTTGATGCTGTTCACGAACTCCAGGTACTCATCTGAGGCGAAGACGAAATCGAAGAGGATGGAGTCGCCGATGGGGATGAAGTCGAATTCGAGCACTGCAGCGTCATTGATGCTCGCATTGCCGGACAGGAGCAGGAGGTCCGGATCGCTGATCGACGTTTCACCTGCGGTCAACGAACTGCTACCGGAATCATTGGGGCCTTCGGCGTTGAGCACGCTGCCGGTGGCGAGCATGACGCCTTGTTCGATGCCCACGTTGCAGTTGAGCCCATTGAAGGAACTCGCTTGCTGCGTCAGCGTGGTACCCGGCAACCCATTGAAGGTGATATTGCTGACCTGTACGCCAGCGCCAAGCAAGACCTCCTCAACAAGCTGCACCGGGGTTAGGGTTTGATCGAGCACGATCTGCGCGTTCAGGCCGGACGTGGCCAGAAGAGCGAGGATGAGGGTATGGATGGACTTGTTCATGGCGTCTTGCCGTTGGCCGGCATTGGCATTGGTCAAAAACTTCACTCCGGTTCAGATCCGCTCAACAGGGTAACATGTCCGAATCCCTCTTGTGAAGGGAAGAGGTGACCTGCCGCTTTGAATTTGTAAACGTACACACCAGTTACCGGACTACCACCATTGACCGATCCGTCCCAGGGTTTGTTGGTATCCACGGTGGTGTAGACCAGCTGTCCCCAGCGGTCGAAGATGCTCATCTCGAACTGTTCGATGTAGCGCGTGCCCGGGCCGAACACCTCGTTGATCCCGTCCCCGTCCGGGGTGAATGCA
>JANOPI010000181.1:0-15951 GCA_031421755.1 Flavobacteriales bacterium | reverse complement strand
GCGCGGACCTCTTGGGAATGGCGCTTGCAGCGCCCACGCTACCAAGGGATCAGATCACGCGCTCCATTTCGCTGATCGCCCCCCACACCATCATCGCACTCCCGATGTGCAATGCATCCTCATCGATGTCGAAGGTCGGCGTGTGTAATCCGCGCATCGGTTGTCCTGGCGTGCCTGTACCGAGCCTGAAGAAACAGCCGGGCATCACATGCGTGTAGAAGGCGAAATCCTCGCTGCCCATGCGCATATCCATGTTCACCACGTTCGCTGGACCGACCAGCTCCACAGCGGCTGCGCGCATGCGTGCGGTGAGCGCATCATCGTTCACGAGTACAGGATAGCCTTTCATCACCTGGAAGTCGCAGCTACCGAGATGCTCCGCGCAGATCTCATTCGCGCGCACGGGCAGCCATCGGTGCATGTCGGCGCGTTGCTCTTCGTTGAAGGCGCGCAGTGTTCCCGAGAGCTTCACCACATCGGGCACCACGTTGGTCGCGCCGAGAGCTTCCACCTTTCCGAAGGCCAACAATGCCGGTCCGCCGGACCGGCCATAGCGCTCTGCGAAATCCGCCTTCAACCGTGGCAGCAGATGCGCGGTGATCATGATCGGATCGATCAGCTTCTCCGGCTGCGCCGCGTGTCCGCCCTTGCCCTGCACCGTCACATACAACTCATCGCTGCTGGCCATGAACGGTCCTGGTCGGAAGCCGAGCTTTCCGACCGGCAGTTCCGGCGTGCAATGCTGGCCGATGATGGCGGCAGGAACAGGATCGCGCAACGCGTTCTCCTTCAGCACGAGGGTGGCACCACCGGGGATCTTCTCCTCTCCGGGTTGGAAGAGCAACAGCACGGTTCCGCCCCATTCCTTACGCAGCGCATGCAGGATCGCACCCGCGCCAAGTACCATGGCGGTATGCGCATCGTGGCCGCATGCGTGCATGACGCCATCGTTCGTGCTGCGATAGTCGCAGGTGTTCTTCTCCAGGATCGGTAGTGCATCGATGTCGGCCCGAAGGCAGATACACCCCTGGCCCGGCTTCGCGCCTCGAACAACACCGATAACGCCCGTATCGGCCACGTCCTCGCGCACTTCGATGCCGAGGCTCCTCAGTTGCTCCGCGATGTAGCGGCCCGTTTCCCGCTCCACAAAGCTGAGTTCCGGATGCGCGTGCAGGTGCCTGCGCCATGCGATGATGTCCGCATGTCGCCGTGCGGACTCGGCTTTGATGCGCTCTATCACTTGCCGAAGATGAGCTTGAGCGCTGCGATGATCATCACCCCTCCAAAAACCTTCTTCACCGTCTCCGGTGGAAGCGAGAGCGCAAGCTTGCTGCTGAAGTAGGCCCCAATGACGAAAGCAGCACTGATGGCCAGAGCGGCCTGCCAATTGACGTTGCCCGCCTTGTGGAAGTTCCAGACGGCGAGGATCCCAACGGGCAGGAGCAGCACTGCGAGACTTGTTCCCGTGGCCTGATGCTGCGTGTACCCTAACGCCCACATGAGCGCCGGTACGATAATGATCCCACCACCCACGCCGACGAAACCACTGAGAACTCCGGCCAGGACACCGATCACCACAAGGACCAGCAAGGTGGACAGGGCCATCGGACGTCGGTCAGATATCAAGGTTCAGCGAAAGGTGGAAGACCTGCGGCAACCGCCGTTGATCATCGATGCCCCAGGCCCAATCGGCACGCACGAAATAGCCGAGCAAGCGTGTACGCAAGCCGAAACCATAACTGTAAACGATGGGCTCGCGCTGGTTCTTGATGGTGATGAGGAACGGATTGGTATCGATCACCTGGTTGTTGAACGAGTTCTCAGCGGAATACGGGTGCGGACCTGTCCAGGCCGATCCCACATCACCGAACGCGGCGATCTGGAAGTTCTGCACGAAATCGCTTCGGATAGGCTTGTTCAACAGGTAGCGGAAGATGGGCACACGCAGCTCGGTGTTGGCAACGCCGAAACTGTTGCCGTTGCGCGCGTTGTAGAAAAATCCGCGCATGGGCACGGCGAGCGACTGGTAGAAATAATTCTGGCTGTAGTCGACCGGTGTGGCCTGATCGACCTTCGGGAAGAGCCAGTTGTCCACGCCGCCGAGTGCGAAGAGCACTTTGCGGGTGCCGATCGCCGTGGACCCGGCCAAACGTGTGACCCAGATCAGGTCGCGATGGATACGCTGCGAATGGCGGATATCGAGGCCGAACACCTGCATGTCGGTTTTCGGTCCATCGGGTTGTTTGTAGTACTCCGCAAAGACCTTGGCCTTCCACCCCGTGTACAGGTTGAGCCCACGTGGAATGCTGCTATCGTAGACATACTCGAGTTTGGCGCCGGCGGTCTGGTCGAAATTGTTCCTCTGGGAGAGGGAGATATTGTCGGTACTCTGGATCACGAGCCGATCATGCCGGTAGATGATGGAACCGCGCAGGCTGGCAAGCTCGCTGAAGGGCCAGGTAATACGGTATGTGGCCATGTGGGTGTGCAACTTGGCCAGGCCCACATCCCCCACCGCGCCCTGGATGGAGCGCCGCTGGAGCAGGATGTCCTTATCGAGCCTGCGCTTGAAATTCTGGAAACGCAACATGTAGTCGTTGTTGTTCAGATCCAGAGCGAGGCGGAAACCACCGACCACTTTGTAGTCCTCGAACACATCGCTCATGGCCATGCGGGTGAAGCCGCTGAGCCCGGGATTCAGTGCGAAGTTGTCCGTGAGGTTCTGGTAGAAGCGCCCTTCGTAGCTGTTGTCCAGCTGGGTGAGTACCTCGTCAGTGGCGAAGTTGACGTTGTAGTTGCGCTGCTCCGGGAAGACCAATCGGGTGATCATGCTGGTGTCCAGTGGCGTCCCGATCACCAGGGCTTCAGCGGTTCCACCCGGTGTTGATCCGGTGCCTTCCGCATCGGTTCCCGATGCATTGGTCAGCGGTGCCTCATCGGCGAAACGGTAGTTATGGACGTTCACGGCTTGTTCCGTGGTATCGCGAACGACGATGGGATCCACCTTCACCACCGGGCTCATATCATCGGTTACGGTACTGCCCGCTCGACCCTCTGGTGGTACTGGTTCCTCCCCGTCCTTCAGATCACCGCTGGCGTAGGTGGCTTCGTTGGCGGAGCCGACATGGAAATGGTACTTGCCTTCAGCCCATACCAATTGGGAAAGCCAACCGCGACCGGCTACCACATCCTGCTCATCGATCGATCGTTTGAGTTTCGTTGCGCGCGCCTCGGTGGTGAAGTATCGGTAATGCACCGTGGTGTCGATCGCTGTTATCACGCTATCAAAATGGAGCAACCATCGGTCAGTGACGCCGCCTGCGGTGCTGAGGTAGGTATAATTCGCGCTGTCGTACGGCATAGGCTCACGCTCATCCGCATTGGCGCTGTTGGTGAGCCTGGCGAGCACATTGGAGCGCGTCCGCAGGTCATAGCGGAAGATGTCCTTCCGTGCATGCCACCAGACGACATCAGCGTTTGTACGCAGGGTATCATCGGGGCGGTCGCTGCTGAAGAGGATGGCATTGTTCCCGTCCGCGAAACTGGGGTCGAGGTCGTCGAACTGGTCGTCCGTCAACTGCTCCTGCCTGTTACCGATAGTGTAGTAGAGGTAGAGGTCGGTCCGTCCTTCTCGGACACCGCTGAAGACCATGTTCTGGCCGTCCTCGCTGTAGGTCATGCTGAGGATCTTTTCGAGCATGAACACCGGTTTCCGGGTGAATTCCTTGTCGTCCAGCGTGTAGGTGGTGAGGTAAAGTTCGCCCTTGCGCTCAGTGGTCCAGGTGAGCGCACGGCCTGTGGGGTGCCAGGCGATCACGGGATAGGTCTTGTCAATGATGCGATTCAGTTTTTTCTCGCCTTTGGCCAGGCGCTTTATCTTCTTTTTCGCACGGTCGTAGAGCCACACCTTGTACTGGCCCATCTCATTGCTCACCCACGCCGCGTACTTGCCATCGGGGCTGAGTTTGAATTCGCTGTAGCTGCGCGTTCTCCGGGTTTTGATGGGGAGTTCTTCCATCTTCACCGCGACGCGCTGGCGATCCTCCTCAGCGAAGCGGGCGCGGAAGTGCTCCATGCACTCTTGGGTGAGCTGTTTGAGCCCGATGCCGAGCACGTAGTTGAAGCCGTTCTCCGGATTGCGGCTCACGCGGGTCATGTACAGGATGTTCGGGATCACGCTTGTACCATAGGTCTCGGCCACGTAGGTCCACACGGCGAGTCCGGCGAGCGTCGCATCATCCCCCTCCAAGCGGTTGAACCGTTTGAAGCGCGTACCGAGCACACCATCACGGATGCGACTTTCGCTGCGCGCGTCCCAAGGGCCTGCGCAGTAGGCCACGAGTCCCTTGGTGTACCATGCGGGCAGGTTGAGCAATGTGCTGTTCTTGAGCACTTCGCGCCAGTTGCCGCCGTACATCATCTGATCGATCATGAGCTGGCCGATGCCGCTGCGCACTTGTCTTTCCAGCAGGTCGTGATCACCTTCGTTGTACACGAACACTTTTGTGCCCACGATGCGCGTGACCCCCCCGATATTGAACTGTTCATCCCCGGTGATCCCGACATTGCTCTGGCGGAAATCGGTGAGTGAATTGTATACTACGAACTGAATGCGGTCGTCGATGGTGAAGTCGAAGAAGCGCTCCATCTCACGCTTGTTGCGGTGGCCGCTTATGGAGACGAAGCGGGCCACATCGCGGCCGCCCTTGTAGAAGTAAGTCTCCAGCTCGGGGAACCGGTAGTACTGCCAGAGGAACTCCTGGTACTGAACGCGGTTCTTGCCGAACTCCTGCTGGCTGCCGTTGTAGAACTGAGCGCTCGACGGGGCGATGGCCCACAAAAGGATCGGGAGGAGGAGTGCCGCGCGCTTGATCACGTGTCCGTTCTACTTTCACCGCCCGGGGCGGTAATGCTCTGCGAAGTTCACGCTTTTCCGACCGTTTTGCGCCGAACACGACACACCTTCAATCCATTCCAAGAGAACACGTGGGTCCTCGACGATGGCCGTGAGGCGATCGTGATCGACCCTGGCTGCTGTGATCGCGAGGAGGAGCATGCATTCGAGACGTGGTTCGCGGAGAACGGATTGACCCCTGTGCGTCTTGTGCTGACCCATGCGCATATCGACCATGTTCTCGGCTGTGCTTGGATGCGCGAGCGCTACGGCCTGCTGCCATGGATGCACCGGGCGGACCTCCCTCTGCTTCATGCGGCTGAGCGGCAGGGCAAGTTGTACGGTGTGCCCTGCCCCCCCCCACCCGAACCGGAGAAATTCCTGAACGCAGGGGATACGGTGACCTTGGGCGGTGACAAGCTGCACGTGCTGTTCGTTCCTGGCCACGCGCCGGGCCACATTGCGCTCTGGCATGCGAAGGAGCATTTCGTGATCAGCGGAGATGTGTTGTTCCAGCGCAGTATCGGCCGCACGGATCTGCCAGGGGGCGACATGGACACCCTGCTGTCGAGCATCCGTGAACAACTGTTCCCCCTCGGGGATGATGTGGTCGTTCACTGCGGGCACGGCCCGGCCACGACGATCGGTGAAGAGCGCCGACTGAATCCGTTCTTGCGGCCCTGACCAAGGGCGGCATGGCCAGTTCGATCGGGCGGGTTACATTGGTTGACCATATCTCGGAATATGACCGTTCGTTCCTGGCCATTGATCATGCTGCTGCTTTGGGGCTGTGGGAGTCCTCCTGAGATCGCGGACGTTCCCACCTCCGACCAAGGGATGCGGTTGGAAGCTCTGGGACCCGAGCGCACAGGGATCACGTTTGACAACAAAGTGATCGATGACGACAGCGTGAACTACTTCTCGTACACCTACAACTACAACAGCGGTGGCGTGGCGATCGGCGATCTGGACGGCGACAGCCTTCCGGACATGGTCTTCGTGAGTACGCGCGGGGGCGGTTCCATCTACCGGAATGAAGGCGACCTGCGTTACAAAGAGATTTCCGCTACTGCCAACTTCTCTTTGGGGGCAACGTGGGCGACCGGCGTCAGTTTGGCCGATGTCAACGCTGACGGCGCGCTCGACATTTACGTATGCGCCTCGGGGCCCACCTTCCGTCCTGCGAGTACACGCCGCAACCTGCTCTTCATCAATGATGGCCACGGCCGATTCACCGAGCAAGCCGCAGCGTTCGGATTGGACCGCGCAGGGCACAGCACACAGGCGCATTTCGCTGATCTGGACGGCGACCTCGATCTCGACTGCTTCCTCGTCGGCCATCGCAACGACTTCAGCAATGTGAACCAGGTGATCTACGATTCGCGCTTCACACCTGTTGCCGACCAAAGTGACCGGCTCTACCTGAACGACGGCCATGGGAAATTCACGGACCACACGGAAGAGTCCGGCGTCGCCAGCCGGCACTTCGGCTTGGCCGCCGCGATCGGCGATATGAACGCAGATGGCCTCATCGACATCTATGTATGCAGCGATTTCTACCCGGCCGATCAACTGTTGATGAACACCGGCAACCACCCTGTGACGGGTGTGCCGCGCTTCCGGGACGAGGCGTTGAGCCAACTTGGACACATGTCCTATTACAGCATGGGCGTCGATCTGGCGGACTACACCAACGATGGCTTGCCTGACCTGTGCGCGTTGGACATGACCCCCAGCGACCACAAGCTGAACAAAGAGAACATGGCCAGCATGCTGCCGCAGCAATTCCGTCAGATGGTCGAGCACGGCTTCCACCACCAGTACATGGTGAACAGCCTGCAGGTGAACAACGGTAATGATACCTGGAGTGAAGTTTCGCAGATGGCCGGAGTGGACCGCACTGACTGGAGCTGGGCCCCACTCTTCTGCGATCTGGACAATGACGGCTGGAAAGACCTCTTCATCACCAACGGTATTGTGCGGGATGTCACCAACAGCGACTTCCGGAGCGCGGTCCATCGCATCGCCAAGGAGGAAGGCACGCATCAGCACTTCCAGCCGGTGCTGGATCTGGCCCCGAGCCATACGCCGGAGAAGCAGGTGTTCCGCAATCGCGGTGACCTGACCTTCGAGAAAGCCATGGATACCTGGTCATACCACCAGAAAACACTGAGTACCGGTGCGGCTTGGGGCGACCTGGACCGTGACGGTGACCTGGACCTCGTGACGGTGAACGCCAACAGCCCGGCGACCATCGTTCGCAACATGGCGCGAGAAAGCGGCAGCGGACATTACCTGCAATTGGCGTTGGAGGGCGATGCTATCAACCCTTCGGCCATAGGCGCGACAGCGACCCTCTTTTCTGCTGCCAGCGTACAGACCACTGAACTGTTCACCGTGCGGGGCTTTCAGAGCAGCGTGGAACCGATACTGCATTTCGGCCTGAGCACCGCTCCGGTGGATTCTGTGGTTATCGCCTGGCCAGACCATACCACAACGACGATCCGATCACCGAAGACGGACCAGCGCCTGGTGATCAAGCGCGCGGATTCCGAGGTACGACGGCCGGAAAGGAGATCCTCATCCGAACCGCTCTTCGTGGACATCGCCGCGTCCGCCGGACTGGACTTCTTGCACAAGGAGAACGCCTTCGACGATTTCCTGTCAGAGACCTTGCTCCCGCAGGCCCAAAGCGCCCATGGCCCCTGCGCAGCCGTGGCCGATGTGGATGGGAACGGCACGGACGATGTTTTTTTCGGTGCATCGCGAGGGACTGCATGCGTCTTGTACCTACAGGACATGCAGGGGCGCTTCACCGCTACACGCGGTCAAGGCTGGTCCACTCTCAGCAGCGCGGAATTCATCGGCGCGCACTTCTTCGATGCGGACGGCGACGGGGACCGGGACCTGTACCTCGCCGCAGGTAGCACCGAAGCCCCTGCTGCCAGCATCGACTACCAGGATCGCTTGTTCATGAACGATTCGCATGGGCGGTTCACCCTTGCGGCGGACGCGCTGCCCGAACTGCGGACGAGTACGATGTGCGTGGCGAGCAACGACCTGGATGGCGATGGTGACCTGGATCTGTTCGTGGGTGGGCGGAATGAGCCCGGTGCATGGCCTGCTCCTCCGCGCAGCCATGTGCTATTGAACGAACGCGGCCGCTTCACCGATGTCACATCCACCTGGCTGGGTCCCAATGGTCGGCCGGGCCTCGTCACGGGTGCCCGTTTCGCGGACATCGATGGCGACAAGCGCGCGGAACTGGTCGTTTGCGGCGAGTGGATGCCGGTGCGGATCTGGAAAAACACGGGCAGTGCATTGCTGGACATATCATCCACCATACTGGACACCTCGATGACCGGCTGGTGGCAATTCCTTGAAATAGCTGATCTGGACGGCGATGGCGACAACGACATGATGGTGGGGAATCTTGGTCTGAACAACAAGTTCCATCCATCCAAGGAACGCCCGCTGAAGGTGTACATGGCTGATCTGGATGGCACCGGCACCAACGACATCGTATTGGCAAAATGCGGGGCCCAGGGCGAATTGCCCGTACGCGGCCGGGAATGTTCCAGCGGCCAGATGCCCTTCATCGCTGAGAAGTTCCCGACCTACAAGGCCTTCGCCAACGCGTCGATGGAAGGCATCTACGGGCGGGAAAAGCTCGGTACGGCCGTGCGTTCGAAGGCTACGGAATTCGCGAGCATGTGCTTCATGAACCAGGGCGGCCGCTTCGAAGCCCGTCCATTGCCGAAGGCGGCACAGACCGCCCCACTGCGCGGCGCGGTCATTCGGGACATCGATGGCAATGGTGTTGTGGACCTGTTCATCGGCGGCAACCTGTATGGCGCGGAGGTGGAGACCACGCGCTACGATGCGGGGATGGGACTCGTTCTGCTCGGTGATGGCCACGGTGGTTTCCAACCGCTGAGTGCGATGAAGAGCGGTGTCTCCGTTCCCGCTGACACGCGCCACGTGATCGATCTGCGCGTGGCAGGTCAACGGTGCGTACTCGTGGTGAACAACAATGCGAGGCCAAACGTGTACGCGCGTACGTCAGCCGCACCTGGTCTGGCAGCATCCGACCGTTGATCAACGGCGCTTGTATTCCGGGTTCACCACTTTGTGGCGCTCGAACTCGTTGTTCTTCACTGGTGGACAGGCCCAACCATTCGGATATCGGAGGAACAGGAAACGAACGCTGAGGATCAGTGGGCGGTAGGTGGTGCTGAACCATTGCAAGCGCCCGAAGCCCTGATCTTCGGGTACTATGCTGAAGAAGGGCGTTTCGATCGCGGGGATGATCATCAGCTGTTGGGTGAGCTTGAACCCGAACCCGAGTTTGGCGTGCGCCTGCCCGATGAACTCTGGTGGGAAATCCTGAGAGCCGGGCACAGCGAACCCCGCGAAGTCGCGACCCTCGCTGAATCGCCAGTCCACATTCGCGCCCAAGCTGAACTGGAAGAACCGATAGTCGCGCACGCAGAAGAGTTTGTTCGCATTCACGGCGAACGTGAGATGCTGATCGTTGAAGTCGCCTTCGCCGAGCCAGTTACCGATGCTGTCGCCACGGGCGATCGCCCCTTCACTCTCCTCACGCCCTTTCAGCTGTTTGTAGGCCAGGCCGAAGTCCCAGTAATCGATGATCACGGGATCGCGCGTGGAGATGAACCAACCCGCTTCGAGGTAGAGACCGAGCCTTCCCTTCCCGTGGAATGTCGCGTCAACGGTAGTGTCCGTTCCGATATCGAAGTGCTCTTCGCGGTCCTTGAACGGAGCCAGTGTCCACGTAACACCAGGTCCGAGAAAAAAGCCGCTGCGCTTCATCTTGCCATCGAGCGGGAAGATGTCCGGGTGCTTACGCTCCATCAGCCCTTGGGCGGAAAGGTCCGCCAGCATGGACAAGAGCACCAGAAGGAAAAGCGCGCGCTTCATGGAGCGAAGGTGCAGCATGGCACCATTGAACGCGAAGATCACGCCCGAAAGTGTCAACCGCGCGTCGTGCGGAACGCCCCTGTCCTAATGCGCCACGACCACCGGCTTCCGCCAGCGCTCGTTCCCGCTCGTGACTTCCACGAAGTACGTGCCGTCGTAGAGCGTGCGCGTATCCAGGTACCAGATGGTGCTGCCCTGCGCGATCACCTCGGAGCGCACCAGTTTGCCCTGCGGATCGAACAGCCGCAGACCGGCATTTTCCCGCAATAGACCGCTCATCTGCACGGCTATCAGGTCGCCGGAGGGATTTGGGTACACGCCCACGCCCTGCGACTTCGTCGACTCCTCCGTCACCGCGTTGGCGGGATCGTAGGTCGTCACATCCTCCGTAATGCTGTCGACATCCCCAGCTACGACGGTTCCGTAAAACGTTGGGCCCACCATGTACGGATAGGCCGAATTCCAATTGGCATCCACCGTACAGAAGTAGGCGTATGTGCCTTCCGGATACTCCGGCGTCACGCAGACACGGCCATTGTGCTCGTCCAGGTAGAAGGGTTCGACGTGCGTGAGGAACTCGTAGTCCTCACGGAAGTAGCCGAGCGGGTATGTGGTGTTGATAGGAGCACCAGTGCTTACCGCCGTTCCATCGGCATGCGTAGTCCGTTCCGTGATGTTCCGCAATTGATAGCCCGATCGTATGCGCGCTACGCCACCCATTCCATCGGAGTTCGCGAAACCGTACGCGCCATAGATCGGGAAGCCATCGTACGCGAAGCCGAGCAGCGGTGAATGCTGCGTGCTATCGACCGTGTAGAGACCATCAGCGAGATAGAGGTCGCAGACGTTCGATATCACAACAAGGTCCAAATTGAAAGCGCTTGGGTTCTGGTGATGGTGGTAGTTGCCCATCGCCGGGTGGCCTTTCGCGCAATCGAACCCGGCCCGTTCCGCAGGGATCGCATCACGGTTCCAATCCTGCACACCTCCCGGTCCGCCCGGGCAAGGCGGATTTCCCGGACCACCGCACAGGGCGTTGGTATTCGGGTTCCATGCAACACCGTCGCGGAAGTCGAACATGGCCACCCCGTTGATGAAGTTGCCGATGTTGCCGCCGCTGGTCGGTGTCGGAATGCCGGTGTTCTCCACCGGCAGGCGCGGAAAGCGGAAGATCGCATCTTGGCTGGTGGCCAGGGAAGGATTGCCATCCAGGAAAGGCCCGGTGATGTACGCGGGGATCCCATTGGAATGGACGTACACCCAATCGTCCGAGAATTGTACCTGTTGCACGTTGGCGAGCGCGTTGTCCTGAAAAGGGGTCGAATTCCCCGCGATGTAATGACGACCTTGGATGTTCGTGGTATTGATCATCCACTGGGTGATGCACGGATCGGATTGTGCCGAGGCGAGCAAGGCGCTTATGCCGCAGAGAAAGAGGAGTGTCTTCCGCATGTTGTTGTTATTCAAGGGATCTGTGCATTGCGCACGTTGTTCGGTGTGGTGCTGCCGACATTGATCAGGATCGGATCGCGGTCATTACCGGAGCCGGTGTACTTCACCGACCCGTCGAGGTTGATATCCCCGGCCTGATAGCCCACCACGGAATTGTTGGGTGTAGTCCCTCCTACCGTTGTGAGGATCGGGTCGCGGTCGTTGCCGGAGCCGGTATACTTCGCCGCGCCATCAAAATTCACATCGCCGTTCCAGAGCGTGCGCACGGTGCCGATGGTATTCTGGGCATCGGTGCCGTAGGTGCCGGTGGCTGTGGAAGTCATGTCGACGGTGGTAGTGTTCACTCCCAGTGAGATAGCGGTGGCGGTCATCGTGGCGAGGTGGTTGCGGTGCCGCACCGCCACATGGTAGCTGCCGGGCGGAATGGGGAACGTCATCACGGAAAGCCCGTCCATGGCCACCACATCGCCATCGCGTTGGAGCAGCGCGGGCGCGCTCGCGGTGATCGTCGCCGGTGTGGCCGAGTTCCGGAGTTCGAGCACCACCCAGTCAACGATCGCGTTGCTTCCGGTGTAAGCAAGGATACCCGGTGCGATGCTGCCGGAAGTCGCGAGCGCACCGGTGAAAGTGTAGCCCAACGAAGTGTAAGGTTGTGCGGCGGGCACATGAGAAGAACTGCGAAGCATGTCGGCCATCAGACCGGTTCCGTTGTCATAGGCACCTCCGAGGTAAACCCTCGCTGCCACTTTCAAATAGGTGTAGGTCGTCACCGCTTCGCTGATCGAAGCCACCTTGGCAGCGCTCTTCAGGCCGTAGAAGGTCGGGCCCACGCAATACGGATAGGCCGAGTTCCAATTCGCGTTCATGGTACAGAAATACGCGTAGGTGCCACCTGGGTATTCGGGAGTCACGCAGTAGCGGCCGTTGTGGACGTCGAGGTAGTAAGGCTCGGCGTGCGCCACGTACTCGTAGTCCTCCCGGAAAGTACCCAAGGGATAGGTCGCGTTCACAGCAGGGCCATCCGTCACATTGGTACCATCAGCGTAGTGTGTGCGCACAGCGATGCCGCGCAGTTGATAGCTGCTGAGCATTCGCTTGAGCCCACCCGTGCCATCGCTGTTCGAGAAGCCGTAAGCGCCATAGATCGGAAAACCGTCGTACGCCAAGCCGATCAACGGGGAGTGCCTCGTGCTATCGATCGCGTAAAGGCCGTCCGCGGCGTACACATTGCATACGGTCGATATCGGCACAATGTCCAAGCTGAACGCGCTCGGGTTCTGGTGATGATGGTAGTTGCCCATCGCAGGATGTCCCTTCGCACAATCGAAGCCGAGGCGTTCGGCCACGATCGCATCGCGGTTCCAGATGTTGTCCCCCATGCCACCGAGCGGTCCACCGGCCATGGAGTTGGTGGAGAAGCGCCAGCTCGCGCCATCGCGATAGTCGAACAACGCCACTCCGTTGACGAAGATGCCGATGTTGCCACCCGTTGTCGCTGTTGGCGTCCCCGTGTTCTGCACCGGCACGCGCGGGAACCGGAAGATGGCGTTCTGGCTTGTGGCTACCGAGGGATTGCCATCCAGAAATGGCCCCGTGATGTAGGACGGAATGCCATTCGTTGTCACGTACACCCAACTGGTGGAGTACTTCACGTTCTGCACATTGGCCAGCACGGCATCCTGGATCGGCGTTGGGTTGCCGCTCACGTAATGCCGGCCCATGACGTTCGTCGTGTTGATCAACCAGTTCGTGATGTTCGGTTCTGTTTGGGCGCTGGCATGCAAGCACGAAAGCGGGAGAAGCGAAAGAAACAGCGTGTGACGGAGCTTCATGAGCGCAGGGTTTTCGGAACCTCGGTACCCGTTGGACGACGTTCGCGCGATCATCCTTCGCTGGCGTTCACTTCGGATGGGCATGCGACGGATCCATCACGAACGCACGGTCGCTCAGCGTCAACAGGAAGGCCACCAGATCCGTGCGCTGATCGCTGGTCAGTGGTACACCGTCGCGCAGTTCCGACGAGAGCGTTGACGACTTCATGATACCCTGCTCGTAGTGGTTGATCACGGCTCGCAACGTCTTGAAGCGGCCGTCGTGCATATAGGGGAAGGAGAATTCCACATTGCGCAGGGAGGGGATCTTGAACATCAATGAATCCTTTGGATCGTGCGTGATGCGGCTTCGACCCCCATCGCGCAACAGGCTGTCCAACGGTAGTCCGTTGTTCGCGAAATCGCCTGTGGTGAAGAGCGGCTCCTGGTGGCACGCGTTGCAATGCGCTTGGAATATCCGGTAGCCGTTCTGCTCCTGCTCGGTGAACACCTCCGCTCCCGCCTTCATGAGGTCATAGCGCGAACCGGCGGAAACGAGCGAAAGCTGGAACTGCGCCAGTGCCTTCAGCATGCGGTCGCTGAAGATCATCGAGTCACCGAAGGCCTCGGCGAACATGCGTCGGTACGTTCGGCTGTTCTCCAGTTTGAATACCACGTGCTGCGTGCTCTCGGCCATTTCCGCCGGATGGTTGATCGGCGCGAGCGGCTGCATGTCGAGATGGTTCACTGCGCCATCCCACATGAAACTCTTGCTCCAGGCCAGGTTCATCAGCGCGGGTGCGTTGCGTGTGCCGATGCTGTCATGGATCCCGTGGCTCAGCTTGTGGTCCACGTGCGCGAAGGCCGTGTAGGACGAATGGCAACTGCTGCACGAGGTGGTGCTATCCTTCGAGAGGATCGGATCATGGAAGAGCTTGCGTCCGAGAGCGATCCCTTCCTGTGTCAACGGATTCTTCGACAGGTCATAGACCATCGGTGGCCAGTTCTTCGGGACAGCGAGCTGAACGGGATGCGTGGGCATCGTTCCTGCGGCTATCAGGAACAAACAGCCAATGATGCCTGCGAAGGCTCGTGTTCTAACGCCGAGCATCCGTTCGGAACATCGTTGCGGCCACGCGTGAAAGCCGCACGGCATCATCACCGGGGGACATCACGTTGCACTTCGACCTTACGTCGGCAGCCTCCAGCAAGGGCAGGATATCAACGCGCACCACCATGTCTTCTGATCCCGGGTTGGGCAATAGCACGTGGTGCGCTGCTGCATAAGGCGGCAAGTACCCGCCCAGGTGAAGTTCAAATTCGCGAGAGGCATAAGGCGACGCCGGACTGTTGCCCTCCAGTTTGAGGTTTATGTAGCCGCTGTTCCATGCCCAATACATGCCTTTGATCGGGTCCAGATCCCCACCGAACGCGCCGGAAACATTGGTGAGACTATCTACCCCGAGGACGAAGTACGCAGGTGCTGAAGGTGGTATCGCCACCGACCATGATGCGCTGTCTTCGGCATCCACCAGGTGATAGTGGTACGGCAAAAGGTTGGCCTGACCATCACCTGTCACGATCGGAAAACCGGCATAGAAGCGGAATGTTGAAACACGCACCGATGTGCCATCCGGAAGCTTCTCATCCACGTCCAAGCGCAACGCATGATCGCCGAACCACGGCATAAATCGCAGCATGCGGGCCTTGTCCTGTGCGTTCACTCCGAGCACAGCAACGCAGAGCACCGTAGTAACGAGGGCTCTCATCGCAGCTCCTTCAGTGGCGCTGGCCCCGGCCGGAAGTAGCCCGCGAGATCCTTCGTGAGCGCATCGAACAAGGGCAGTTGGTCAGCTCGGCAGAGGGCGCGTATGCGGCCGAAGTGGTCCGTGTGTATGCGTTCGATCTCGCCTTGCGTTTCGCCGATCAGGTCGATGATCGGATCAGCGGACTGCGGGTCGCTGACATCATACAAGCGCCCGCGCAACTCCATCATGCGCTTGTCCAGTTCATCGATCCTGCTGCGATGGTCGCGGATCAACTCCTCGTACAAGGCGACTTGTCCCTCATCGAACTTCAGGCGCTCGATGATGATCGCCTTCGGACCTTGATGCTTGCGGTGCTCCGGATGCGGCGCTTTGCGGAAGAAGAGCGCAGCGAGCGTGGCCATGTTCAGCAGCACCAGCACCAGGACCGCGATGGAAAGGAGGCGCGTGCGGGTCATCGGTACAACTGATTGGACGCGTTCATGCCCATCGCATCGGCCACTTCATCCAGTTGGCCGCTGCTTCCCGCCTTGCCACCAAGCACAGCCGCATTCGCGAGCAGCAAGGCCGCAAGCGCGCAGGCCACAGCCACCAGTCGTCCACGCGGGACCTTCACGGCCGCTGACAAGCGCGCTTCGATCCGCGTGAGCAGATAGGGAGGCGCATCCACGCGCGCGATGCGTTTCAGCAGGTCTTCCGGTCCGTTCATGTCCATGTCTGTGGTGGGTTTGACGACATTCTCTGTTTCATCCTTCGTTCGGAAAGCGCTGGCGCAGATTGGCGCGGGCGCGGGAAAGCAGGGACTCCACGGCTTTGGGCGAGAGGCCCATGACCTCGGCGATCGCACTCATGGAAAGGTCCTCCGTGGTCTTCAGCAGCAACGCGGTCTTCTGCTGCTCCGGTAGTTCATCCACAACGGCGAACAATCGTTCCAGCGCTTCGCGGTCTTCCGGAGCGACTCCCGGATGGTCGAACACCAGTGCCGCCGAACGCTCGACCCGCTCATCCGACAAGCTGAACCAACCGAGCAACGAGCGCTTCTTCCGCTTGCGCGCCTTCAGCCGGTCCAAGCAGGTGTTGATGGTGA
>JANOPI010000180.1:0-15730 GCA_031421755.1 Flavobacteriales bacterium | reverse complement strand
CGGTCGGCCTTGGGCATTGGAGTCCAAGGGGCACCATGTCCAAGGCTGCGGTGTGCCGCTAGAAAAGGTAAGACCACCTTCCAACCCCAAGCGCCATTTGTCCCAACGATGGTCGCTCCAGGTCTGAGCAAACATCGACGGTGCAGCAAGTGCTAAAAATGCCCCAAGCGCAAGCTTTGGATGATGACGGTGGTTGTTCATTGGCCGCAGGTACCGCACCGGATCCTGATGCCATAGGTGGGACCGAGATCAACCTGTAATCCGATCCCGCAACTGGGGCAGCTCCAGGTTTCAGCGAAATAGCACAGATGATATCCGGGGAGTTGAAACCATGCGCTCAAAGCATTACCTCCCGTCGTGTACAACCGACCTTGTGTGATCGTCACCGCATTGGCCGGAAGTGTGAAGTTGTTCACTGAGTTCGGCGCGATGGTGAAGAGGGAAGTCTGCGGCACGCTCATCGTATTCAACCAAGCGATCCGGATCTTGAAGGAGCAATCCGTGTTGTTCGTGAGCGGTTGCGAAATTTGCGCCTGGGTGCTCAAACCCACGCTCATCGAACAGCAGAGAATAGAAATGGCCAAGAAGTTCTTGGCCAGTGAAGTCAGCAACCGATGGCTGAAGCGCGTACTTACTGCGTTAGCGTGACGTGGTAACGTGGTGACGTTGTGCGTTTTCATATGTTGGTGAGTTAAGGTTACGAAATCAGGACGACCGATCATGGACCGGGTCACCTTTTTGATCCCATCGCCCACCTGAACGCAACCATCCATTCATAGACACTCACGACCAGGCCCACCATGAGCATGCCGTAGAACACATCTTCCAAGGGTATGGTGAGAATGCGCAGGCCGAGGTTCTCCGCGTTATCGTACCAGACCACCTCCCGCTCCAACCCGGTGCCGGTGAGAATGCCGTTCACGACGAGGAAGGGCAGGAGTAGCACTGCATAGACCATGTAGAATCGACCGAGCCATCGAGCTTTTTGGATGAATGCCGCGAATAGGATCCACAGCGCGCACAATGCCCAAGCGGTGAACGTGTAGGCCCGTGACCAGTTCCACAGCGCGATAGCGAGCAAGCCGATGATGAGCACCAAGCTGATGCTACGTGCGTGACGGCCCCAATGATCCTTCACTCCGAGGACATGAAAGCAGTGGTAGGAGAACACGCAGCAATAGGGGATGCAGATGAAGAAGAGCCATTCTTCGATGGGCAGGTGAAGGAGCCTTGCGCTCCAGACGTGCTCGGGGTTGAATCCCCATACGCCAGCCTGCGTGAACGCCGCATCCCACGGGATAAAGAGGCACATCATCAGCGCGATCCCCGGGAACAAGGCCCACCACTTCGTGTGGAACTTCAGCCTTGGATGGAAGCTCGCGAGGAACGGCACCAACACGCTGCACAGGTTCACCCACGCATACGTGCTCATGCGATCAGGAAGGTTTCTGTTGAAGCTGCTTCCCCGATGAGTCGGGACGAAGACGCTTCGCCTCTCGGAAATACTTCATCGGCACCCACAGCATGCCGAAGCACTCGCCGTCCTCTTTCACCAAGCGCTTGTGATGCACTTTGTGCGCACGGCGCAGTCCGAGGAAGTAGGCCGAGTTCGCGCTACGCAGCCATTTGATACGCTGGTGGATGAACACTTCATGCACGAAGAAGTACGCGATCCCGTAAACAAGGATGCCAAGTCCGATCCATAACCACGGCGTGCGCAAACCCTGTTGCGCGCCGATGAAGAACAGTGCCATGCTCGGCACGGCGAAGATCAGAAAGAAGGCGTCGTTGCGTTCCAAGAAGCCATAATGATCCTTCTTGTGGTGATCGCTGTGCAAGTGCCACAGGAACCCATGCATCACGTATTTGTGCGTGGCCCAAGCCACGAATTCCATCGCGAAGAACGTGGCCGTAACGATGCCGATGATGCTCCACGTTCCCATACGGCCGCTAAGCTAATCGGGGGCGCAATGTCGGGTTCCCGAAGTGCGATTCCAAGGTGCGGAAGCGGAAGTCGAAGATGTCCTTCAATTTGCCGCGTACCACCAAGGAGTGCATCAGTTCCCCCAAAGGGCCGAGCGGAAGTTCATATTCTACCTTGTCTTTCATCAAGGTTCCTCCGTCCTTCTCAAGGAACGTATGCTCATGCCACCACGAGCGATAGGGGCCTTTCAGCTGTGTGTCAACAAAACGGTGCGGGCCTTCGGCGATCGCGATGTACGTGACCCAAGTTAGCGGGATGCCAAAGAGCGGCTTCACCGTGTAGGTGATCTTTTGCCCTTCGTGTATCGGCGCATGGTCGAACGGTTCGCGTATGCGGAAGCCCATGTCGTCCGGTGTGATCTTGGCCAAGTTCTTCGGCGAACTGAAGAAGGCCCAAGCTTCCGCGATCGGGATTGGCAGCCATTGTTCCCGCTCAAGCGTCCGTTTCATCAGCCGATCACTTGCAGGTTGGGGTAACGCAGCTTCCAGAAGTCGAGCGCCTTCAAGCTCGCCACCGTCATCACTGTCCGTGCGTCCAAGCGGACTTTTATCGCCTTCAGTCCTTCTTTCACCGGTTGGGTGAGGATCAATTTTTTTCTCCGTGCCATGGTCGTCTAGTTGAAGAGTTCGGTCTGTAGTTCGTTGCGCTGGCGGGCACCTTCCAGTCCAAGCTTGTACATTTCAATGGCCCGCTTGCGCGCTATATCATGAACGACGATCGGCGATGCATAGTTCTTGGTACCGTACTCCGGCACCCAGCGTTTCACATACGTTAACGCAGGGTCGAACTTCTCCATTTGCAACGTGGGATTGAACACACGGAAGTAGGGTGCCGCATCGCAGCCGCTGCCACTGGCCCATTGCCATCCGCCATTATTACTGCTCAATTCGAAGTCCAAGAGCTTCTTGGCGAAGTACGCTTCGCCCCAGCGCCAATCAATCAGCAGGTGCTTAGTGAGGAAGCTGGACACGACCATACGTACGCGGTTGTGCATATGTCCGGTCATGTTGAGTTCCCGCATGCCCGCGTCAACGAGCGGGTAGCCCGTTCGTCCCTGGCACCACGCATCGAATTCCCGCTCATCATTGCGCCAGGCGATCGCGTCGTAGGCCGACTTGAATGCCTTGGTCACCACATGCGGGAAATGCCAGAGGATCTGCATGAAGAATTCACGCCAGATGAGCTCGTTCGCATACGTTCCGTTCAGTTCCATGCCGCGCTTCATCAATTCGCGAGGGCTCACTGTGCCGAACCGCAAGTGAACGCTCATGCGGCTCGTGCCTTCGATGCCTGGCAGATCGCGCGTCAGGTGGTAGCGCTCCAGCAGCTGGTCGCCAACGTCCAACGAAGGCGGGTGCAGGTCCGTAGGTCTGAATCCGATGTCTTCCAAAGAGGGCATTGGCAGTGAGGAGGTCTTGAACAGCGCGTTCAACCTCCCTGAGCTGTTGAACGGCTCCACCATGCCCGCATGGAACTGTCCGCGCCACTTGCGCGCATACGGCGTGTACACCGTGTAGGGCTTGCCATCGTCCTTCAACACCTCTGAACGCTCGAAAATGCTGATGTCCTTGAAGGAACGCATTTCCACACCTTGCGTGCGCAGGAAGTCCGCCACTTCGCCGTCGCGCGTGGTCGCGTACGCTTCGTGGTCGTGGTTCGTCGTAACGGCGGTGATCTTATACTCGTTCACCAATCGCTTCCACACGTCAATGGGTTTGCCATGTTCCACCATGAGCGAGCCTCCATGCTTCTCCAGTTCGGCCTTCAGCGCGGCGAGCGTGCGGTGGATGAAGTCCACGCGACGATCATTCTTGTCTTCGAGCTCTTCCAGGATCTCCGTATCGAAGATGAAAAGCGGGAGCACGTCGCCGTGCTCTACGAGCGCACGGAACAGGGCGTGGTTGTCGTTCGTCCGCAGGTCGCGGCGGAACCAATGGATGTTCACGCGTGGTCGGCTGCTCATGCGCGGCGCAAGGTCATGTACCGTTCCCAGATACGTGGCCAGCACACGCTCAGCCATGCTGTGTAGTGATCCGGGGAAGTACGCAGGTCGTCCGCCAGATCGTTCATGCGCATCCATCGCACTTCGCTCACTTCGTTCGTATCCGGTGCCACAGGGCCATCGTATGTGCCGAAGAGTACATGATCGAACTCGTGCTCGATCAAACCTTCGCCCACATCAGCACGATATGTGAAGTTGAATTCCGGTGACAGGTCGCAGGTGAATCCCATTTCCTCCTTCAACCGGCGGGAAGCGGCTTGTGCAACGGTCTCGCCGGGTCGTGGATGGCTGCAGCAGGAATTGGTCCAAAGGCCACCGCTGTGGTATTTATGCGCCGCTCGGCGTTGGAGCAGCAGTCGGCCTTGGCTGTTGAAGATGAATATCGAGAACGCCCGGTGCAGGCGTCCTTCGCTGTGCACGCGGGCTTTGGACATCGTTCCGATCTCCGTGTCGTCCGTATCCACGAGCACCACGCGTTCCTCGTTCACAGGGTCCATGGTTCTCATAGCATACCAAAACTGTGGCGCACCAGGCTGGTGGTGAACAACGCGATCTTGTAGCGGTTGCGCACACGTATCCGTTCGCGCATAACGCGTTCAGTAGGCAGCGCTCGGATCTTGCGGAAGAGCGCCATGTAGTAGACATATGCAACGTAGACGCCGAAGCGAGCGCCTTTAGGAAGTTCCTTGATGCCAACCAGTGCGGCCGTGAAGTCCGCTTGGATGTCGGCTTCGATCAGGCGCTTGTCCTCGCACGTCATACGCTCCACTTCTACACCCGGGAAGTAGGTGCGGCCCAAGTTCCGGTGGTCGTCCTTCAGGTCGCGCAGGAAGTTCACCTTCTGGAAGGCGGAGCCCAGCTTCATCGCTGAGGGCTTCAAGTGCTGGTACATCGCATTATCGCCTTCGCAGAAGACTCGTAAGCACATGAGGCCAACCACTTCTGCACTACCGAGGATGTAGGTCGCATAGGAGTGCTCATCATGTTCCGTATCGCGAAGGTCCATTTCCATGCTCCGCAGGAAGGCATCGTACAGCTCACGCTCGATACCATAGCCGTGTACCACGCTCTGGTAGCTGTGCAGGATCGGGTTCAGGCTGATCCGTTCGGCGATCGCGTGTTCGGTGTCCTCGCGGAACCGCGCCAACAGCGCACGCTTGTCGAATGAGTGGAAGGTGTCCACGATCTCGTCGGCGAACCGGACGAACCCATAAATGGCATGGATCGGGTCGTGGAAACGCTTGTGCAGTGAGCGCACACCGAGGGAGAAGGATGTGCTGTAGGCCGCCGTGGTGTTACGGCTCGCCTTCAGGCACACGCGGTCGTAGAGGGCGATCGTGTTCATGCGCGGAGACTTTCTTTTTCAATGAGGTCGGCCACCACCTGGCCGCTGATCAGTGATGGTGGGACGCCGGGGCCGGGCACCGTGAGCTGGCCTGTGAAGTACAGTGCCTTCACCCGCTTGCTCTTCATGCTGGGCTTGAGGACCGCGGTCTGTTCCAATGTGTTGGCCAAGCCATACGCGTTGCCGCGGTAGGCATTGTAGTCGTTCTTGAAATCGTTGATGCAATAGCTGCGCTCGAGTACGAGGTGCGGTTCCACATCAAGCCCGGAATGTGCAGTGATCTTCTCCAGTACAAGACGCCGATAGTGTTGGCGGACCTCCTCGGTATCGGACAATCCCGGTGCGATGGGGATCAAGGCGAAGACGTTCTCATGACCTTCCGGTGCTACCGAAGCATCGGTCTTCGTCGGAGCGGAGATGTACATGAGCGGCTGACTGGGCCATTGGGGCACATCGTAGATCTCCTTGGCGTGGGTGTCCAGCGATGCATCGAAGAAGAGGTTGTGGTGCGTGAGCTTTGGAATGCGTGTGTTGAAGCCCAAGTAGAAGAGGAGGGAAGACGGAGCCATCACGCGACCATCCCAATATCGCTCCGAATAGCTGCGGTCACCGACATCGAGCAGGTCGCGCTCTACATGGTGGTAGTCTGCCGCCGCCACCACTACGTCCGCGCGGAATTCTCCGGTCGGTGTGCGCACGCCCACCGCTTTTCCGCGCTCTACGATCACGCGTTCCACTGGCGTGGATGTCCGGATATCGACGCCTTGCTCCTTGGCCACATGCATCATCGCATCAACGAGCCGGCCCATGCCGCCCATCGGATACCAGGTGCCCAAGGCCATGTCCGCGTAGTTCATCAGGCTGTACAGCGCCGGCGTGTTGTCCGGGCTCGCGCCGAGAAAGAGTACCGGGAATTCCAACAGCATTCGCAGGCGAGGGTCAGTGAAGTAGCGCGCAACGTGTTTCCGCAATGAGCCGAAGACAGAGGTCCGCAACATTCCGCGGATCAACCGCACGTCCATGAACTCACTCCAGGACAGCGAAGGTCTATAAACCAGCTCGCTCATCCCGAGGTCATATTTCTGACGTGCTTCTTCCAAGAACTTTTCCAACTTGGAGCCAGCACCGGACTCGACCCGATCGAAAAGATCTTTCAGCGCTGGTACTCCGGCAGGAACGCTCCAGACATCCACGGGACTGAAGATGACCTGGTAGGAGGGGTCAAGCCTTACAAGGTCATATCGCTTGGCCACGGTGTGGCCAAAGCGCTCGAAGTACCGTTCGAAGACCTCCGGCATCCAGTACCAACTGGGACCCATGTCGAACGTGAACCCATCCTTTCGCCATACGCGTGCTCGCCCGCCGGTCTCCGTGTTCTTCTCCAACAAAGTGACGGCATAGCCTTTACTCGCCAACGTGGTGGCCGCTGCTGTTCCGGCGAACCCGGAGCCGATCACGATGGCTGTGCGCTTCACTTGATGTGGTTGTCGCTCAACATATCCATCAATCGGTGCCGCGCCTGATGGATCCGACTCTTCACCGTTCCGATCGGAATACCCAAGCGCTCGGCGATCTCATGGTATTTGAAGCCATCGTGGTGCATGCGGAACGGCTCACGGAACGCATCGTCCAAGCGCGATAAGCTATGGTCGATCTCACGCATCCTCACGGTGCTTTCCGCGCTCGCCGCGGTTTCCACTCGCATCACCCGCATCTGCTCATGCTCCACACGACCCATTACGGCATCGGTGCGCTTGCCCCGGCGATGGTCATTGATGAAGGTGTTGCGCATGATGGTATAGAGCCACGCCTTGAAATTCGTGTTGTCTTGGAACTTCTCCCGGTAGGTGAGCGCACGCAACATGCTTTCCTGCAACAGATCCTGAGCCGACTCCCGATCCCGGGTCAAGCTCAACGCGAAGTAGTAAAGCTGTTGCCGAAGGCTGACAAGATGCTGCTGGAATTCGTACGTGGACATGGGAGTGTTTATTAGAACGGCACAAACGTACGTCAATGTTCATGATATACGCTTAAAGCATGAACAAAATACTTTTCAACCCCATAACCGATTGATCATCAGATGGCAAGGGATAGAAGAGGCCGGACTTACTTACGGGAAACAGCCCACCCACAGATCACCAGCAACAAGTTCCCTGTGCCGAGGGCACCAGCCATGCCCCATCGGCTTTCCAATGCCGCCCCCCAGAGGTCAGAACTGCGGGTGGCGTACCCGACCATGGCGACCACGAACAACGCTGCTGCGATCGGAGCCTTGCGTTGGAAGAGCGCTCCCAGCACCAAGACGATCAACGGAAGGCTGAAGAGGAAGTGTTCTTGGTCGGTGATCACCAAGTGCGGTACCAATGCGAAGGATGTCCAGATCTGAAGTATCAGTGAGCGATCGAAGTTTCCTGTTCGTTCGCGATCCCACCAGCAGATCGCGGTGAACGCGACGCCAACCAGTATGATGAGCAGACGCGGATGCCGGAGTGGCACCTCACATCCGAGCCACGTCCACGAGAGCGCGTTGAACGTGTCGGGGCTGGTGAGGTACCCACCGTGTGCGCCCATCGCTTCCAGCCAGGCCTGATGAAGGTTCAACCATTGGTCCGGACCTACGAACAGCATCGGTAGCAGGAGCCCGATAGCCAAGGTGATACCCGCGTTCCGCATGATCTTCCAGCGCAGCGCCACCACAAGCGGCACGGCCATGAACGCCAGGTATGGCTTGATGAGCCAAAGGGTGCCGAAGAGCAGACCGGCCCGAACGTCGTTCTCCTCTGCTACCGCTTCAGTGGCCAGCACCACGCCTACCACCAGCCACAGATTGACGTTGCCCAAGTGAAGTTCACGAGACAGCAGCACTGCGATGCACAGCAAGGCCAGCCCACCGCGCAGCAGCATGTGGGGCGGATAGACCCCGAATTGGTGGCGCATAAGCAGCCGTTCAAGGCGTGTGAGGGCAAGGACGAGGGCTACGCCGATCAGTGCAAAATGCACGAGTGCTCCGATGGTATAGGGAAGCAACGCGAAGGGGATGAAGCCCATCGCTACCGCCGGTGCGTACTTGTAGTAACCTGTGTCCTCACCGAAAGGGATGCCGTAGACCTGATCGCCACGCAACAGGGCGCTCGCTGCGCTATGATATACGCGGAAATCGTTCAGCCAGAACCGGTCGTTCGCCAGTTCAAGGACCAGCCCCGTCGCAATGAGCAGCGCGATGATGAACACGAGTGAACGTTGTTCCCGGGGCATTGCGCGAAGATCGCCGCTTGACCATTAGGGCGATCGCCGCCGGAACAGCCGGGCATCACCTGTCGGGGAAAAAGCCGTTTGCTCGAAACCCGAACCGAGTTGGGCCCGCACATCCTGCGTGCAACTGTCCACGATCGCATCGTTCAGCCTCCACGTGAGTACGATGTCCACCACGACCGGGGCACCTTCAAAGTGAACACAGGGGCGATCGGTCGTAGCGAATGACCCCACCCCTTCACCGGGGTCTTGGCCGCCCCGCCACCGCACAGGCATATGCGCCGTGCGTGCACCGAAGTTGTCGAGCACGTTCGCACCGCGGATCGCGCCGAGGTAGCAGGGGAAGTTGCTGTGCAACCAGTTCCCGCTGTAATTCAACGACACCAGCGAAGCATCTTTCGGCACGTCATCAGTCACGGCCAGCAGCTCAGCGAGTTCGACATTCAGACCTTTCGTGTAGTCATAGTGTATGTGCAGTTGATACAGCTGCGTACCGGTGACGATCATCAGCAACGAGGCACCGAGCCAACGTTGGGAAGCCTGCAGCGCGAGCCACAAGGCCCAGAAAAGGTACACGAAAAGGAGCATCCTCACCG
This sequence comes from Flavobacteriales bacterium, assembly GCA_031421755.1. Lineage (GTDB taxonomy): Bacteria > Bacteroidota > Bacteroidia > Flavobacteriales_F > PHOS-HE28 > PHOS-HE28. The sequence goes on along the minus strand of JANOPI010000180.1, from coordinate 6,551 downwards.
TGATGAAGCCCCCGGTGGCCATCTGGTCAGGAACAAGGAAGTACGCGGCCATCGTCGCGATCAGGAGCAGGATCGCCCAGGTTCCTCGCAACGGGCTGCGCTTGGTCCGATGTGCGGTGAAAAGAACCAGCATGGTGAGCGCCATCATCGCCCACGTGATGACCCGGGCACCCGTTTTTTCCGCTGGGCCGAGGGCGACGAATGGCCGTCCCGTGAGCAGGTCCTGAAGCAGTTCATCCATGGGCAGCCGTTGTGGTTCCGCACGTGTGTCCTGATGCGCCAGAAAGAACGCGGTTGTCAGTACAAGACCAGGAAGAGCCGCAAACAACAAGGGCTTCACGCCTTTCATGAAACCCGGGAGCCATGCGCCTTCACTCGTTCGCGTGTGCTGATACGCCAGGATCGCGAAAGACAGGATCGCGATCAGGAAGCAGGTGAGGTGAGCGAAATAGAGAGCTAGCAGCAGACCGGCGAGCAGGAAGAATGAGCGGCGCGATGGTCGCTTCAACGAGCGCGCCCCAACACCGATGCTGAGCAGCAGAAGAGGCAGGCCCAGCGAGAAATTCACAAAGCCGATGCGGAACGTGAAGCCGTAGATGAACGGGAATATGAGCACGGATGCCCACCCATTGTCACCGCCCGAACGGCGCGTGGCGAAGCGGAACGCGAGGGGAAGACCCAGTACGTAGAGCAACATCACCACCTTCTCCGCCATTTGCGCTGAAGAGAGGCTCATCACAGCGGCCATGATCGCATGACCCAGCCAATTCGGCTCCGGGAAAGGGTTCAGCTCGAAAAAATGCGCGGTGGCGGGTTCGCACCGCAACAGCGATCCGATGATCCGCGCGTTGTACAAGTGTACTGGGCCATCGAGCGTGGGGAACCATGGGAAGGCCAATACGGGGACCGCATGCAGCAGAACGAGTGCGCCGAAGAGCCAGGGCTCTACCCGGTGTGGCCAGATCGCGCGCTTCAGGTCCATGAACAACGAACCCCACGCGGGTTGCGTGGGGTCGGAGTGGGACGTACTGGATTCGAACCAGTGACCTCATGCGTGTGAAGCATGCGCTCTGAACCAGCTGAGCTAACATCCCGGAGTGGAGGCAGCCGGATTCGAACCAGCGACCCTCTGCTTGTAAGGCAGATGCTCTGAACCAGCTGAGCTATGCCTCCATACCCAAAGAACGACCCGCTCCGAAAAACGGGGCCGCGAATATAGCCCTTGGGATCAAAGCACCTCGGCCACCACGAAGACGCTACCTGTGACAAGTACAAGGTCCTGCGTTGCAGCCTGTGCTTGAGCCGCCAACAACGCCGCGATGACACTGGGGTGGACCGTCCCCTTCAGCCTATGGCCGTTGGCCTTGTTTTGCAGTTCTGAAGCATCCAACCCCCGGGGGATGTCCGCCTTACAGAAGTAGTAGGTAGCATCTGTCGGCAGCAGCGAGAGAACAAGGCCAATGTCTTTGTCGCCGACCATCCCCAGCACTATGTGAAGCTGTTCGTGGGGCGTTCTTTGCAACATGCGCAGCACGGCCATGATTCCGTCCGTGTTGTGGGCCACGTCAGCGATGGTGAGCGGACCCGTGGAAAGTACTTCCCAACGCCCGCGGATGCCCGTGTTGCGTACCACGTTGCGGTAGCCCTGCATAATGGCGTGGTTATCCACCTTCCAGCCGCGCTGCTTGAGTACCTCGATCGCTGCGAAGGCTGTGCGCTTGTTGCGTTCTTGGTGCTCGCCGACCAATCTGCAAGGCAAGAAGGCACCGGGTCCGTCTTCCGCAAGGATCAAGGGTGATCCGCATCGCACGGCGATGTCTTCGAAAATGGCGGTAATAGCGGCGCTGGCTTCTCCGACGACCACAGGCACGCCCGGTTTGATGATCCCCGCTTTCTCCTTGGCTATTGCTTCGAGCGAATCGCCCAGGAACTGCATATGGTCCCAACCGATGTTGGTGATCACGCTCGCTTCGGGCGTTACCACGTTCGTGCTGTCCAAGCGGCCGCCCATGCCGGTTTCGATCACGGCGATGTCCACCTGCTGCTCGCGGAACCACCACAAGGTGAAGGCAACGCCCCATTCAAAGAATGAAGGGGCGATCGGCTCGAAGGTTTCGCGATAGCGCTCAACGAAATCAGTGACCACCTCTTGGCCCACCATTTCACCATTGATGCGGAAGCGCTCACGGAAATCCTTCAGGTGCGGTGAAGTGTGCAGCCCGACTTTGTATCCGGCCTCCTGCAACACGCTCGCGATCAGCGAAGAAGTACTGCCTTTGCCATTCGTGCCGGCTACATGCACGCACTTCAGCCCACGCTCCGGATGTTCGAGCAAGCGCATCAGCGCGTGCGTGTTGTCCAGATCCGCCTTGTAGGCCGCCGCACCGATGCGCGAGAACATCGGCAGACGCGCGTAGAGGTACGCCAGCGTCCGTTCGTAGTCCATGATTACTCGAGTACGAAAACGAAGGTCATCGTTCCTTTCTTCTCGCCGACCGCCTTCGGGTCTGGATAAAAGGAACTTTCCAACGTGGCGCGTTTCGCGATTGTGAAGAGCGTTTGGTCGAGTGTTGTGCTCTTGCTTGTGTTCTGGCTGACGCGCACAACTTTTCCCGACGGATCCACCCATATGTCCATGACCACTTTGCCCGCAACGCTCGGTTTGTCATTGATCACCGGCTTGCGTTTGATCGTTCGCCCCGCGAGATCCACCGCCCAACCGTCCCCTTTGTAGGAACCGGTACCATTTCCGATGCCTGTGCCCGTTGGTGTGCCGTTCGCACCGCCCGCATCACCGGGCGTATCGTTCGCGCCTTGGCCACCTTGGCCAGTGCCTTTGTTGCCCATCAGCTCATCGATCTTCCGCTGCTTCTCGCGGGCGATCTCTTCCGCTGTGGGCTTGGGCTTCACGGGCGGTTTGTCGGTCTTGGGTTTGTCCGGTTTCGGCGGTGTGGTCACGTCGCTCTCGTCCACATCGCTCGTCAGCACTTCGGCTTCTTCAGCGGGTGGTGGCGTGCTTTCCTGTTGCGCCGCGGGGGTACTGAGGTCGGTCACGTTCTGGTTGTCGCCCATGCCCAGCTCACTGAAGCCGAGCGCCAGTTCATAGCCCGCACCGCCGCCTTCTCCCTTCTCCGGGAACGGCGGTATCGGCGTTATGATCTTGTACAGGATGAACAACACGATCAGCAGCGCGTGCAGAACAAGAGACACGCCCATGGCGATCCCCTTGCGTTGCCCCTCGTTCTCGTGCGCTACTGCGGTCATTTGTCCTTCGCCTTTGTGCTCCTCAGAACATCTGTATCATCTGCGACATCTGCGGACGAACTCAGCCTTGCTTCTGTGTCGCCAGCACCATCTTCACCTTGATCTTCGTTCCGATCTGCATCACATCCACGAGGTCCTGTACACTCAGCTCCCGGTCGAAGTTCAACACCACCGTTGGTTGATCCAATCCGTTGATCGCCTGGGCGATCGCGCTTTCCAATTGCTCGAAGGGCACCGGCACCTTGTTGATCGTGTACTGCTTGTCCTTGGTAACGCCCAGATTCACTTGCTGCTTCTGGAGCTGCTCGTTGTTCGCGCTCTTGGGCAACATCAGCTTGATCACGTTGGGGTTGGCCATCGTGCTGATGATCAAGAAGAACAACAGCAGGAAGAACATGATGTCGTTGAGGCTTTCGGTGCTCAACTCGGCATCCTCCTGTTGTTTGCGGCGCAGGTTCATGGCGGGCTTATTTGGTAGGCTCCTGCAACAGATCCATGAAGGCAAGGCTCGTGCGCTCCATCTTATCCGTGAGCTTCTCCACCATGCCATGCACCAAGTGGTAGCCCGCGAAAGCCACGATGCCGACGATGAGGCCGCCCGCACTGGTCACCATTTTCTGGTAGAGACCCGAGCTGATCACCGCGATGCTGATGTTGTCCGTGAGCGAGATGTCGTAGAAGATCTTGATCACGCCCATGATCGTTCCGATGAACCCGAACATCGGTGCCAACCGTGCGACGAGACGCAGGACGGACGAGCCTTTCTCCAAGCGTGTGAGCTCGATGCGGCCTGCGCTCTCCATGGCGCTTTCGATCTCCTTGGCGGGTTTGCCCATGCGTTGCAAGCCCTTCTCCACCATGCGCGCGCTCGGGGCCGCGCTCTGGGCGCAAAGGTTCTTCGCGCTGTCGATCTTGCCTTCGTGTACGTAGTCGCGGATCTTGTTCATGAAGTCCTTGTCTTCCCGGTTGGCCTTGCCCAACGCCATCATCCGCTCGATCACAATGTAAATGGTGGCCAGGCTCATCAGCGCAAGTGGGCCCATGATGTACCAGCTGCCCAGGCTGATCAGGTCCCACACGGTGATCTGGTCCTGGATCGGGGCGACCACTGCGGCCGCAGTGGTTGCGGCCTGTTCAACGACCTGTTTGGCCTGTTCTTGGGTCTGCCCAGTGATCTGTGCTAAAATCGGGAAGTGCATCAGCGGTGGTTGTTACTGTTCAACGGAAGGAAGGCTTTCGAAATTTCTCAGGTGAGTTGTTCGAGCGCGATCTCGAAGCCCGTGCGGGTGAGGTGCGTGCGCTCGGCGTGCCGTAGGAAGGTCTTGTCCAAGGCGCGCGCCATCGTGTCGCTCACATCTCCGAAGATGGCCTGGTCGGTGGTGGCCGCGCCGTCCTGCATACAATAGGCGAACACGCGCGCCATGCCGCAGTTGGCGATGAAATCAGGGATCACGCTCACCCGCCCATCAGCATACTCGGCGATCGGGCCGTAGAAGATCTCATGATCGGCGAAAGGCACGTTCGCGCCGCTGGCGATGGTTTCCAGTCCGGCCTCACACATCCGGTCGATCTGGTCCTTCGTCACCAGCCGTGATGCCGCGCATGGCAGAAAGACCTGTGCCCCCATGTCCCAGATCTTTTCGTTCACCTCAGCGAACGGCAGAAGATCCGGGGCCTTCAACACATTGCCCGATTTCTTCAGGAACAGGTCCTTCACCTCTTCAGCGCTCAGGCCTTCCGCTTTCATCAAGCCACCAGCGCGATCGATGATCCCAACGATGCTCGCGCCTTGTTGCGACAGGTAGTAGGCCGCAGCGCTCGCCACGTTGCCCCAGCCCTGAACGATCACGCGCTTGCCTTTCACCTTGCCACCGTAGATACGGTAGAAATGACGCACGCTCTCGGCCACGCCCCAGCCTGTGATCATGTCCGCCACGGCGTAACGCCCGATCACCGGCGTGTACTGCGGATCCTCGATCAGTTTGGAAACACCGGTGCGCAGTTGGCCCACGATGCGCACGCTCGCGCCCTGGCTCGCGCCAAGGTGCCCGCGTACAACGCCTTCCTGCGGATGCCACAAGCCGTATTGCTCGGTGATCGGGATCACTTCGTGCAATTCGTCCACGTTCAGGTCGCCGCCCGTGCCGTAATAATTCTTCAGCAAGGGGATCACCACCTTGAACCAGCGCTCCAGCACCTCCTTCTTGCGCGGGTCTGCGGGGTCGAAGTCGATGCCGCTCTTGGCACCTCCGATCGCTGGCCCGCTCACGGTGAACTTCACTTCCATCGTTTTGGCGAGGCTCTCTACCTCGCGGCGGTCCAAGCCCTTGCGGATCCGGGTACCACCGCCCGCTGCACCACCCCGCAAGCTGTTGATCACCACCCAGCCACGTGCCCCGGTCGGTTGGTCCGTCCATTCGAACACGATCTCCGGTGTCTTCTCCTCGAATCGTTTCAGCGCATCACGCATTCCTATGGCTTCCAGCGGCTTGGTTCCTGTCATGACGGATCAAAAGTAGATGGGCCTGCCCGGCGGGCTTTCCAATACCCCCGGGGTTATCATGCAAGCCCTGTTAATTGGGTTTCGCCTGATGGTGTTCGCCTGCGGTGAACCGTTGTTTTCGACCCCGGATCCACACAGATATTCACGTACGCAAGAACGGTCCAGCCGACACGTGTCCGGCACAGTTGCTTGAAGCATATCAACCCGGCAGGTAGAGCGCACCACCCACACTGTCGCGGAGGGCACCGGTAACTGAGGCGAGGGCGTTCGGTTTGCCGTGCCAGCGCAACCAACCTAAGTACGCGAAGATGATGGCTTCCTTGAACGCCACCGTCTGTTCATCGGGCACGATCAGTTCGGCGTTGATCCGTTCACGCATGCGTTCCAACAGGAATCCGTTGAATGCGCCGCCACCAGTGACCAGACAGCGTGAGACGGACATCTTGTTCAGGTGTTCAGCCAACTGCTGGGCCACATGCTCGGCGCATGAGGCGATGCGGTCGGCGATGCTGAGCTCGTCATGCTCCAACAGCGGCACCATGTCCCGCTCAAAGTGCTCTCGGCCCAAGGTGAACGGCACCGGTCCTTCCAAGCAAGGCATGTCCATCAGGCTCACTTCCCAACCCTCATCACGCTTGCCCGTCCTGCCGATGCCACCGTCCGCATCGTAGTCCTTGCCAAGCAGACCCGAAAGAAAGTTGAGCGCCTGGTTGCAGAAACAAACATCCGTGCCTGTGACGCGCCCATACCGATGGATGGAAATGTTCGCGATGCCGCCCAGGTT
>JANOPI010000179.1:0-4835 GCA_031421755.1 Flavobacteriales bacterium | reverse complement strand
GCGCCTGCTGGCCAACGGCGACATGGACCTCAGCTACGGTAACAACGGTATTGCACTTCGCCCTGACCCGGATCCCAATGGGGAAGCAGCCACCGACATCCTCCTCAGCGCTTCAGGATCATATTTCATGACCGTGGGCGTCAGCTATCTCGGTGCCATCGTAAAAGTACGCAGCGGCCTGGAGGTGGGTATCGGTGAATATGGCCGTAGCGCACCCACGCTTTCGGCATACCCCAACCCGGCCCGGGAGCTGCTCACTCTCGGACTGGACCTCCAGGGTTCCGAGATGCCCGGCGTGCTGCGTGTTCAAGCCTTTGATGTGACCGGTCGCATGGTGTTGCAACAACCAGTTCAGAGGTCAAACAGCGCGGTGCGGACAACAGTGGACGTGAGCGCGCTTCCGGCAGGCACCTACCGCCTGTGCATAAGTGACGCGCACCAACTGTCAGGGGCCTGCGTGGTGGTCATCTACTGAACGCATGATCCAGCACCGGGCGTAGATGGCGGATCTCATTCCGGACCTCGGTTCTTTCACGCTTCTCTTCCCCAGGGTCTCCACTTCAGGCCCGAGGATCCGGGACCCTGAGGTTCATTGCCGCCTCAGGGTCCCGGATCCTCTTGGGCGCATAGCATTCTTGCGGAGACCCTGAGGGAGAATTGAGGCAAGATTGGCTCAGTGGGTCCTTATGCTGTTAAGGTCAGTACACTTTCCAAAGGAAGCTGAAAGGCTGATTCAGGAACATTCCAATCGCTCCACTGCGCTGGTTTGATCTCTTCAACCGGAGTTTCCCACCAAGTGCACAACAACCGCATTTCGGTGCTAGGCAATTGGGCCCGGAGAAAGCTGAGCATATCGGTCACTTCAGCTTTTGATGACCTGGAATAGGCCATCTGTTCGGGTGTGTCCGCCCATTCATCATTGTATGAAAGCGAGCAAGAACAGCCCTCGCTGCCACCAATGAAATACAGATTAGGAAGCTGTAAGAGCTCAGCCACTTGAGCAAACACGGGCTCCTCTGCACTTAGCCGCGTGAAATAGAATCCAGGAGCCGCTGGTTCAAAGGCCCGTTCGCCCAGATCACGGCTTGCTCCGAGATAGATGCACTGACACATCTCACACGGTCACTCCCTCACCATCCCCACCACTTTCTCCACCACATCCTCCAAACTCGGCTTGCTGAAGTAATCCCCATCACTACCATACGCGGGGCGGTGGGCTTTGGCGGTGAGGGTCATGGGCGCGCTGTCCAACCAGCGGTAGCCGTTCTGCTCTTGCAGGATATGCTGCAGGATGTAGGCGCTGGCACCGCCGGGCACGTCCTCGTCCACCACCAGCAGTCGGCTGGTCTTCTTCAGACTTTCCACAATGCGGTGGGCGCGGTCGAAGGGGAGGAGGGTGCGCGCGTCCACCAGTTCCACGGAGATGCCGAGACCTTCCAGTTGCTCGCAGGCTTTCGCGCAGATGGTCAAGGTGCTGCCGTAGCTCACCAGCGTAAGGTCCGTGCCTTCGCGCACCACTTCCACAGAGCCGATGGGCACGGTGAACTCGCCGAGGTTGCTCGGTAGTTTTTCCTTGCTGCGGTAGCCATTCAGGCATTCGATCACCACCGCGGGGTCGTCGCTTTGCAGGAGGGTGTTGTACATGCCGGCGGCCTGCTGCATGTTGCGGGGCACGCACACCACCACGCCGCGCACGCTGTTGATGATCATGCCCATGGGGCTGCCGCTGTGCCACACGCCTTCCAGCCGGTGCCCGCGCGTGCGGATGATGAGCGGGCACTTCTGGCCACCCTTGGTGCGCCATTGCACGGTGGCCAGGTCGTCGCTCATGCCTTGCAGGCAGTAGAGCAAGTAATCCAGGTATTGGATCTCGGCCACCGGTCGCAGGCCGCGCAGGGCCATGCCCATGCCTTGGCCAAGGATCGTGGCTTCGCGGATGCCGACATCGGACACGCGGATCTCGCCGAAACGGGCCTGCATGCCTTCCATGCCCTGATTCACGTCGCCGATCTTGCCGGTGTCTTCTCCGAACGTGAGCAGCAGCGGCTCTTTCTCGAACAGCGCGGCGAAGTTGTCGCGGATGATGATGCGGCCGTCGACCTGTTCGTCGGTAGCATATTGTACAGGCACTTCGGTCACGTTCAAACAGCTCTTTTCGCTTTGGCTGTAGAGGTGGCTGCCGTAGCGGTCGGCGTTGAGGGTGAGGGCGCTTTCGATCCAGGTGCGGAGGGCTTCTGTGCCAACAGGCGTGGTCGCCTGTTGGACCATGAGCGCTCTGCGCGCTGCGGTGACCACTTCCTTCCGGCCAGGTGTCATTTCCGAACGCAGCTCCTGCGCGATGGCCGCCACTTGGCCGCTGGCGTCCGCTGGTGCGATGCCGTCCAGAAGGAACGCCACATCGTTCAGCTCGGTCCGGATCTCGTCTTGGAAGGCTTTCCACGCGGCTTTTTGCGCAGCGCGGGCATCAGTTCTGGCGTTCGCTTCGAGCTCGACCAGTTCATCGTTGCTCACCAGCGGTGTTCCACCGGGACGGAAGTTCAGGATCCAGTCGCGGAACTTCACGTTGCAGTCGTACACCTTGTACCACTCTAGCAGCGGCACTTGTTCCAGGGGCGTGCCGTCCTTGTCGCGGATCCAATCGCTTACCGAAGCCTTGTAGCGCTCATGGCTGCCGCTGGTGCTGTGGCCTTGCGGCTGCGTCACTTCTTCCACGTGGATCAGGCAGGGCACATGCTCCTCCCGGCACAGTGCGATGGCCTGCTCGTAGGTCTTGTTAAGGTGCGCGTAGTCCCAGGCTTTCGTCTTGTAGATGCGGAGACCGTTCGTGTCATCTTCCTTCTCGAAGCCCGAGAGCGCCTTGCTGATGCTGCCTTTGGTGGTCTGGTATTGTTTGCTCACGCTGATGCCCCAGCCGTCGTCCCACACGCTCATGGCCATGGGCACTTGCAGCACGCACGCGGCGTTGATGGTTTCCCAGAAGTGGCCTTCGCTGGTGCTGGCGTCGCCGATGGTACCGAACGCTACCTCGTTGCCGTTATCGCTGAACTGTTCGTAGCGGTTGTGCAGCGCAGGGTTATTGCGGAAAACCTTGCTGGCTTGTGCCAAGCCGAGCAGGCGCGGCATCTGGCCGGCGGTGGGGGAGATGTCCGGGCTGGAGTTGGGCTGGGCCATCAGGTCTTTCCACTCGCCGCGCTCATCCAGGCTGCGCGTGGCGAAGTGCCCGTTCATGCTGCGGCCGGCGCTGCTGGGGTCGGCATTCACATCGGCATGCGCGTAGAGCTGCGCGAACCATTGCTGCACGGTGAGCTCGCCGATGGCGAACATGAAGGTCATGTCCCGGTAGTAGCCGCTGCGCCAATCGCCGTTGCGGAACTGCTTGGCCATGCATACTTGGGCCAGCTCCTTGCCATCACCGAAGATCCCGAATTTGGCCTTGCCGCCCAGCACCTCTTTGCGGCCGATGAGCGAAGCTTCGCGACTGGTGACGCACATGGCGTAGTCCCGCAGGATCTCCTCCTTCAGTTCGTCCAGTGTGATCTCGACTTCGGGTGCGGTCTTGGTGCGGGCCATCAGCGTCTTGGTCTTCGTCCGCGCTATGCCGGACACGCGCGAAAGTAGGCCGGGAGCCCATACGGGTTCACCGCCTGACAGGTCGCGTTGCCCTGTTCATACGTGCCTGGTGCTCCCCGCGCACGGGTTGCTCGGTGCGTGGGAGGGGACCACACGCTGAAAAGCGCTCGCGAATGTTCGTAGGGCACACGCGGATGTACCGCTTGGCTTCTCAGGGTCCTCGTGTGCGGTCAGGGCTATCGGGTCAAAATGCCTCGCCTGGCGGCGCAAACCAATACGAACTGAACAACGGATACTCAGGGAAATACACGGACACATGTGGTTGAGGCATTCGAAACACCGGACCGATCCGTGTACATCTGTGAGTATCCGTGGCCAGATCTTCACGCGCCCACAGGGCGCCTGAGACCCGATAGCCCTGCGTGTGCGGTGGCCAACTATCTTGTTCGCCATGAAATTCAATTCGGATGGCGTCATCTTCTTCGCGAAGGTGCTTGGGGCCATGTTCGCCTTCGGCTACCTCGTTCGATTCCTGCTTTGGGTGAACCGGAAACGCGATGAGAGGAAGAAAGAGGTCGTGCGCGAGATGGCCACGAAGTGGATACCTGCGCCCCAGGATCTGGACGCCTTCGAAGACCGGTACGGGCAATTCGCCGCTCAGGCCATCAGCTTGGAGGCGCAGGCCACGGATGAGAACACGGAGAGCACAGGCCGCACACGCATCGGTGGGCGACCGGATCTGCCTTCCGGTTTCGTTTGGCCGATGACCACGGAAGGTGTGCCCATGTCCTTCCTGGCGCAGTTCGACCTGAAGCGTATGGATGAGGTCCTTCCGAAGAGCGGCTTGCCGCGCGAGGGGCACCTGTACTTCTTCGCACGTTGTGATCGCGATCAACTCCGCGATGGTGATGACGGGGTGGGATGCGAAGTGCGATGGTCGAATGATCGGACACCATTGAAGCGCACGGACTTTCCGGGTGAATTGCCAGAGGATCTGCGGTTCTCGCCTTGCGCCATCGCTATGAGCGTGATCCGCAGCTATCCGGATCCCCAGGTCCTGTGCGCGCTCGGGAAGGTGGGTGAGAACGATGAGGCCTTTCAGTACAGCCGTGCTATCGCTCTCTTGAACAAGGGTTCACACCTCGTTGGCTACCCGATGTCGGCGATCGGAACGATCGAGTTCGAAACAGAGAACATCCACCAGAGGCGCAACGGGGGGGTCCCTGGGCACGAACTGACCACTGACCAGGAGGAAGCTCGGGAAC
>JANOPI010000178.1:0-6482 GCA_031421755.1 Flavobacteriales bacterium | reverse complement strand
CCTGCGAACGGCGTTCATTTCCAACGGAACTAGTTCATTGCTTCCGATAGTCACCGTACTAGGCCGCTCGGTGTTGGGGCGCAGCGTAAGGCAAGGCACTTGGCGGAACGTGCTCTCCTCTTGGATGCCACCGCTGTCCGTAAGAATGAACGCACATGTGGCGATGAGCTTCTGGAACGCGAAATAATCCAACGGTTCGGTGAGCACCAACCCCTTGATCGCGTCGCACTTGGCTTTCTGTCCGAAGGCTTCGATGTTCTTCACCGTGCGTGGATGGATGGGGAACACCACCTTCCGCTTGGCGGCGACCTCAGTGATCAGGTCCAGCAGTTCGCTCAGACGTTCGGGAACATCCACTGTAGCCGGGCGATGGATGGTCATGAGCACATGGCCACCATTTCCCAGCCCAAGCCGTTCGAGTACATCGCTCGTCTGCACCTCTGGCTCAAAGGCCACGAGCGTATCGATCATCGTATTGCCGACGTAGTGGAGCTTCTCCTTCGGTTCGTCTTCGCGTAGAAGATTGTCCAGTCCGCTCTGTTCGGTGATGAAGAAATGGTCCGTGATCTTGTCGGTGAGCACGCGGTTATGCTCCTCCGGCATGGTGCGATCGAAACTGCGCAATCCGCTTTCAAGGTGACCGATGCGGATGCCCATCTTGTTGGCGGTGATGGCCGCGGCCAAGGTGCTGTTCACATCGCCCACCACCATCACCAGGTCGGGTTTCTCAGCGGCGAACACAGGTTCCAGGTCGCGCATGATGGCGGCCATCTGTGTGTTGGGGCTGCCCGCTCCGATGTTCAGGAAAATGTCGGGCACCAGGCCGAACTGCTCGAAGAACACGTCGGCCATGTTCGCGCTGAAGTGCTGGCCGGTATGCACGATGCGCACGTCAATTCTTCCGCGCTCCACAGCAAGCTTTTTGAAACGGGTGACCTTGATGAAATTGGGGCGCGTGCCCACGACGATCAACACCTTCTTCATCCGAGGGTCTTCTGGTGGCTGCGTGTAGCGATGATGTATTCGCGGCTGTCGGTATCGCTGACTTTCCGCGCGGGCGCTCCGGCAATGGTCATGTTGCCTTCCGGGAATGAGGAGTTCACCACGCTGTTGGCACCGATCGCGGTGTTGGGCCCGATGACGATATCTCCGAACATCTTCGCACCGGGGCCGATGTAGCAGTTGTCACCGAGTGTGGGCACCAGGTCTCGCGCGCCGGGCCGTGTTCCGATGACGACATCCACATGGATACGGCAATTCTGGCCGATACGCGCGTCCGGATGCACCACGATAGTGCCGCGATGCGCGATGCTGAGCCCAGGGCCAAAAACATTGGGCGGGATATCAAACCCGCAACGCACGCTCTGGCGGTGGAAGCGGATCGACCAGTACTTGTACAAAAGCTTTCCGAATAGCCCCTTGCCTTTGTGGCAGTTCAGGCAATACTCCACGCGGCGCAGCAGGCGTTGGAACTTCCACACTTCGTCGAACATCATCTGCGACGAGACCTCGCGCCGGAGCGCGATGCGGTCCGCTTCGCGATAGGCGAGGAGATCGGCGTGCGAGCGGATCATGTGGTGTGCTGAGGGCTGCGTCCCTTCACAAGACGCATGATGCGCTCGGTGGTGGCGAAGCCGAGCAAGTTATACAGCGCGGCATAGCGCTCGGTGATGGCCTTGCCCACTTGGGGCCTGAATCCCTTGCCGATGGACCGCTTATAGATCGCCACGGCCTTGGCCGGATCATGCGCGGCCACGATCCGCAGGGCCATGAAGATGTACTGGTGCAAGGCGTCGATCTCCGCCTTGTAACGCGTGGGATCGGTAGCCTGTAGGTGCTCCTTGATGGAATGCCGCAGCGCGATGTAGCGCTCCCAATTGGCCAGCACACCGGTGCGTGAAATGGAACCGATCTCTCGCTTGAGCACATGTGTCCGGATGTGCGGATCCCAGGCGATGGTGGCCCCTTGTTTCATGGCTCGGAACATCAGGTCATAATCCTGGCTGCTTGCCAGTTGTTCATTCCAACCGCCCACGGCGAGCAGCATGCGGCGGCTCCACAGATTGGCGCTGGTGGTGCCCATACGCGTGCGGATCAAGGCCATCCACGGTTGATGGTACAAGGCGGGCGCAGGCAGCAGCAGTCCATCGGGCATCATCTGTTCGAAGTCGCCGATCACCAAGGCGGGGGATCCGCTGGCTTCGGCAAGGGCCACCTGCGCGGCGATCTTGTCCGGAAGGATCAGATCATCGGCATCCAGGAACTGGAGGTACTCCCCGGTGGTGGCAGCAGCACCCGCGTTGCGGGCGGCACAGGCGCCCTTGTTCTGCTGGCGGATGATGCGCACCCGTTGCTGGTAGCGGTCGGCATATTCCCCGATGATCCGCGCCGTTCCGTCCGTGCTCCCATCGTCCACACAAACGATCTCCACATCAGGATGCCGTTGTGCGAGGGCGGACTCCAGCGCCTTGGGCACGTGCTCCTGAACGTTGAAACAGGGGATGACGATGGATACGCGCATTCGGCCCGGTGTGGACGGAAGGCGAAAGTAGCGGTGGGCGGATGTCAACGATGCTCCGCCCGGGTGCCGGGGAAGAAGATCAGCGCGACCTGCAGCATGATAAGCAGTACGGGATACTGGATGGCGTGGAGCAGATTAACGGAGGCCTCACCTACGGGGACCCAATGGGACAAAAGATGCAACAACGCCGCAACGGCAGCTATCCCTAGGAACACCACCGTAACGGGGCGGAAGAGCCGCTGAAGGACACCGGCATTCCGCAGCAGGAGGAGCGAAAGCGCCCACATAGCGGCGATGAACAGCGCTGCGAGGATCCATTTCAGAAGGAGCAAGCTGGACATTTCGTGGCCTTCCACCCAAGCCCGGAAACGCGAATGCGCGAAGGATATGCTGGTCGCCCGCTGCACATGATCGATCTCGTAGTTGAGGTTGATGAACAGGAAATCGCGCAGCGAACCGAGGCCGATGCCGGCGCCCAGGATGCCGAAGGCTCGCACCCGCTTCACCATGGATCAATGCGCGGCGGGCAGCGGGGCAAAGCGCTTCACCCAGATATACCAGAGCAACAGGACACAGCCGTAGACCACCACCTGGAAGGTGTAGTCGTGTTGGAAGTTCAGCAGCTCATAGTCGATGGTGACCACGATGCAGAGCGCTGCCACGCGCAGCACGTTGATGAGGTGGATGGCCAGTATGCCAAGAAGGGTGAACCACGGCTTGTGTTTCCAAGGACCCGGGAATGCGGCGATGAAAAGAGCGAAGACGACCATCACTGAAAGTCCGTCGCACCGATCACCGATCCACAGGAAAGAACCGCCCTGCACGCCGATGTAACGACTACTGTCACCCATGGGCTCGGGCAGAAGTTCGTAGCCCAGTACATGCAACAGCAAGCCAGCCTGTTCTGTAAGCCGATCGATCAGCCAGCGATCAAGCCCTCCCCACGGGTGGATGACCAGCGCATAAAGCACCTGCCAAGCGATGAACAGGACGGATGCGAGAAGTAGGAATCGGACCAGCGCATCACGCCCGACCGAAGAGGGCGGAGCGGAGGGCACCATCAAGCAACTTGCTTCGAGCGCTTGTGCAGATCGTAGGATCGCTTCGCCCCGAGCAGCACGCCAGCGCCGATCAATAGCGAGATGCCGCCATCGATCGGGATACAAGGAGGAGGCCAGCACGGTGGAGGGCCGCCAACCGGTGGGCCGCCCTGTGCGAACAGGCCACCCAACAAAGGGGAGGCCATCAGGCACACGAAGGCCGCGAGGCGTAACACATACTTCATTCTTTCGGAGCGCTCTGAAACGTGGCCAAATGTAGAAATATCGACCAACCGGCCCGGGTACCCTGTCACCCTTTGTTTTCAACGATCCGGCCAACGCAGCAGGTGATCCGCTGAAGAAGCCCGGCCAGCATCGGGTGGACGACTATATTCGCAGCCCTTTTTCCAGCGTCATTGCTCAATTCATAGAGCCTCTGGCGCCTTCCGGGAACCCTATGGCAGCAGCGGCAGGCCCAAAAGCGGGCATCATCGACGTAAACGATCTGCGCTCCTTCATCCGGATCTTCTCGAAGAACTGGTACTTCGTCGTAGTGGCCCTGATCCTGTCGGCCGTCCTTTCCTATCTGTACAGCTACAAGATCCCCGAGGTGTACGGGGCGAGCACGCAGATCCTGCTGAAGGACAAGGACACCTACAACTACCAGACGGCGGTATACCAGAACATCGGATACGTGGCCGCGTATGGGGACATCGTGAACCAGAAGCGCGTGCTCACGAGCTATGACATGATCAGCCGCGCGCTGGACAAGCTGGACTTCGACGTGTCGTATTACATCATCGGGCGCTTCAAGAAGTCCGAAGCGTACGGGGGCATGCCCTTCACGGTGAAGATGCGGATCCTCAAGCCTAAGCTGTTCGAGAAGCCGTTCGACCTGCACATCATCGATCCCGAGCACTTCGAGTTGATCTACGACCGCGGTGCGGGGATCGTGAAAAAGACCTTCCCGTTCGACACGGATGTAGCTGATGGCGAGGATGGAGACTTCACCCTGCGGGTGGACAAAGTGATGGCGTTCACCTCCTCGAAAATGGAGGACCTCACGGCCACGGCCTACCAGTTCGTGGTACACAGCCGGGGCTTCCTGGTGGGCAAGTACAGCTATGGCATGACGGTGGAGAACCTGGACTACACATCGATCCTGGAGGTGCGGGTGGAAGACGAGATCCCGCTACGGGCGAAGATGTTCCTGGACACGATCAGCAAAGAGTACATCGACTACACCCTCCAGAGCGAGTTCGACATCAATGAACGCACGCTGGTATACATCGATAAGCAGATCGACGAGGTGAGCGGGATCATCGCCAACTATGAGGACGATCTGGAGCGCTTCATCAACGTCAAAAACATTCTGGACCTGAACAAACAGGAGGACCAGTACTACAACGAGCTGGTGAAGTACGATGCGCAGAAGCGCGAGCTGGAGCTCATGATCGAGAGTGTGAACGCCTTGGAGAGCTATGTGGTGAACCTGGGCGAGGAAAAGTTGCTTCCTCCGAGTTTTTACATCCTGGCGGACGACATTTTCCTGCGCAACACGCTTACCGAGCTGTACAACATGCAGATGTCGAAGAACAACAAGCTCTTCGACGCCACGACCACCAACCCGGTGATCTTGAAAGAGGACTCCCTCATGTCGCTCAACCGGGCGAACCTGATGATCTACTTGACCAACACGCGCAGGGCGATCGACGATCGGATCGCTGACGTGCAGCTGCATATCGACGATTACACGCGGATGATCAAAGGTGTGCCTGCCAACCAGCGAGGGCTCTTGAACATCCGGCGCAAGCTGAACGTGAACGAAAAACTGTATGACTTCCTGTTGGAGAAACGGGCGAACACGGTGATCGCCAAGGCGGGGATCATCCCCACAACGAAGGTGATCGAGCGGGCGCGCGGCCTGGGCGTGGTGCGGCCAGACAAGATGAAGATCCTTTACAGCTTCCTGGTGGGCGGCCTCCTGCTGAGCCTGATCGTGGTGTTCGTTCGTATCCTCTTCTACGATCGGATCGAGAACGCGGACCAACTGCGCGCGGCCACGAACCTGCCCGTCTTCGGGGAGATCATCGCCAGCGAAAAGGCCGAGGAGAACTATGTCGTGGTAGACACCGACCCGAAGAGCGCCATCACCGAGAGCTTCCGCACGGTGCGCACGAACCTGGAATACCTGCCCTCCACGGACAAGGGCAAAGTGGTGATGGTCACGAGCTACCGGCCGAACGAAGGCAAAACCTTCTGCTCAGTGAACCTGAGCGCGATCCTGGCCAAGGCCGGTAAGAAGGTGCTGCTCTTGGAACTGGACCTGCACAAGCCGAAAGTGGGGGCTAACATGGGCATGACCACCACCCAAGGCCTTACGAACATCCTGGTAGGCAAGGTGCCTGTGGGCCAGTGTGTGCAGCCCACACAGATCGAGAATTTCAGTGTGATCCTCAGTGGTCCCACCCCGCCGAACGCATCGGAGCTGGTCATGAGCAAACACCTCGCGGAACTTTTCGATTGGGGCCGGGAGCATTTCGACTACGTGATGGTGGACACCCCGCCATTGGGCCTGATCACGGATGCGCTGCTCATGATGAGGCATGTGGACGCCACGCTGTTCGTGATCAACACGCGCTTCGCCAACAAGGACCACATCAAGAACGCGGTGGAAACGGCCAATGCGAACACCTCCAAGAACTTCGGCTTCATCCTCAACGGTGTGCGCATGAAGAAGAGCCGCTACTACTACAACACGAACTACGGCTACGGTTACCGCTACGCCTATGGTTATGGCAGCGGCTATGGGTACGGGTACGGCTATGGGTACAGTGGCCGCCGCAAGAAGAAGGTCGGCGAGGAGAGCAAGGACCAGGGCCTGAACCAGAACAACTGATCGGCACGGGCATGCGCGAGAC
>JANOPI010000177.1:0-3902 GCA_031421755.1 Flavobacteriales bacterium | reverse complement strand
TGTGCCCAAGCGCTCATAGTCCTGGTCAGTATCCACCCCTTCATAGTCCTCATAGAGCAACGCGGTATCATTCGCGGTGCCAGAGCGGATCCAGTTCAATTCGGTTTCGCCTTCCGCATCGAAGATCCCGAAGTACCAAGGCGTGAGGATCTCACCACTGCTGATCGAGTAGCTGGCTTCACCCTCCAACGGTTTGGTGAACCCATCCTCATAGGCGGTCTGGTCCACCGTAACGGATATGCCCCATTCGAGGATCAACTGTTCGTTCCCCACTTCGATCGCCTTGTCAGAGAAGATGGTCTGTGTAGAACCGTCCGGATTCAGACGTACGAGCTTCCAGTACGCATCGTTCAACCGGGTGTATTGCAGCGGATTGTTCGCTGCAGGCACGGTAGTGGTGTCCAGAAAGTACAATTCGAATTCCGCGTTCGGCACACGCAATGGATCCACCACCTTCACCTTCACCGGTCCAAAGCCCGCGAGGTATTTCAAGCGATCTGTGCGGTAGGGAGGTGCCGTCACCTCTTCTTCTGATGCGCCGGATATGCTCAACGCCAGACCACCATTGCCTTGGCCTTCGATGCGGGTAATAGCGAACTCATCTCCGTACTGCGCGTTCTGGATCGTGCCACCTGACTCAGAAGCTGGTGGATGCGGAATACCCGAATAATTCCGGATACTGCCGGATGCGGCCTTACGACCGGCGAGGTACGGGAATGCCTGGCCGCTCAGCAGGTTCGGGTCGGGGTTGTACTCCTCGTACTCGTTATGGCTGTACGCGATAGCGATGTAGTAATAGGTCTTGTAGTTCACCAATCGCTTGTCACCTGCGGCGAACAGGTCCTCTTGCACGCTGATCGAGTGCACCACACCGGTATCCGGGCCGTTCACCATCTCGGTGGCCACGGGCAATCCGATCTCGCTGTTGTTGATCCAGTTCACCACCTGGCCGATGCCATCCTCGATATCGTACACACCGATCAAGCGGGCCAGGTCCACATTGCCCAGTTCGCTCACGCTCACCTCCGCGTCACGCACTTGGAACACCTTGTACCCTTGGAACCGGTAGTTCTGATCGTTGAAAACAGTGTCCGTCACACTCGTTGTTACAAGAATGCCGGTATCGATCGGGTTCACCAGGTCCGGGTTGTCCGGATCTTCCACCATGGTCTGGGTGGTGGTGGTATTCACCGTGATCGGCGGAATGGTCGGATCCTGCGAGTTGCGGTCCTCGGTGCCATATGATTCGTTGAAGTTGTTGCTGCTGCTCGGGTTCGTCAGGTACAGGATCAGCTCGCGGTCGAGTTCCTGGATCTCCACGTTCGGCGCGTCAGGCCCATCCAGGATCCGGAAACAGTTGTCGAAGAGCGCCTGCGCCTTGTCGTCCGCCTTCCGCAATTCAAGTACGCTGGCGAACGCACCGCCGCCCGAAGCGCGCGCATAGACCACGCCTACAGTGATGTTGTTGAAATCTCCTGGCTCAAGCGTGAAGGGACCTGCGCTCTGGATGAACCGGCGATCGGGGTTCTGTAGTGACGCTTCCTGCCATGCTTGCTGCGGTACGCAGTCCGTACCCCAACCGATGGGGTCACTGTCCGCCGGGAACATGTAGCGGCAACGTGTTGCGGTGAGGTTGTTCGGCTCGTAGCCGGAGCCGCCATAGGTCATGGGCGTGCCATCCTTCCAGATACTGCGCAAATAGTTGTAATAGTGTACCGCCAAGTTCGGATCGGTCTGGGCCTGCGTTCCTTCACGGTTGTAGTAGATGAACGCGCGCATACCGAAACGCTCGTTGTCCGGCGTGCCATCACCGTAGCCGATACCTATACCCTTGTAGCCTATGCCACCCAAGGTCACGGCCTCGTCGCAGTCCGGATAAGGGGTGAGCGTGTTCTCCGGGCCGGGGTTGTCCGCATCGTCCTCGTCCTGGTAAGGTCCTTCGAAGAAGTCGATGCCGATGGCCGGTGGCTGGGTACCGTAGCCCGGCGCGCCCGCCTGGCCCTCGTCATTCTCATCCGCGTTGTACACATAGCCCAGACCACGCTGCACGTCACATCCTGTGAAGTCATCATCCGCACCACCCAGGTCGGGGTCAGCGTATTGCCCGAAGTAGGTGTTCGTAAGGGTCTGCGTGCCGCGGTTGATCAACACATAGTTGTAAAAGGTCATGTTGTTGATCTCGTCGTTCGTGCTGAAGGCGAAGGCCTGCGAACGGATCTCCATGCCGATCGGCTGACCGCCGGTCTCGGTGTGCTGAGCACCCTTGTCGTTCACCACCCACCAGATGTTCAGGTCACCGAACAATGGAATGGGATCATCGCGGAAACGGTTCTCGCAATCCACGTTCTGATCCAGGTCGTAACCCGGAAAATCACCGGCGGACGGGTCGTAGTCCCCATCATTGTTGGCGTCGGTGAACGGTGCCAGGTAGGTATCGTAACCAGGCGTGGTGTTGATGGCCGGCCAGTCGAAGAAAGCCGTCGGCGCGGAATAACCGTCCGGGAATTCAATGGAAGCGTCGCATTCCGGATTGGCCAAGCAGGCGTAGTAGGCCTGATGGAGTTCAGCGTCCCTCTTCTCGGTCTGGTAGAATTTGTCGTACAGCGCGCACACATCGCTGGTGACCGACGCATCTCCCCCAACGGTGAGCGGACCGGGCCAGAAGTCGTTGCCCTCGCGGTAGCGGATAGCCGCGATCTTCAATTGGTTATCAGGCGAGAGTCCACCCATCCACAGACCACCTGCGTAGATCGCTTTCGGGCCATCACGCAGATCGGTCTTGGGGACCTCATACGCGGCGTTGTTCTCCGGCTTGTCGTACCAGAGCAGCCCGCTCGTCGTGAGCAGGGCGCGCACGTTGTTCAGGGACAGTTCGGTAACGGACACCGCAGGGGTGCAGGCCGCCGCCCTCGCTGAACCGGCGCTGGCCTGGGCACTGCTGCCACGCAAGCCATGCGCGGTATTGTAGTCCATGCCGCTGGCCAACGGTGCGGCCAGTACGGTGGCCAACGCCACGGTGATGGAAGAACGGTTGAAGATGTTCGCTTTCATGGTGCTCTCAGAAATCGAAGCGCACGCCCAAACGGATGGTGCGGGGCGCCCCGAAATTGTATGGGTTGTCGACTTTCAGCGCGTACAGGTCACGGAAGCTCTGTGGATCGTTCTGGCCTTGGATGTTCTGCTGGTACTGGGCGGCGGCGAGGTAGCCGTCATCGTCCGGTGAACCGGTGGCGCGGTAAACCCCGGTGATCACCTGGGTGTTGAAGACGTTGGTCAACAGCAGGTACACGTTCAGGTTGGCCTTCTTGGCCTTGTCATCTCCTTCATCCTTGCCGAAGGTGAGGGCAATGTCGCGGTATAGTTGCACGTCGGTGTTGAACTGCCATGGCAGGCGCGCACCATTGATCGTGCCCACGAGCCGTCCAGAGCCGGGGGTGAAACTCCCTTCCTGCACGATCAGGCTTGATGAACTGTAAGGCGTGCCGCTGCCCAGAATGGTGGTGAAGTTCACACCCGTGTTCTGCAGGATCTTTTTGCCGAACAGCAGCGGGCCGTTGTAGTCGGTGCCACCACCATAGCTGAAGTCCACGTTGGCCGTGAAGCGATGGCGCTGATCGAAGTTGAGCGGAGCGATCGTGCGCAGGTTCGGTTGGTTGGCATTGATGAGCGACAGGCTGGTGTTCGGATCCGAACCCGTTCCGTCAGCGAACTGCAAGGTGTAGGACGCGGTGAGCCGGATGTTGCCCGTACGGCGCAGGTCATAGGCGATGGAGAACCCCTTCACCGTGCCGAAGTCGATGTTGTCAAAGGTCTTGTAGGTAACGGGCCACGCTTCGGCCACGTTGCGCACCTGGATCTGGTCACGCAATTCACGGTAGTACGCGCTGATCTTCAGACTGCTG
>JANOPI010000176.1:0-2204 GCA_031421755.1 Flavobacteriales bacterium | reverse complement strand
ACGCGGGTACCACACCCGGCACGCATTTCATAGGAACCACGGACAATACCGATGTGGTGTTCAAGAGCAATGGGGCGGAAAGCCTTCGGCTTTTGAGCAGCGGCGGTGCGCGATTGCCCTCCTTATCCTTCGCGCACGGTTACCAACTTGTGGTGGCCGATTCCACAGGCAGACTCAGGGTGCTCTCCGATAACTATTATGGTACCGTCCCTCCGGACCCCTGTGAGCATGGCAGTTCGTTGCCTTGGACGCTGTGCGGAAATCACGTGCCCGTGGGTGCCCGGTTGGGAACTACGAATGCGGCGGCGCTGCGATTGATGACCAACGATGTCACCCGGATCACCATTTCATCGTTGGGCAAGGTGGGCATCGGCACGGTGCCCCCGGAAGGTGCGGTGGGCCAATACCGCCTTTTCGTGGATGATGGTATCGTAGCACGCGATGTCCTGGTGAAGCACGGCGACTGGCCGGACTTTGTGTTCGCGAAGAACTATCACCTGAGATCGCTGCCTGACCTGCGCACCTATTTGAAAGAGAATGCCCATTTGCCGACACTGCCTTCCGCTGCGGAACTGAAGGCCCAAGGGGGTGTTGCCTTGGGGGATATCGCGCACTGCCTTACGCGCAATGCGGAGGAACAGGCCTTGTACATCCTTCAATTGGAGGAGAAATTGGAGCGGATGGAACAGCGGTTGAAGGTCTTGGAAACGTCCCAACACTAGCTGCACCATGCAACGGTCAGCGCACCTCATGCTGTGGTTCGTTTCTGGAAGTGGACTTTGGGCACAGACCCCTTGGCCGAACCTCTGCATCCAGAATGTGGAGTGGACGGAAGACACGTACCACACGGCCGTAACCCAACCCATCGAAGCGCCGTGTGTGCCATCTTCACCCGTTGTGATCTCTGGCACCGCCGATGCTGAATTCGTTTCCGGTACCGAAGTACACTTGACGGACGGTTTCCATGCCGGTGACTTCAGCGGCGATGGACAGTTCCACGCTCACATCGATGACGTACTGGGCGATCCCGCTGACGTGGTACTGATAGCGCCCGACCCCGGCACGCACATTGTGGACAACGTGGTGCATGTGGAGAAGTGGGAAAAGCTGGAGGTGGGATTGAGGTTGCCGCAGGAATACCGGGATGCGATCGATCGGTTCTTCGAGAATTACTACCCCTTTTCACCGGGGAACAATACCAGCAACCCCGGCAACCTCGATCGGCCGCACGACCTGAACCCCTACGCGGATGACTCCTTGCTGGTCACCATGGTGCTGAAGGACCCCACAGGCGCTGAGCGTTTGAAATGGGGCTTCTTCATGAAAGAAGCAAAATGGGACACCATTGGCTCAGAAGCCAAACCGCTCGAAGACACGAACAACCTGCTGCATCCCTATAACATGCGCTACCGGGTGTCACCGGACATGGAGGGCCTTTGGCAATTCAACATCCATATCGAGGCACCGCACACCAGCACCCTTGCGGACCAACCATTACCGGAACTACATTTCACCGGATATGAGTTCTACTGCGACCCGCCACACGAAGACAACCACGGCTACTTGCAGGTGAATCCGGTGAACAGGCGGATGCTGCAATTCGACGACGGCACCAACTTCTTCGGCTTGGGCGTGAACATGAACGGCGGCCGAAAGGATCTGGGCCAATGGTGGGACTATATCTACCACGACTACCAGATGATGAAGGAGTCGATGCCGCTGTTGAGCGCCGTAGGCGGTAACTTCATGCGCATCATGCTCCTGGAGCGCTTTCTAGCTCCGGAATGGGTGAACCTCGGCGTGTACGATGCTTACCGCGCACCCAGCCCGTGTACCCCCGCACAGGGTGTTCCGGTCATGCGTGGCAACGGGCAGTTGGAGTGCTGGGTCTTCGATTCCCTGCTCTACCACGCCCACGAAAACGGGATCTACCTGCAACTCTGTTTGGAGGCGAACACACCGGCCGTGGCCTATGAGGGGTACGGCTGGGGCAACCATCCGTATGTGCGGCACTTCCTGGAACCACGGCGCGATACCGCGACCGGACGCTACGACGTGAAAGAGTACTTCTATACCGGAGGGGATACGGCCAATACGGACAGCGGGGTATTCTACTATTGGAAAAGGCGGTACAAATACATGCTGGCCCGCTGGGGCTGGTCAGTGAATGTGGCCGTGCTGGAGCCGTTCAACGAGATCGACCA
>JANOPI010000175.1:0-8380 GCA_031421755.1 Flavobacteriales bacterium | reverse complement strand
GCTCAGGCCATCCCAAACAAAGGGAGCGGTGAGCGCCAAATCCAGCGTGTCGAACTGGAGGGCCCGATCGAGCACGGTGATCAGTCCGTCCTCTTGGAACCGGGTGATGACCGTATCCGCGGTGTTCTTCATGCGGATAGTGGTACGGTCCGTTAACGCCGCACCCGGGGCGATGACATGGAACCGCAACGCGTGGATCGGTCCAGCGACGAGTCCGTTTGCGATCAGCTCAGCTACCGTGTATACGTATTGGCTCCTGCGCTTGAAGGGAACGAAGCTCTCGCTATCAGAGACGTGCCATGCGCCCACAGTAGCCGAAGTGCCGTTGGCGACCGCGGTTACGGTGGCTTTCCTGTTCCAGCGCTGGTGCTGGTGGGAGCCTTGGGGCAGGGTGGCCCGAACGGTATCCGGAGCTTCCGTACCCACCTTGAACCAAGGATGCTGCATTGCAGTGCTGTCGAAGGCACCGGTGTGGCCATGGACGAAATGATAGGTGAGGTAATCCCATTCGCCACAGGCGTATTGGTCCCATGGGGTGAGCGGGTCGCATTTCAGGGTATGCACCATGAGCACCTTGCGGAATTCCTCGGTAGCGGGAGGGAACTGCCACCAGCCGCGGCGTGTGGAAATGCTGTCGAAGACGAGGGTCTGAACAACAGTGGTGTCCTGGGCGAAGGAAGTGGCCGCTGAAAGGAGCAGACCGAGCGTGACGAACTTGCGCATGCGTTTCATGTGTTTCATGCCGACCCGGTTAGGCTGACATTCGGGGAAGAAGACAGTTGGTGAAAGTAGGTGTGACGGTGAAGTGGCCCTCTACCTTCGCCACCGCATCATTGGATCCTGACCATCCGCTGATGGACGCCACTTCGATGACCCGCCACCCGGTTCCTTATCGCGCCACGAACCGTTTCGCGCCCATCGTGGCCGACTACGTGGAAGGGGTGGCGGACCTTGAGGAATTCCGCGTGTTCAGCCCGGATCGGCAAGGTGTGGAGCAAGCGTTCAACGATCGGCGGTTCGACGCTGCGCAACGTGCCCTGCTTGTGGCCGTGCTGGAGGATCAGTACAGTGGAGTGCCGATCGACCCCGCAGTACGCCGGAACTTGGATCTGTTGGCCCGTGACGGCACGTTCACCGTGACCACCGGTCACCAGCTCTGCCTGTTCACCGGCCCGCTGTACGTGCCATTCAAGATCCTGAACGTGATCCGGCTGGCGCGCGAACTGTCGACGACGGCGCGGCCTGTGGTTCCCGTTTTCTGGATGGCCACCGAGGACCATGACCGTGCGGAGATCGATCACGCGTGGCTCGTCGGGCGCAAAGTGCAGTGGCACGGGGATCCTGCCGGCGCGGTAGGGCAGCTGCCATTGGAAGGCATTAACGCGGTGCTCAGCGAAGTGGACGTGCTCCTGGGCTTCGGGGCGCACGCGGATGAACTGCGCGCCATGCTCCGGTCCAGCTACCGCGCAGGGCATACGTTGGCGCAGGCCACACGCCTGTTCGTACATGCCCTCTTCGGGCGCTTCGGACTCGTGATCATCGACGGCGACGATGCCCGGTTGAAGCGGTCTTTCGCACCGATCATGCAGGAGGAGTTGCTCAACCAGGTGACGGAACGCACGGTGCGCTACGCCAACGACAAGCTCAGCGCGCACTACGAGCCACAGGCCTACGCGCGGGCGATCAACTTGTTCCACCTTTCCGTTGGGAAGCGCGCGCGCATTGAAGCCGAGGGCGACAAGTTCCGCGTACTCGAAGGAGGGCCGGTGCTCACGGCGGAGCAACTGCTGATCGAACTGCAACTGCACCCCCAGCGCTTCTCGCCGAACGTGCTGATGCGGCCCGTTTATCAAGAGGTCGTGCTTCCCAACATCGCGTATGTCGGGGGCGGCGGCGAACTGGCCTACTGGCTTCAACTGCGCTGGCTCTTCCAAGGGATGCGCGTACCGATGCCCGCGGTCCTGCTGCGGACCTCCGCGCTCTTCTTTCCGGCGAAAGCCGCCGCCAAGTGGCGCGCGTCCGGTCTCTTGGTGGAAGACCTGTTCGCCCCCAAAGAGGCATTGGAAAAGCGCATCGCCGTGGAGCATGCGTCGTTCTCCGTTTCACTCACCGACGAAAGAGTCGAACATGCGGACCTGTTCGATCGGCTTGCCAAGCGTGCGTCGGAAGCTGATGCGACACTTGAAGCATCGGTTCGCGCCAAACAGGCGTTTTCTGCGAAGGGGTTGGACATGCTCGAACGCAAGCTGGTGCATGCGGCCAAGCGTCAACAAGCGGATCGCCTGCGCCGGATGAACGACGTGCTGGATCAGCTTTTTGCTCACGGACTCCAAGAGCGCCGCGAGAACTTCATGCCGTACTACGCTGGTGAAGGCCCCGCCTTCTTCGATCGGCTGCTGAACGTGCTGGATCCGTTGGACGCGCGGTTCAATGTGCTCGTGGAACCCGGGCCAGATCAGCCCTGACGCGTTCCGCCCGGAGCGAAAAAGTACCAGACTACCGAACGAACGGGGCGCTCTCGCTGCGAAGATCGTCGCTGATCCTCAGCAGGTATGCACCACTTCCGATCGCATCAAATGGCACATAGGAGCGTCCTTCGGTCTCCACCCGACCACGCCACACGATGCGACCGGTCATATCCACCACATCCATGGTGCTGCCGGCGCTGAAGTCGTGGACAGCGATAACACGGTCGTCATCCGTCAGAAGGACCAATCCGTTGGTGCTTTGCCCAGGCATCCGCACGGCGACCATGTTGCTTACGGTGCTCGCGCCATCGAAGTCCGTCTGGCGTAGCCGATAGAAACTGGTTCCCGGCAGGGGCCAGCGGTCGATGTCCGTGTAGGTCAACGTGGTGTTGCTGAAACCAGCGCCATCCACACGCAGCACATCGGCGAAGTCCAGACCGTTCGCGCTGCGTTCCACGGTGAAATAGTCGTTGTCGCGTTCTGTGGCCGTGGACCAGTCCAAGCGCACTTCGCTGCCTTCCCGCCGTGCATCGAACAGAAGGAGTTCGATCGGCAGGGGATTGTCCTCGCTGATGGAAGCCAAGGTCCAAAAACCACCAGGCCCGAAGTCGGTTTCTTGTGTTGCGGCTTGTGGAATGGTACCGATCAGGAATGAACCTGCGGCACCGCCATTGCCACGATCGGCCCACATACTGCCATCCCAATGGGCCACACGCAGATCGGCCAAGTTGGTGACACCGCAACTCATGGGCTGCTTCCAACTCAAGGTAACACGTCCGACCGGCGTGCCTGAATAGGGCTCCAGGTTCCAGTATTCGCAGGAACTGATGTGATCCAGCGGCGGAGTTTCGATCGGCGTACCGATATCCAATTGCGGGTCCGAATCGAAATATTCCGCGATAAAGGCGTCCGTTGGTCCTGCGGTAAGGTTGCTGATCGAGGCAGGGTGCAAGCGTGTTGCTTTACCGATAGGGAAGGTGAAGCTCGTTATGCCGATCTTCACCATCGGGCCGTGAACGAAGCTCGGTGCAGCGTCGTTCGCACCGAAAATGGCACCGGTATTCGACATGGAAAGCAGCCCGGCCGGATCACTGGTCATCAAGCGACCGGAAGTCATCGTCATCGTGGCTTTCACCAATGCGGGCGCATTCAGCGTTACATCGTTGCTGCTCTTGTTCAAGGTGAAGTAGCCGAATTCTTCCTGGAAGCCGGAAGTATTCACGGACTGCGGCCCGGCACCGTTGAAGATCAACGTAGAGCCGACCTCGTCGAAGGCGGTGGCCGCATCATTGTTCGTGTAGTTTCCTGTCAGGCTGACCGTTCCGCCTGCAAGGCCGCCGGACAGGTCCAAGTAACCTCCTGTATTGATGGTGATGTTGCCTGCGATGGCCACGCTGTTGCCCACCTGTTCACTCCGGAAACCACCTTTAAAGACGCCGTTGCCGGACAAGGTGATCCCAGCCGCCGTCAGATTACCGTCCGTGGCCCCGTTGCCGATGGTAATGCCATTGAATCCGGAAACGGCACCGGTATTCGACACTGTCACATTGCCTCCGACCTGCAGTGCGCCATCATTCTGGATCGTGAGCGTGCGGGCCACACCAGCGGTTTGCACGGTTACGGTGGCGGCCACCGCCGTGGGTGGGGAGACCGTTAAACCGATCACGCAGTTATTGATAGGAGCGTAGAGCGGGTTGATAAGGACATTGCTCGTGGCGATGGGCACCTCGGCATCGTCCCAATTGCGGCAATCGAACCAGTCGGTGGTTTTGGCTCCTGTCCATCGGCCGTTCACGAAACCGCCCGCTGTTATGGGGAATACCGTGGGCCAAGACACCCAATTCGGAGACCACGTATTGGATGGGCCAGCTGCATTCGTGGTATTGTAGGCCGTGCAACTCGCGTAGCTGTTCCAACGGATCTGATCGTCAATGTCGATGATCCACTGGCGCTGCGTCCGGGTGATCAGCGGCGGAGTATTGTACTCGAACGGCACATACTTGGTGAAGTCCGAAGACGCAGCAGGGGACATGCTGAAGCAGATCATCCCCGGTGGCAATCCTGAGCGTTGGGTGGAATTCTGGAAAGAGACCCAATCGTTCGGAGCGCCAGCGGTGCTGAAACCGTAAAGAAGAGTGCAATTGGAAAAAACGCCATTGTTGGCCGCCCCGGTGAAGGCGGCTCCGGCGTTGGCCTGAAAGATGAAGATCTGATCGCCGCCCGAATTCAAGTTCATGTTGGCCACGGGAGAAGTGGCTGTCCATCCGGTGGTAACCGGGGTGCATGTACCACCACCGTTGATGCGGATGGTGATCACGGTACCGGCCGGCAGGTTCGTACCGGTGCGCTGCAACTGGACAATGCCTTCATTCACGGTGCCCCAGAACCCCGCGTTCTGATACTCGTAGCCTTTATCAGTGAGCCAAAGGCGGGTACCGGTATTGATGGTTTTGAAGCAGATGAAGCTGATCTCGTCTTCAGCGGTCACCCCGCTGCACGCGCCATTGTTGGCGTTGATGCCGATGATGGCCATATCACCGGGCACCAGCACTTGGCTGAAGGCGGGTGAAGTGGCGAGGAGTAGAATACCGGGGAGAGCGGATCGCAAGAGGGATCGGAGCATGGATCGAGCGTTCTGCAGGGTGATGCGAAGATCGCACGATCTGTTGATCCTCAGCACGAAAAGATCGTTACCGTTCGGTGAAAGTCATCAACGATCGATCCAACAGAGCGCCAGGGGCTTGTCAGGGCTAGCGCACCCGCTGCACCAAGGCCTGGTCATTTCCACCGGCCACGCGGTAGATCTGGTGGCCGGCCGCACAGTGGATCTCCAGCAACGACAGGCCATCGGGCACGTCCAAGCGTTGGGTTCCACCTTGGCCGGAACCGGTAAGGTGGATCCTTCCTGCCGCGTCCACCAAGCTCCACGTTCCGCCGGTTGAGTAGAGGAGCACAGCGCTGGCACCTTCCAGCGGGCGCACGTCGATCCCTGTATGTGTGCGGTTTACCGCAACCAAGGGACCCATCATTTCGGCACCGTCCAGGTCCTGTTCGCGCAAGCGGTAGTAGGCCAGCCCTTCCAAGGGGTACCGATCATCGGCCATGTAGTCCACTTGCTGTTGGCTTGAACCAGCGGCAGGCACCTGTGCCACCAGGGTGAAGCCACCCTGATCATCAGCCCGCTCCACGAAGAACCAGGCGCTGTTGTGCTCGCTGGCGGTGGACCATTTCAAGCGGACCGACGGGCCGAAGGCTTCGCCAGTGAACGAAAGAAGTTCAACGGGGAGGATCGCGCAATCCAGATCGCTGATATAGTCCTGGTTGGAGGAATTATTGGCCAGCCCCGGCGTCTGGTTCCCTGACGCTGCGGCACTCGTATAGCTGTCGGGCATTCGTTCGTTCCCGACATTGAAGTAAATTACTCGATTGGCATGATCAACCGTACTGATCCTCAGGCCATCTATCCCTCCGGAATTCATGCCTTGTGCGTCCGCGCCGTAGCTGATGCCATGGAAATAACGGCCGTTCGGATCGCGGGTCTGCACGGCGTCACCCGCATCTCTCGGAGCGATGTAGCTCCAATTCGCCGCGCCAAAGGTGCACCCACTGCTATAGAGCGAGGTGCCAGTAGGTGATGGAGATGAACTGCACCCCTCCAGCAAGGTGCTGTTCGCCGGAAGCACATAGACCTTGTTCAGTGGAGATGTGTCGCCCGGGTCATTCGGTGGAACCAAGGGATTCACATCCGCTTGGTTATAGATGACGATGAGCGACCCTGTGGGCACGGCCGCCCATTGGGCCACGTTGCTGAAACGCAAATGCCCGGCGGAAACGCCACTGGTACCCAGCAGATTGCTGAAGCCGTTCATCAGGCCTCCGTTGTTATCATCGATCTTCCAGCGGCGCAGATCCACGGTACCGCAAGCTGGGCCACAAACCAGCAGCTCGATGTAGCGCTTGTTCCCGCTCAAGCCACTGCTCACCTCGTTCACGAGCGGACCGACACAGGAAGGTGCGTATGGTACGGTGATCTCCATGTCATCAATGGCGATGCTGGGCGCGGTACCATTCCCGTCGTTGTCGTTCAGCCATCGTACGCCAAGGCGCACGCCCGCATTGTTGTTCGCCGATGCGGGCAGGGTGATGGAATAGGAGGTCCAGGATCCCAGTCCGCCACAATCGGCCACCGGGGTTTTGGGCAGGTCGGCCAGCAGGGACCACGCCGTGCCGTTGTAGTAGTCCAGCAGGGCATTGTCCACGGCGCCCACGCCGCCTTCGATGTACTTGAAGCGCAGGGTGAGGATGCTCAACCCGGTGAGGTTGATGATCGGCGACACCGCCCGGCTGGATGTCTGGCTGCTTTGACAGCTGCAGCACATGGAGCAAGTGGCGGGCGGGCAGCCCACATCATAGACGGCACCGCAATCCCCGGTGGGGCATATGATGCAGCTGTTGGGGGAGATGCAGCCGGCGGCGTTGTTGCCGATATGCAGCGTTTCGTTGCTGGCGCAGGTGGAACCGCACGCACCAACGGCATTGCCATTGATCGCGCAACTGACGAACCAGGTGTTCGCGCAAGCCCCGTTGGTACCCGTGCTCATCGTGGACCACGTGCCGTTGGGGCCTATGTAGGTGGTCGCTTGGCAGTTCTGGGTGCAGCCGCTCTCGAAATCCTCGCCCCACACCACTTTTTGGGCGAAGGCGGCTGAAGCCATCCAAAGGACTGCCGTTAAGAACAGGACATACAGGCGCACGGTGCCAAGGAATCCGATACGGGAACCCCGTGATGGACGATCCGCCAAAACGGGCATGGGAGTCGGTGAATGGGTTGTTCTTCCCGTCGATCATGGCCGATCATGTTCGCACCATGAACAGCGGGTGTTTTCTTCGAAGGATACGGGAACACGGCGGAAAACTTCTGGCCGACTGTGGGCAATTCGCCGGGGGAACATCCGAGGAGCGCGGATACTTTCGCGCACCTTTTCAGCCCCCTTGCCTGACCGCATCCTCATCCTCGATCACGGCTCGCAGTACACGCAGCTCATCGCCCGGCGTGTGCGCGAACTGAACGTTTACTGTGAGATCCACCCGTTCACCAAGTCGGCCAGCTTCGCCGGCGACTCCTCGATCAAAGGGGTCATTTTGAGCGGGAGCCCGTTCAGTGTGCATGAACAGAACGCGCCGGACACGGACATCAGCGGCTTCCAAGGCCGGGTGCCTGTGCTGGCCGTTTGCTACGGCGCGCAACTGCTGGCCAAGCGGTCCGGGGGAAACGTGGTGCGCAGCACCGTGCGCGAGTATGGCCGTGCGCATTTGGACAACATCCATGTCCAGGAACCGCTCTTCACCGGGATCCATGCCGGCACACAGGTGTGGATGAGCCATGGCGATAGCATCACTACGGCGAACGGGACCATGGAGGTGCTTGCCAGTACGCATGCCGTGCCAGTGGCCGCGTACCGATTGAAGGGTGAACCCACCTTCGCTGTGCAATTCCACCCGGAGGTGTACCACACGACCGATGGTCTGGCACTGCTCCGGAACTTCGTGATGGGGATCTGTGGTTGTTCCGCGGATTGGACCCCATCGTCCTTCGTACACACCACGATCGATCGGTTGCGCGAACAACTTGGCAACGACGAAGTGGTGCTCGCGCTCAGCGGCGGAGTGGACAGTTCGGTGGCGGCCATGCTGTTGCAGCGGGCCATCGGTACACGGCTCCACTGCATTTTCGTGGACAACGGACTGTTGCGCAAGAACGAATTCGCCGATGTGCTGGAGAGCTACCGGCACATGGGTCTCAACATCACCGGTATCGATGCGCGGGACCGGTTCTACTCCGCACTCAAAGGACTTGAAGAGCCGGAAGCCAAGCGGAAGGCCATCGGTCGCACCTTCATCGAGGTGTTCGA
>JANOPI010000174.1:0-16524 GCA_031421755.1 Flavobacteriales bacterium | reverse complement strand
ACCGATGTCGGAGTAGGTCCGCTTCTGGTTACCACTACTATCACCAAGTCCAACAGTCGTGACAAAGGATCAACTCATCTCGCATTTCCTTTTGGCGACCTTCCTAATGCTTCAGTGCGTATCGGCGTCGGAGACACATGCATCACACCGGAAATCGGGTCCATTCCTGGGGCCAACAAGGACTACTTCAGTGGATCGGCATGGATAGACATCACTTCGATAAGTGAAACCGCCAATCACGGCCTCACCATCGTGTGCCCGCAAGGCGCGATCTGGGAAGTGGGCGAGATGGTGGACGAGCGCAAGGTGAACCCGGGGCGCGGCACGAACCCCGAGTTGTACAAGGCGTGGAAGACCGAGGCGAAGAGCAGCAGCACGATCTACCTCTACGCCCTCAACAACTATTGGCACACCAACTTCAAGGCCGACCAGGAAGGGCCGATCACCTTCGACCTCTACCTGAAGATGCACGGGCCGTTCAAGCTGGAGGAGGCGCGAAGGTTCGGGCTGGAGATGACGCGGCCATTGATCACGTGGTGGAAATGAGGGACTCGCTGCGCTCGACCAATACGGATAACCGCAGAGGGCGCAGAGAACCGCAGAGAATACAAATGCCTGGCTGCCTCAGCGAACTCTGCGCGCTCTGCGGTTAATTCGCATTCGATGAAGAAGCGCACCCTCAGCGGACTTGGCGGCCTTGGTGGCCTCGTGTACAGCACCAACAAGAACCTGAGCACCGAGCGGGAACCCGCAACAGCGGCACCCAAGGAGCAGGACCTGCGCATCCACTTGGACCGCTTGAAGGGCAACAAGGAAGTCACGCGCATTGTGGGCTTCATCGGAAAAGAGGCGGATCTGGACGATCTGGGCCGCACACTGAAGAGCAAATGCGGCGTGGGCGGCAATACCAAGGACGGCGTGATCCTGCTACAAGGCGACCACCGGGACAAAGTGCTGGCGTTCTTGACCGAGAAAGGATACCGCGCCAAAAAAGCGGGCGGCTGAATCGGTCCACCTTTGAGGCATGAACACCGCCACTACTGAATGCCCGAAATGCAAAGAGCGAATGGAAGAAGGTTTCCTACTCGATAAAACGCACGGTGCGAATCTCAATAGCCATTGGATCGCAGGAACGCCCGAACGATCGTTCTGGACCGGTGTGAAAGTGCGCGGCAAACGCCTGATACCCGTGCGAACCTTCCGCTGCACCTCCTGCGGACTGCTGGAATCGTACGCGTAACTGCGAGCGCTCATGGCGAAGAAGAATGACGTCATCCGCTTTTCAGCCGTACTGGAAAAGATGGATGGGCGCTTCGCTTGGACCTTCGTGGAATTCCCGCATGACGTGGAAACCCTCTTCGGCAAGCGCGGCAGCGTGCGGATCAAGGGAACGGTGAACGGTGTACCGATGGACCGCGCGCTGATGCCCACCAAGAGCGGCTTTCACCTGATCGTGCTCGGCAATGACCTCCGACGGCAGGCCAAGGTGAAGCCGGGTGATACAGCCCTTTTCGAGGTGTGGTTGAACAAGAAGCCCGATGAGTTCCAACTCCCGGAAGAACTCCAAGAAACGCTCGACTTTTTCCCGGAGTTCAAGGCCGGCTGGGAGCGTGTTCGCCCAGGCATGAAACGCAGCATCCTGATCTGGCTGAACAGCGGAAAGACCATAGCCACGCGGGCCAAACGGGTGGCGGAGATCCTGCGGCGCTTCGAGACCGGGCACGCCTGGTTCCCGAAGTCCAAGCATCCAGACCGTCCGTAGCGCACCCCCGAGCAACGAACAAGACGCTGCTCCCGGTTGTCAGTGGTTGGAACAGGGATACATTGCGTTCCCTTGTTCCCAACTTCATGAACGCGTCTTCCAAACTCCTGGCAGTTCTTGTCCTTCTGCCCGCGCTCGTTTCCGCGCAAAAGACGACTGAAATCCCCACGGTGAACCGCCTCGGCCAGACCGTGACCACACTTACCCCTTCCCGCTTCATGCGCACGCCGCCGATGCGCGAATGGCCGACGCTCGCCGAGAGCGACCGCCCTGCGCGCGAGCGGCATGAGGTGGATGTGCAGAGGCCTTTGCCGGTGGTCACCGCACCGCAGTTCGAGAATGAAGCGGATGGTGCGGTTCAGACCACCCAAGCACGGCGCATTCAGAAGACGCCCATGGTCAGTGTGAACGGACAGCCCGGCAGCGGGATCCCGCCGGATCCCACGGGCGCTGCGGGGCCGGACCACTACGTTCAGGCCGTGAACACCGCCTTCCGCATCTACAACAAATCCACCGGAGCAGGTATCGGCGGTGCCTCCAGCCTGAGCACCTTGTGGGATGGCAGCCAGAACGCCGGCGACCCCATCGTGATGTTCGACCGCCATGCCGATCGCTGGTTCATCTCCCAGTTCAACTTCACACCCAACCGCATCCTCATCGCCATCAGCTTGACCAGCGATCCGGACGGTGAATACTACGCCTACGAGTACACCTTCAGCCAGTTCCCTGACTACCCGAAATACAGCATCTGGTGGGACGGGTACTACATGACGAGCAACAGCAACAAGACCGCCGTTGTCTTCGAGCGTGAACAGATGCTCGCCGGCAACCCCGATGCCCGCATGGTGGCGCTGAGCGCCCCGAGCATCGTGAACAGCGGATTCACCAGCGTGTTGCCCGCGGATGCGGACGGCGACCTGCCACCCGCCGGCACCCCGTGCTACTTCTTCAATCTGGAAGACAACAGTTGGGGCGCGCCCAGTGATCGCATCAAGATCTACGCGATGACCACCGATTGGAACACCACATCCAACACCGAGGTGGCCACGCACCAGACCTTGAATACAGCAACCTTCGACCCTTGGCTCTACACCGGCTGGAACAACATCTCTCAACCAGGCAGCTCACAGCGACTTGATGCAGGGCTGGGGATCTTCTACTTCCGCGCACAGCATACCCGGTGGGCCGATCACAACAGCATCATGCTCTGCCATGGTGTGGACGTGGGCAGCAACCACTGTGCGATCCGCTGGTATGAGCTGCGCGATGCCAATGACGGGAACTGGACCATCTTCCAGCAAGGAACCTGGAACCCGGATGCGGACGACCGTTTCTACGGTAGCATCACCATGGACATGAACGGTACCATCGCACTCGGGTACAGCGTGGCCAACGATGCCACCGACACCTACGCGGGCATTCGTTATACAGGCCGTTTGGCGAGCGATCCTCCGGGTGAAATGACCTTCGCCGAGGTGAACGTGGTGAGCGGCACCGGTTCCCAATCCGGCACCAACCGCTTCGGCGACTACGCCCACATGGCGCTCGACCCGGACGGGCAAACGTTCTGGTTCACGGGCGAATACCTGGGCACGGGAGGAAATCCGCGCACGCGTATCTTTTCTTTCCAACTCGGTTCCGTAGGCGTTGAAGAAGACGCCGCAGTTGGCCAAGACTTCGCTGTGAGCGCCACCCAACAAGGTGGTTCCATCGTCGTTGACCTGAGCGGTGCCACCTTCGCCCCCGCTGCCACCCTTGAAGTGATCGGCATGGACGGCAAACGTGTGCTCGTGAAAGAACTGGATACGCCCGGAGGTAGCGCCACCGCGCGGCTGGATGCCACAGGCCTAGCTCAGGGTATCTGGTTCGTGCGCGCGATCAATGGCCAACAGCAGACCGTAGAACGCATCGTGTGGACCGGAACGAAATGAAGAAGATCCTGCTCGTGACCATCACCGCGATGCTTGCCGCATGCGGTGCGAAGAAGACCAGCGTGGACAGCGCCGCTGCCATCGAACAGCAAGAGGCCAACAACGGCTTCAGCACTGGACGGATCACCAACGCCTTCGCGAGCGACGGTTGCCCGTGGCTTATCCGTGTGGACCATGCCGATAACCTCTACCTGATCCCGATCGCGCTGGAGGAGAAGTACAAACAGAACGGATTGCAACTCACCTTCAAGTACCGCCCCAGCCGCGCGAGCAGCGGTGAGTGCCGCAAGGGCTCACCAGCCGTGATTGAGGAAGTGAGCATCGTTCCCGCGTCGCCGAAAAGCAAGCCGAAAGACGAGTGATCATGGTCCCGCAACTTTTGCCAATGACCACGCAGCGACCAGTGTGGTGATGAGCTGAGCGTATCGGGCAACGAAGTCACCGGGTGCCATGTCTTGGGTGCAAACCGATCCACCATGGTCTTTCGCTACGCGCTACCAACAATTCTTGTTTTCCTCTCTTGCGCTCACCGGTCGGCGGTGGCCCAATGCCCATTCGCCCCTACCGTTGCGCCGGACGATCTGATCCTTTGCCCGAACGAACAAGGCACGTTGACCACCCAGGTGTACGACAGCTACCAGTGGTACAAGGCCGGCCAGCCCATCGCCGGTGAGACCGGTCCCACCCTCACCGTGGATGCCTTCAATGATGCCCCTTACAATTTCAAGGTGGAAGCCACCCTCGACGGCTGCACCGAAATGTCGCCCGAAATACTCGTGGATGGATGGGCCTTCTTGTTGCCCTTCGTAATGACCAGCGACAACTACCTCTTCATCGACGCGGGTACGGCGGTGTTCTGTGAAGGCGACACCGCACGGCTCATCCTGATGCCACCTTATGATATCAACATCCAGTGGACGAACAACGGCGTGCCCATCCCCGGTGCCACCGATGACACCCTGATGATCCTCGAACCCGGAAACTTCCATGTGAGCGGCGCGCCGTCGATCTGTCCGAACTTCATCCAACAGTTGGGTGTCACCGTGCCCATCGATTTCCAGGCCCCGATACAACCGGTGATAACGATGAGCGACAATTCACTCTGCGCCTCGCCGGAAGGCCTGGCCTACCAATGGTATCTCGATGGTGTGCCGATCCAAGGGAACACGTCATGCATCATGGCCACCAGCGTAGGC
The DNA here is from genome assembly GCA_031421755.1 of Flavobacteriales bacterium. GTDB lineage: Bacteria > Bacteroidota > Bacteroidia > Flavobacteriales_F > PHOS-HE28 > PHOS-HE28. Next base: position 11,635 of record JANOPI010000174.1, on the reverse strand, counting down.
GTTTACACCGTTGACGTCAACTACGATCCCGATTGTTCGATCCTTTCCGAGGGTGTTGCGACCAACAGCATCGAGGACCCCATCTCATCCCCGAGATTCGATGTGATGCCCTTGCCGGCAAGCGACCGGTTAACGGTTACAGCCCGCGGCAATTCCGTTATCGGCTCATGGCAACTGCTCGATGCGACCGGCCGTGCGGTGATGCGCGGTGATGGTCTTCGCCGTACGAGCGCGACCATCGACGTAAGTGCGCTCGGTATAGGGACCTACCGGTTGCTCGCGGCGGATGGCCCGGCGCGGCCGGTGGTGATCATGCGCTGATCCCCGCCGATCTCGCGTTCGTGGCACGCATCGTGCGCCACGGGGGATGCTACATTCATCACCCCATGCATCACGAAGAGAACGGCAAAGGCATCCCGCTGCTGCTCATCCACGGTTTTCCGCACGATCACACCCTATGGGAACCGCAGCTTGCCGGGCTCAGCGACGTCGCACGCGTGATCGCACCCGACCTGCGCGGCTTCGGACTGAACCCCGACGTGCCGGATACCATGACCATGGAAGACCATGCGCGCGACCTGAAAGACTTGCTGGATCGTCTCGGCATCGAGCGTGCCGTGATCGGTGGACTGTCCATGGGCGGCTACATCGCGCTCGCCTTCGCGGAACTATTTCCCCAAGCGTTGCTCGGACTGATGCTGTGCAACACACGCTCCGCAGCGGACGGAGAACAAGCTCGCGAAGGCCGAGAAGCCACCGCGCGTAAAGCGTTGGATGAAGGTGTGGCGGTGATCGCTGAGGGCATGCTGCCGAAGATGATCAGCCCGAAAAGCGCCCAGACCCATCCGGACCTCAGCATGTTCGTGGAGAACATGATGGCCCGGCAGCACGCGGAAGGCGTGGCCGCTTCAGCGCGTGGCATGGCGCTGCGACCAGATCGCACCGCGATCCTCACGAATGTCAAGGCGCCCACACTGGTCATCACCGGGAGCGCGGATACGCTCATTCCGCCAAGCGAAAGCGAAGCCATGGCGGAGAAGATCCCTGGCAGCGAACTGGTGGTGATCCCCGATGTTGCGCACCTCTCAAATCTGGAGGATGTGGAGGCGTTCAATGCAGCTGTGCGGAAGTTCCTCGGGCGGATGGCGTGAGGGAGCGGAAATGTCGCGGTGGTCCTCCGGGATCAGGGGGGTGACAGGACGGCAATGGTCAACGTTATCGGACGGGCCTTTGAGGCGATACGGAGCGAGTACTTGCCGGATGGCAGGTGCGCGAGATCCAATTCAAGTGGCCACGAACCGATTGTTCCCCGCATGGGGCATCGGCCGTCCGCATCGAAGAGCGCGAAAGAGCAGCCTACCACTTCGGCCGCCACGCCACCCGAACCGATCAATACGCCATCCGAAGGGTTCGGATAAGCGGCGAAAGGAGGTCGTTCCGATCTGGACGGCACGCCGATGTTCAACGTGTCGATGTACGAGACCATCGGGACCGTATCGATACCTAAAAGCTGCACAAAGAACACCGTGTACACATGATGCACGGTGTCCAGGAACGCGCTGTCACAGATATCGCCGGAGTAGATGACGGTCGAATCCGTCCGAACGCTGTCATGGCGCAATGTGGTCGTCACATTGTTCCAGTATTCGGTATAGATGACCGCCCAGTTCACCGTATCGATGGAATAACCAGGATACCCGCTGTACTGCTGTACCGTATCCGTAAAGACCGTATCGATCTGCACCCCGACCAGTTCGCTGACATATCCATCGGGTAGCGACAAGTTCCGGCAAAGCAGCAGACCCGACTGGCCGTTCGCCAGCATAAGATCCTTGCGTCCACCTCCGTCGATGTCCAGCAGTGCTATGCTCTGCGGCCCATAATACCCATACTCCACATCCCACGTCTGATAAGGGCCGTAGTCTCCGTTCCCATCCTGCCAATGGACGGTGAACGACGACCATCCGGAATGGCCGACCACGATCTCAGGATCGCCATCACAATCAAGATCGCTCACCTTCAGGCCGTCCGGGCTGTCCTCGGTAACCAGCTCGAAGCTCGATGGGAAGGTGTGCGTTAACGGATCCTGTGGCCAGATGACCAACCGGGCGTTGGGCACGTTCGTCGCCTTGCCGGCAACGATGTCGTTCAAGCCATCACCGTTCAGATCAGCGATCTCGCATCCGCTCAGGGTGTATGCATCGGATATGGAGGGGACGTAGGATACGAAGGGCTCCAACGTTCCCTGGCCGTTCTGGAGATAGACATTGAGGCTTTCATCAATGATCCCTTGCAGGTAGATCAGATCGTTCAGTCCATCACCGTTCAGATCGCCTATGTCGATCTCGGTGAATCCACCGGTCGTGGGCTTTGGATAGCTCTCCATAAAGAAGCCAGGGTCTGCCTGATAGAACACGTCGATGACGCTGGTGTTGTAGTGCGCGACCACGATATCCGCCCGTCCGTCGTTGTTCACGTCCCCGGTTACGATCTGCTGTGGCCCGCTCGTGGCTTCCATCGTGGTGACATCCGCCAGCGTGTGGTCCGCGTTCTGGTAGATGATGCCAACGGCAGCGTTGGCCGCCAGTACGATATCGTCCAGCCCATCCCCGTTCATGTCGTCGACACACAGGGTGGACATGGCTGACCAGCTCTGGTAGTATTCCACCACGGGTGCCTCGGCGAGTCCGACCCCCGTGTTGTAGTGGATGAAAAGCTGGGGATCGTTGTAGTTGCTGACCACCACATCATCCAGGCCGTCGCCATTGAAGTCGCCCAAGGCAAGGGCTTGGGTGTTGACGGTCGCGGAATACTGCTCGTAAGGAGCGAAGCCGATCTGGGCAAAGGCGACGATAACCCGGTAGGCGAACGCCAACAGGAGAACCAGGGACCGGAACAAGGTGATGGGATTCATGGTCATGGCTGAGTTCAACAAACGCCAGCCCGAAAATACCCGTTCAACACTAGCGAGATCAAAATTCCATCAGCCTCGTCACAGCCGCAGCAAACCTCCCCTTCGCCAGGAACTGCTGTTCCAATCCCGTATCGAAGGGGATCGGTGTATCCAAGGAGGCCACGCGCATCACTTCTTCTTTGTTGTGACCTTTTTGGTCGGCTTCCGGCGATAAGGGGCTGCTGGCTCTGCCGCAACAGAACCTTGGGCGGTTGCATTGGTGTAGGAGTTTGGCGCTCTGGCATCGATCTTTTCAAGCATTTCCTTCGTGCGTTTCCTGAATGCGGCAAGGCGCTTCGGTCCCATTCGCTTCTCCCAAGCCAACCGGCGCTTGCGAATGGCCTCACTGATCTCCTTGAACTCCTGCTCCGTGGGTGCAGGTCCCCCACCGATGAAGTCAACGTTGAGCTCTTGCGGTCTCAGTTTCCGTGTTGCCATGATCGCGCGTAGCGTTCAACCAGTTCCTGCGCCTTGGATTCCGGCACATACATCCGGTTCCCGAAAAGTACGACAGCCCCGAGCGCTACACGATAGTGTTCGCGAAGAGAACTTTTGCTGTCGAACACGATTTCGCCATAGTGGCCTGTCTTGAAGGACAGATGACAAGCCCATGCCACCAGATTTCCGAGGACGCCGTCGTAAAGTTTGCCCCGACCCTTGTTCACCCGATGGCTCTCTATCAGGTGGGCGAAGACATGACCGGGTCGTTGCTCCAAGCTGATCAGGCCGTGCAGGAAGACCGGATCGTCAACCGCCCATAGGCCGAACACCTGCCTTTCCTTGCGCGTCAGCTCAGAGCGCCAGTCGAACAACCAGTCCGTACGCTTGATCAACCGCAGCTCTTTGCTCGTTGCCGGACGGATGAACGTGTCCAGTGATTCACCAGTGCCGACCCGCTCGATCGAGCGCGTCAGCTTGCCTATCCGGTGGCTGAAGGCCAAAGTGGCTCAGAAGCTCATCAACTTCTCCACAGCCTCCCTCAACCTCCCCTTCGCCAGGAACTGCTGTTCCAAGCCTGTATCGAATGGGATCGGGGTATCCAAGGAGGCTACGCGCATCACAGGCGCATCGAGGTAGCTGAAGCACTCCTCGTTGATCGTCGCGGCGATCTCGCCACCGATGCCGCAGGTGAGCGTGTCCTCGTGCAACACGAGGGCTTTCCCGGTCTTCTTCACGCTTTCGAGCACGAGTTCCTTGTGCCAAGGGAGCAGGGTGCGGAGGTCGATCAGGTCAACGCTGATGTTGCGCCCCTCGACTGCGCTCGGGGTGACAGCGGCGTTGAGGACGTCGAGGGCCCAATGCACACCCATGCCGTAGGTGATGATGGTGAGGTCGCTGCCTTCACGAAGAAGCGCCGCTTCGCCGATGGGCGTGGTGTACCAGCCATCAGGTACCGGACCGGTCAACGAGCGGTAGAGGTTCTTGTGCTCGAAGTAGATCACCGGATCGGGATCGGCGAAGGCGGCGCAGAGCAGGCCTTTCGCGTCGATCGGGAAAGCAGGATAGACCACTTTCAATCCGGGTGTTTTCACGAACCACGCTTCATTGCTTTGGCTGTGGAAGGGCCCTGCCCCTGATCCCGCTCCTGTTGGCATGCGAACAACGACATCAGCGTTCTGCCCCCAGCGCCAATGCGCCTTCGCGTAGTTGTTGATGATCTGCGTCATGCCCTCGCTCACGAAATCAGCAAACTGCATCTCCACCATCGCCTTCATGCCGTTGATGCTGAGTCCGAGCCCCGCACCGAGGATCGCGCTCTCGCAAAGCGGTGTGTTGCGCACGCGGCCCTTGCCGAACTCCGCCACGAAGCCATCGGTCACCTTGAACGCACCGCCATACTCGGCGATGTCCTGGCCCATGAGCACCAAGTTCGGGAACTTGCGCATGCTCTCGCGCATTCCTTCCGTGATGGCTTCGATGAAGCGCTTCTCGGGAGCCGGTTGTCTGTTGTCGGTTGTTGGTTGTCCGGCTGCCGACCCGACAACTGACAACCGAGAACTGACAACAGGTTTGGAATACACATCCCGCAACTCCGTCTCCAGATCCACGGGGATCGGCGGCTCGGCAAAAGCGATCTCCACGGCTTCCGCGATCTCGCCTTTGATCTTCTTGCGCATGCCTTCCATCTCCGCCGCGCCGAGTATGCCGACGCTCATCAGCCAGCGCTCGTAGTTCACCACGGGATCCTTCTTCTCCCACTCATCGAAGAGCTCTTGCGGCACATACTTCGTTCCGCTCGCTTCTTCGTGGCCGCGCATCCGGAAAGTCATGCATTCCACGATCACGGGACGCGGGTTCTCGCGGATGCTCTCGCTCACTTCGCGCAGCGTGTGTACCACGTCCAGGATGTTGTTGCCCGCCACCACGTGGCTTTCCATACCGTAGCCGATGGCCTTGTCCGAAAGCAGCTTGCACTTGAACTGCTCGTCGCTCGGCGTGCTCAGTCCGTAGCCGTTGTTCTCGATCACGATGATCACGGGAAGGTCCCACACCGCAGCGGTGTTCACGCTCTCGTGGAAGTCGCCTTCGCTCGTGGCACCATCGCCGGTGAAGACGAGCGTACACTTCTTCTCTTGGCGCAGCTTGTGCGCCAGCGCGATGCCATCGGCCACGCCGAGCTGCGGACCGAGGTGGCTGATCATCCCGACGAGCTTGTACTCCTGCGTCCCGAAGTGAAAGCTGCGGTCGCGGCCTTTGGTGAAGCCGTTCGCGCGCCCTTGGAACTGACTGAAGAGCCGCGCCATCGGGATGCCACGCGAGGTGAACGTGCCCAAGTTCCGGTGCATCGGCAGGATGTACTCATCGGGGTGCATGGCGAGCGCCGCGCCTACGGCCACGGCTTCCTGCCCGATCCCGCTGAACCACTTGCTGATCCTCCCTTGACGGAGCATGCTCAGCATCTTCTCCTCGATCAGGCGCGGACGGAGAATGTGCTCGTAGATGTCCAGCAGTTCCGTGTTGCTCAGCTTACCGCGGTCGAAGGCGAGCTGCTTCTTGTCGATGGCGTCGATGGTCATGTGCGTCGTGAGGGTCGCAAAGGTATCCTGCCCCCTTCCCATGGTTCGACCTGTGAAACCTGATACTGACAAGTCCCGGCCAATAGCTTGGAGCATCCTTGCGTTAGGTTCGCGCACTTCCAGCATGTCCGGCAGCTCCCTTTCCAGGTGTTTCGCCCCGCTGTTCCGCGTGGTGACCACGTTGGGCATCGTGGCGCTCATCTTCTCGGCGCAGCGTGTGCTGTTCTACCTGCTTAACCGGGACAGCTTTACTGGTCCGCCCATCAGCGCCTTCATCGGGGGCCTGCGCTTCGACGCCAGTGCGATCGCCTGGCTCTTCCTGCCGTGGACGGTGAGCTTGCTGGTGATGCCTGCAGTAAAGGGTTGGCTCCACAAGATCCAAATAGGGCTCTTCCACCTGAGCACGGTAGTCTGTTTCTTCTTGAATTGCACGGACCTGGAGTACTACAAGTTCACCTTGAAACGCAGCACAGCGGACCTGTTCGGCATCGCCAGTGGGGGCGATGATCTGGCGCACCTCGCACCGGTCTTCGCGAAGGACTTCTGGTACGTGGTCCTCATCTTCTTCGCGTCCATCACGGTGGCTCACATGGGCTACCGCTGGGCCGCGAAGCGCTGGCCGGATACCGCGGCGAAACCATGGTGGCTGTGGCGCATCAGCCTGGTGGTGATCACTGCGCTCTGCTCTCGCGGAGGAGTGCAGTACATGCCCTTGGCCGTGTTGGATGCCAGTGCCTACGCTCCACCTGCGTACATGCCGCTGGTGCTGAACTCCCCCTTCACCGTGATGACCAGCATCGGGAAGCCGATGATCGAAGAGCGCATCTTCATGCCGCAGTCCGAGGCCGACCGTGTTTGGCCGGTACACCATCACTACGGAGACACCCGCCTGGTGCGCCCCGGAACGGACCCTGCGAACGGTGCGCCCAACGTGGTGGTGATCATCCTGGAGAGTTTCAGTGCTACTTACAGCGGGCTGTTGAATGACGGCAGGCCCACCTACATGCCCTTCCTCGATTCCCTGATGGCGAACGGGCTGTGCTACTCCCAGGCCCACGCCAACGGTCGCCGAAGCGTTGATGGGCTCCCGGCGATCGTGGCCAGTATGCCCAAAATGATGGAAGAAGCCTTCATCACATCGCCGTATGCGGACGCACCGTTCACTTCCTTGCCCAACGTGCTCGCCGCAAAAGGCTACAGCACCAGCTTTTACCACGGTGGCCACAACGGCACCATGGGCTTCGATGCCTTCGCCCGCTCGGCCGGGTACCAACGCTATTCAGGCCGGGATGAATACGCCGACCCCGATGATGACGATGGCGTTTGGGGTATCCGCGATCAGCCCTATCTGCAGTTCTTCGCCGAGGAACTCAACAGGGAGAAGCAACCGTTCTTCAGTACCGTCTTCACGCTCAGTTCGCACCACCCTTACCACTTGGACCCGGTGGACGCGGAACGCTTCAAGGGAGGTGCGCTCACCATCCACCCTACATTGAAGTATGCGGACAATGCCCTGCGCGAGTTCTTCACCACAGCACGGAACATGCCCTGGTTCAAGAACACGCTGTTCGTGATCACCGCCGATCATACGGCCGACCTCGAGCGCAACGGCGAACAGAGCGGATCGGCCTACGACTTCTGGATCCCGCTGGTCTACTACATGCCAGGATCCATCGCGCCCCTCATGGACGCGCGCACCACGCAGCAGATCGACATCCTGCCCACTGTGTTGGACCTGATCGGCCATGACGAACCGTTCTTCGCTTTCGGCAGCAGCACGCTCCGTTTGGAACGCCCACCCGCAGCGGTTAACGAAGGCAGCGCAACGTGGCTGATCGTAACGCCGCGGGCCCAATTGCGGAGCGATGGTGACCGCATACTCTGGCATGACGGTATCGGCAGTTCGTGGAAACCGGAAGAGAAGACCATTCCGAACGCATTCGACCTGATGACCGGACACGTCCAATTGCAAGCGGCCATCCAGCAGTTCACCGCACATTTGTCCAAGCGCGACATGGTGGTGAGGCAACGATGAGCTGCTTGCGGCGGATACGCAAGGCAACCACGGATCCACACTGATGGACATGGATACACACAGATCTTGATGCGCGCCACGTTGATCCTGAACCCACGCAGTGGGAAGAAGCGCGCCCTGAGCGTGCGGGAGACCGCGCTCGCGATAGCTGCGGAACTCGGCGTACAACTCACCGTGAACGTGATCGATGGTCCCGGACATGGCACCCAGCTCGCGCAGCAGGCCGTGGCCGCCGGACAGGACCGCGTGATCAGCGTGGGCGGTGATGGGACCTTGAACGCCATCGCGGCCGGCCTGATCGGGACGAACGTGCCGCTCGGTATCGTATCGATGGGCTCCGGGAACGGATACGCACGTTCTCAGAAGCTACCGTTGAAACCGGATCAAGCGCTGCACCGCGCATTCACTGGCACGGCCAGACCGATGGACGTCTGCTACCTCAATGAGCATCTCTTTCTGGGCACGGCGGGCATCGGATTCGACGCGCGTGTGGCGCACGAGTTCGACCGCAGCAAGGGGCGCGGCATGTGGAATTACATGCGCATAACGCTGAAGGAGATCCTCGGTGCTAAGCCCATGCGCGTGGTGGTGAAGGCCAACAACGAGACGATCGAATGCCATGTGCTGATGCTCGTATTCGCCAACACGCGCGAGTTCGGCAACGGTGTGGCGATCAGCCCCGGTTCCGCGCCCGACGATGGACTCGCCGAATTGCAGTGCGTAAGCAAACCTTCCTTCTTCCCCTTATTGAAGGCGTTCTTTGACGTGTACACGGGCAGGGCGGACAAGAGCCGGCACATCAGGACCATCGTCGCGCGTGAAGCCACGGTACACCAATCCGGGGAACTCGCTCACCTCGATGGGGAACCGGTCGTGATCGGCACTGAAGTGAAGTTCCGGCTGGAACCGAAGCGCATCTTGGTGGTTGTGTGAACCACCCCTTCTTCAACGGCGCACCACCACGGGTATGCCAGCTACCCCGGCGGATGTATCGATCCGTAATACATAGGTCCCTTCTACGACGGTGGCAGGGATCATGAGAAACTCCTTCTGCAGGTCGTCCTTGTTGAACATGCACACGGTGCGGCCCAGCACATCCACCAGTTCGGCGCGATGGGGAGTGGCTTCAGCCGCACCGCGGAGCAGTCGCAATTCACCGGCGGTCGGTATGGGGTACACCTGGTATCCCGATGGACCAGCCGCTTCCGGAAGGCCCACCCCCGAGGCTTCAGGCAGCCACCGCATCACCATGATATGTGTGCCGTCGCTGCTGCTGTAGTACCCCGCCACTACTACCCGATCTTCGGCATCCAAGGCCATGGATCGTGCGCTGCATCCGTCGCCCGGACAGGGCATCTGCACCCTGCCATCCATCCCGAAGGTGTTGTCCAGACCACCATCCGGCAGTACACGCAGCGCCATCACCGAGGCGCTGGATCCGTTCAGGACATCCACCGCCACCAGCGCCTTGCCATCAGGCAGCAGCACCATGTCACGCACCGAGCCGCTGTTCCCGATGCCCAACGGCAGAAAAGACCGACCGCCCGTACCGTAACTCAGGTCCCACGCTCCTTCCGTTGTGATGCGGCCAGTGAAAACCTCCTGTGATCCGCTCCCGGGGAAATACCGCCGACCAGTGATCAGTATCCGTCCATCCACAAGTTCGATCGCGGAGTTGACCACCGATACGGTGACGGCTTCTTCCGGCCGGAACAGTCCCGCCGCGCCGAACGCCGGATCCGGTGATCCATCGGGCGTGAGCTGGAGCATGGCCATGTCCGCATCCGGGAACATCAGGCGAAGCGCGCCGCAAAGCACCAAGCGGCCATCCGCTCGCAACACATGGGTCTCGGCCAATTCCCCGGTGTGGTCCGTGGTGCTGAACAGCCCATCCGATGAGAACGAACCATCGGGTTCGCCATCAGGCGTGAGCACCACAGCGACCATGTCCGGTTCTTCCGCTTCAAATTTCCCGGAAGCCACGATGCGGCCGTCGGGTGCTATGGTCAGCGCATTGATCGCGTCGTTCGCTCCCGGCCCGGAAAATACCCGTTTGCCATCCCCGGAAAACGTGGTATCCAACTGTCCTTCCGCCGTAAAGCGCGCGAAGGCCAGATCATCGAACACACCCGGTATCTCCACATGACCGGCCACCACGATGGCACCATCAGCCTGTACGGCCAACGCATTCCCTTTCGAGTCGCCGCCGAAATTCACAGCGGCCACACCCCCTGCACCGAAGCTGGGATCCAATGATCCATCGGGAAGCAACCGCACGGCCACCATCGATTCGGTATCGCCGTTGCGCATTCCCGCGATCAGGATCCGCCCGTCCTCCAACGTGCCCACATCCTCCGCCAGATCACCGGCGAAGCCGCTCAGATCGAGCAAGGTCACGCCTCCGGTGCCGAAGGAAGGGTCAAGCAAGGTCAACTGGGCCCGAGCCCCGACAATAGCAGCAAGCGCGAACGCGATGATCAAGGTACGGCGAAGCATATCTGGAGCTTTGCCGAAAGATAACCGCACATACACTCGGACACCCTGCACCGGTCCAGTTGAACAAATGCAGGGATCGGATTCAGTTGAGAACGATGTCCACCTGCCCCAATGGAGGCACGTTCACCACCTTCAAGGCCTTGCTGAAATTCAAGAGGGCGGTGATCGTGGAGCGGCGGGGGCCTTCGAGGGGCATCTTCGTGGAACGGCGGACGGAACGTTTACGGAGGGTAGAATTCGTCATGCGACGGGAGTTTGGTTTCACTTCACAGGGTAGGAACGGGATGTCCCCGGCCCGTATTGTGAAGGAATCACAAGTTCCCCCGGATAGAAGGCCGCCGATGGAGAAGATGGACAGGATGAACGTGGATCAGCAGCGGAGAGATCCGCGTCCATCGGGTTCAACCCTTCCCTCGGCGGTGTTTTGCCCTGCCTATCGGAAACACGAACGCCGGCTTACGGGCCGGCGTTCCTGGGGCGGTCCTCCGTGCGAGGGTCAGGCCCGTTCCAGTTGCATCTGATGCTTCTGGATCAGTTTGCGCATGTTGATGAGGGCGTAGCGCATCCGCCCGAGTGCCGTGTTGATGCTGACATCCGTGTGCTCCGAGATCTCCTTGAAACTCATGCTCAAGTAAGTGCGCATGATCACCACATCCCTTTGTTCTTCCGGAAGCTGATCGATCATTTTCCGTACATCATCGTCGATCTGGACATTGATCATCCGCTGCTCCACGTTGAGACCGGGCTGGGACAGCGTTGCGAACACATCATGTTCCTCGTTGCTCCTGACCGTTGGCATCTTCTTGTTCCTACGGAAATGGTCGATCACCAAGTTGTGGGCGATCCGGATCACCCAAGGCAGGAATTTGCCCTCCTCGTTGTACTTTCCACCCTTCAGGTGGCGCACCACCTTGATGAATGTCTCCTGGAACAGGTCTTCGGTCATCTCCCGATCACGGACCATGAGGTAGATGTGCGACCATACTTTTCGCTTGTGCCTGTGCAAAAGCGTTTCGAAGGCGTGTTCATCACCCACGATGTACGCGTTCACAAGTTCAATGTCGGACAGGGATACCGCCGGAGCGGGACGAAGACGTTTGACAAGCATGACCTTACCGTTTAGGTCCGAAGAGG
>JANOPI010000173.1:0-7913 GCA_031421755.1 Flavobacteriales bacterium | reverse complement strand
TTGCCAACTCACCACACCGCCCGGCGCGCTCACCTGGCCCTGTTCCAGCATCGGGCTGTCGTAGGTGTCGATGGTGTCGATCTGGAAAGTGTAGGTGCGTGTCGGTGCGAAGGGATCACCCGTGCTGGCCTGCAGCAGCGGCGCGGGATCGGGGGTGATGGCGAAGTTGAATGGATCCACGGGGATCAGGTCGCCGCTGGTGATGAAGAGGTCGCGTTCCACCTCATTGTTGGCGACGTCCTCGTATTCATCGACCAACCCGAAACCACCCTGCTGCCGATCGACCTTCACGGCCAACCGGTTCAGTCCCGTTCCACCGCTGTCCGCTAGCACGGGCATGGTGAAGGACACGGTATCTTGGTAGGTGTTCAGGTCCATCAGTTCGACCTGCGGATCGAGCCATGCGCCGATGGGCAATTGACGCGATGCGGCCACGGGGAATGCCGGGCATTGGCAGGCGTTGCCCAGGTTTCGCACCGTGGCGCGTACTTCAAAGCTGTCCACATCCGCGGTCACCGGGTTCGGGAGTACCCGCACGTCAGGCTCGGTGATCTCCATATCCGGCTCCAGGGGCGAATTCATGATCAGCGTCGGATCGCCGTGCAGCGTGAACTGCTGTGTGGTGGCCGTTACGGTGATCTCATCGGCCGGCGCGCTATCGAGTACCGAGGCAACGGCATGTTTGATATGCTGGCCGATGCTGCCACCATAGTTGAGTCGGCTGAAGCTGCGGTAGAAGTCGCCGGTCATCCAGCCGAGCGGGGTGGAAAGGCCGACATCGATAGAGGCGAAGAAGGCGATGGCACCAGCTGCGGCGGGAAGCACGAACTGTTCACTACCGCTCACCGAGGAGGGCAAGTGGATGTTTCCCGTGTAGCACGAGTTGCCGATCATGAAGGGATAGCGCCCGTTCCATTGGTAGTTGTTCGGCTGGTCGATGCTGATGTCGAAACCTCCGCCGCTGGCATGCGCGAAGAAGGTCATCAGGGTCACCCCTTCGGCGATCAGGTCGTACACACTGTCAGCGGAGGCCTGCGAAATGAGGAAGTCCGGATTCTTCACGAATTGTGTGACCTTGCCGGCGAAGCAGGTATCCTCGGCGATCAGCTCATAGTTGGAGAGGTAGCTTTGGAAGAGGAGTTCCTCGCTTGGCGTGAAGCCCCCGCGGAAGTGGAGGACATTCTTCATCCACGCGGCGGGCACTTGCTGCTGGGTCTCGAGTTCCTGCACCTTGTTCTTGTAGTCGACCACTTGCTGGTTGGTGCGTGTGGCAAGCCGTCCGACGGGAATGGTCTGGTCCCAGGCGTTGCCAGAAAGTCCCATGGTGAAGAGCGCATCGCTCGGCGGGAAACCGAAGGAAGGCACAAGGCACATTTCGCGGACCGTGGAGTCGGACGGGTTCGAACTGCGGTACCCGGACTGGTCGCCCGGGCCGAACTTTGCGGATTGGGTCGCCTTACCGATGAGGAAGAGTCCTTGCGGCGGGGTCTCGTAGCGGTCCAACAGATTCTTCACGAAGCGACGGATGGCCACCGGATGGCGCAGGATACCACCACCGAACTGCTGGTACAATTCGCGCACGTCCGCTACCACGGTATTATACTGGTTGTGGTTGTCCGGCTGCTCGCGGTACTGGGCGTATTGCAGGGCACCGTTCATCAGCGTGGGGTGTGTCACGATGATCAGCGCGCTGTCCGTGTTCACCGCACCATGGTCATTGAAATAGCCCGATCCGTTCACGGCGAACAGACTGTCAACGGGGCGGATGTAAGCGGTGCCCGTAAGGAAGGCACGCGTTTCATCACTTCCGGGTGTGGCGGGCAGGCGACAGTTCTTCCAACCACCGTTGGCGAGTTCAGTGGTTATTCGGCGCACGGTATCCCCGAAGACATAGAATACCGGATCCCAGTTCATGTAAGTCTGTATGCGGATGTCCGCGCCATCGTTCGGGAAACGCATGCGGTGGAAAACCGTGGGGAACGTACCGTCACCGATGGCGTGCGGGTACTCCGCGCGCATGTAGGCCAAGGCTTGGCGATCGGGATAGTCGGATTGTAGGCCTTGAAGGCTATGCGGCAATTCGACGTTTACGTACAGGGTCGGGTGGGTATACCCCCCAGCGGGGATCTCCATCTGCAATCGGATGGTCTTCTCGGCGCTCCAGCTCGCATCGGCCTCGACAATATAGGGAGCGATACCTGCGGAAATGTGCAGGTTGTGGTCCAAGGTCCCGCCGTTGCTCGCCGAGTTCGCTCCTTGCACCACGACGGTAAGTTTCAGCGGCGGGGCTGCCGGGTCCAACCAAGGCCAATTCGTGGCCACACCCTCGGTGAAGGGTCCATCATTCTGGTTCTGTCCACCTCCATCGTTCACGTAATCATTGAAGGTAAATCCCTCCCCATCGCTCATGTAGGAGGTCGTGGTGCCGAAGGGGTCTCGGCGTCCCCGCTTGTAGGTCATTCCGGAGAACGGGCTTGGCTGGAGGATGGACTCTGCCCAATACCAGTCCTCGATCACGGGCAGCGCGGCCCAATCGCCGGGGCCTTGGAAGAGCACGCGCTTGCTCAGTGCGGGATCACCGATGGTGATGAAATACTGCAGACTATCCCCGATCGCGGAGAAATGGGGGTTGTTGATGTTGACTGGCGTATCCCAAAGCGCGGTATCGAGCCAAGCATCATTGCGTGGCACGAAAAATTCGATGAAGTCGGTACCATTGAAAACGCCATCGGAGTCGCCGGGGAAGCAGATGTCTACTTGGCGTTCACGCCCGAAGACCTGGATCGCCCGCGCATCGGTAGTGGAAACCGGGAATCCGGCATTCGCCAAGGTGGCGCTGTCGATCCGCCAAAGACCTTCGAAGGGGTCGCCGTACTGGTCCACGCCCACCCAGAATGCCCAGTAGCGTTGATCGTAGTCGATCCACTCGTTGCCGTAGGTCTGCTGTGCGTTCGCACGGGCAAATACAAAGACCAAGAACAACAGGAGTAGCGGTCGCTTCATGTGGCTTTGGGTTTGAAGAGGTCAAAGCGCAGGGAGAAGACGTTGGAGTAAAGTGCCACTCCAGTGCTGCCGATGTTGGTGAGGGCGTAGTCCAGCACCACGCTCTTGATCTTCAGGCCCACGCCTACGTTGGGCTGGAAGTCAATGGTCTGTTGGCCATCGATCTCCTTCACGTATTGCAGGTTGTTGATCCCTGCGCGGACGAATACCACGCCCGCATACCCCAGTTCGATGCCCATGCGGGGATCGGCGCTCCACAGGTCAGAGGCCAGCACAGTGTTCCGCTTTCCATCGAAGGTATTCTCCAGGTCGAGGGCGGCGATGAGGCCGAGCTTGCTGGAGAAGCGGAATTCGCGCGCGACACCCAGCACCAGGCGCGGCAGCGTCACCTCTACGCCGTTCACGGGGATCTCATTCCCGGTCTGCGCGAACACATCGAGCGTGCGCTGATCCAAGGTGTAGCTCCACGCGTTGAACGTGCTGGTAACGTCCCGGGCCATCGCGCTCAACCGCCACTTGCCTTTGTCATACTGGGCACCGGCATCCAGGCCGAACCCCCAAGCTTTGGCGAAGGGCCCGACCTTGCGGTAGATGATCTTGGCGTTCGCGCCTACACGCAAGCCGGGGATCTTCAGTTTGCGGGCATAGCTGATCAGGAAGGCATGGTCGGCCGCGGTGAAGGTGGTGATGCGGTCGTAATCCAGGTTGCCGTTCGCGTCGATGAGATCGGTGGTGTTGGGGATGTTGTCCACCCCGAAACGGATCACCGAGAAGCTGATGGCGCTGGAGGAATCGATGGCCTTGCCGATGCCGATGTAATCATACTTGGCGATGCCTGCGAAATACTCGCTGTGCATGGCGCCCACCTGCAGATCGCCCCTGATGCCCAGTAGGCCTGCGGGGTTCCAGTAGCCGCTGGTCACATCGTTCACTGCGGCGGTATAGGCGTAGCCCATTCCGAGGGCGCGGGCACCCACGCCGATGGCGAGGAACTCGTTGCTGTATTTGGGCGCGTCCTGCGCCAAGCCAGTGCCGTTGATGAACAGCATAGCCGCTGCGATCAGCGCGCATTTCACTCCCTTCGATCCGGTGGTCTTCATTCGTCCGCGTATTGACGCATCATCTAACAGAGGGTGGCCTCCTTTATTGCGCCGAATTTATCCCAACTTCGCGCGCCGCCGAAGCGCTCTTCGGCCCTGCTTACCAACCGATTGGCCCGCTTTCCCCGACTTCCTGACCTGCTCACCACGGCGAACCTAGGCTGCGGAACAGCGTCCATCCTGCTGGCTTCCCAAGGTCAGCTAACGATCGCGTGTGGGCTTGTGTTCTTGGCGGCGGTCTTTGACGTGTTCGATGGGCTGGCGGCCCGGGCCATGGGTGGGGGAACGCCACTGGGCGCTCAACTGGACAGTCTGGCGGACATGGTGAGTTTTGGGGTGGCGCCGGCCATGCTCATGTATTTCGCCTTTCAACAAGGAACGACATGGTCCCGTGAGGATGGTGTCTTTCTCGGATTTTCCGGCGCGAGCCGGTCATCCCTCACCATCCAAACGATAGCACTCATAATTATCGTCGCCTCCGCTTGGCGACTTGCCAAGTTCAACATCGATACGCGACAGACGCATGGATTCCTTGGTTTGGCCACGCCGGCGAATGCCCTGTTCTGGGCAAGTGTCCCTCTGATCGTGGGGAGTGGAATGGTCCATCCCGGACCTGGGGCATCAAACCTCCAGCTGTTGTTCGCGCAGTACTTCACAATGAGGCCCACCACGGCCCTTGCGACCGCATCCGTATTGGCCGTACTCATGCTCTCCGAACTCCCCCTCCCCGGTCTGAAATTCAAGCACAAGGGCTGGAAGGGCAACGAGGTGATCTTCCTGCTGATCGGCATCGGGGCGGTGCTCGCTTTGCTCTACGGCATCCTCGCCGTTCCTTTGATCCTGATCATCTACCTGCTGAGCCCGCTGTGGGGCAAGCTCTTCCCAAAAGCCCATTGAACCGCCACGACGCCACGCACGCAACGGCTTTCGGCACGCAACAACAACGTTGCGCCCCCTTGGCGTTCGTGGCGTCTTGGCGGTGAACGCATTCAACCATGAAGACCTACAAAGCCAACATCGACGTTATGCCGCACGACAACCTGCTGGATCCGCAGGGCAAGGCCGTTAGCGGCAGCATGAACAACCTCGGATTGCCGGAGATCACCGGGGTGCGCATCGGCAAGCACATCACGCTGGAAGTTTCCGCTGCCGACAAGAAAACGGCCGAAGCCAAGGTGGATGAGGCCTGCAAGAAGCTGCTGGCCAACCTCATCATGGAGAAGTACAGTTTCTCCGTTACGGAGGCGTGAGTGCGCGTTGATCGGCTTTGCGAATGCGCAGGCCGACACGGTCCCGCAACCGCATGAAGGGCAGTTCCACGGTGTGCAGCACCACGGTGGAAATGAGCAGGCAAACGGTCCAATACGAAATGGTAAGTACCACGCCTGGGGTGGGCAGGACCTCTACCCAGTGCTGGAGCAGATAGAACACGGGCATGTGGACGAGGTAAAGCGCATAGGCGGTCCGGCTCACGAGCACGATCGGTCGAGTGAGGGGATGGCCAGACCGCCAGTTGGACAAGAGTGGCAAAAGACAGCCGATACTCAGCGGGACCAATGAGAAATACAATGCGGTGAGCAGTGGATCGTTCGGAGCTGGCCGATGTTCTGACGCAACGATCAACACCAAAAGGCCCACGATGAAAAGCGGCCAACGGCTCCGTTTCCACACGAGGGGAAACGCATTCAGCACCCAGGCCGCCAGCGCACCGATCCCGATCGCATCGAGGCGGGTGCTCACCATTTTGCGAACGAACAGATCGAGTTCCGCTGCTGTGGTCACCGGGTGGAGCGCTCCGATGCGCGCAAGGATGGGCACTGCACAGAAGACAAGTGCAGTGACGAGGAAGGCTCTGCTGGATCGGACCCGAGCAATAACGACCAAACCCGTGAGCAGCAAAGGGAATGTGAGGTAGAACCACTCCTCCACGGCCAGCGACCAGGATTCCCAGAAGAAGAGATCGAGCGGCACATGGAAATTCTGCAGGAACACGACGTAAGCGACAGTGGCCTTGCTGAGCATGCCCGGTGCGATGCCCCAGTGCAAGAGCAGGATATTGATCAGCAGGAACAGGAAGTAATTCGGAAGTGTGCGGAGCCACCGTCGCTGCCAGAAATCCAGCAGATGGCGAGGCCATGCTTCAGCACCCCGCAAGGGCGCGCGCAACAGAAGTCCCCCGACGAGGAACCCACTGAGAACGAAAAAGAGGTCTACGCCATCGATCCTCGGAAACCAGCATGTATTTCTCTCGGATGACGACATGAGGGAAGAACTGTGCGCGAAGACCACCAGGGCTATGGCCATTGCGCGCATCACGTCCAGCCCGAAGATGCGCTCGTGGGAGCCGCCGGCGATCTGTTCGTGTACTGGCGTTCCCCGCATCGCGGATCTGGCGGTCGCGTTCCCGGGTCCGCTACTGTTTCGCGCGGCGCAACTCGAAGTTCTGTCCGAGGTAGACCTTGCGCACCTGCTCATCCGCGGCGAGTTCTTCCGCGGTCCCCTGTTTCAGGATCTTCCCTTCGAAGAGCAGGTAGGCGCGATCGGTTATGGACAAGGTCTCCTGCACGTTGTGATCGGTGATGAGGACACCGATGTTGCGCTTCTTCAGTTGGTACACGATACCTTGGATGTCCTCCACGGCGATCGGGTCCACCCCGGCGAATGGCTCGTCCAGCAGGATGAATTTGGGCTCGGTGGCCAGAGCACGCGCGATCTCGGTGCGGCGGCGTTCACCACCGCTGAGCACGTCGCCCATGTTGGTGCGCACATGGTTGAGGCTGAACTCGGAGATCAGTTGCTCCAGCTTGTCCGTCTGTTGCGTCCTGCTCAGCTTCGTGGTCTCCAGGATCGCACGGATATTGTCCTCTACGCTGAGCTTGCGGAACACGCTGGCCTCTTGGGGCAGGTATCCGATCCCGAGCTGTGCGCGCTTGTACATAGGCAGTCGGGTGATCTGCCTCTCGTCCAGGAATACCTTGCCTTCGTTCGGCTTGACGAGTCCAGTGACCATATAGAAGGTGGTGGTCTTGCCCGCCCCGTTGGGCCCGAGCAGTCCAACGATCTCGCCCTGCTCCACCTGCACGCTTACGCCGCCCACCACGGTGCGGCCCTTGTAACGCTTCACGAGATCCTCTGCGCGCAGCATCAGAAGTTGATGGTCAGCTTCATGCGGAGGGCGAAGTTGGTGGCGCGGGGCGAGTCGCGGTAGGTAAGCCGCCAAACGCCGTCCACACGCAGCACCTTCAGGATGTTCTCGAGCCCTGCGCTGGCCTCCACGAACGGTTCAGCTCCGAGCTTGCGCATGAGGTCCGGCAGGATCAACTCGTTGGAATGTTTGCCGGCGAGATCCCCCAACAGGGCTTTCGCCCCGATCACTTCGCGGAATTTCAGCTTGCGGAAGAGCGGGATCCTGTTAAGGAAGTAACCATCGAAATGCTGCTCCAGCCAGACGCTGGAATACCTATCGCTGATGAATTCGAAGAAGTTCATCGTGTTGTACGCACCGTCGTCATAATAGAAGGTCTCATTCCCCGGATGCACGATGAGCAGCGGATACGGCAAGGTTCCCCAGATGCGGCCACCCTCCACGGCGTAGCGCAGATTGCCGAACGCCCCTGTGGGTACGCGCTGGCTGATGCGCAGGACGAGTTTCTCATACGCATGATCGCTGTTCAACAGGCTCGGCACACCGAAGGCGCTGTGCAGTTCGATCGCGGGATAGCTGGTGCCGAGGCTCACGCGACGGAAGGTGCCGCTCACGAACTTCTCGCGGTAAGCGAAACGGGTATTCACGGCGATCTCCGCGGTGCG
>JANOPI010000172.1:0-12227 GCA_031421755.1 Flavobacteriales bacterium | reverse complement strand
CCCCATACCTCTTCGGTGGGGAGGGAGGAATGCACCCCACCCCGGCGCTCTTCGGTGGGGAGGGAGGAATGCACCCCACCCCGGCCCTCCCCGGGGGGGAGGGAGGAATGCAGAGCTGTATGAAGGTGGGCCAAGCGGACGTCCGGCTTCATACCACGATGTTAACGATGCGCTTGGGAACCACGATCACCTTTTTCGGCGCTTTGCCCTCTAGGCGCTGCTGCACTTCGGGGTTGGCGAGCACCTGCGCTTCCACTTCTTCCTTGCTCAGGGCGATGGGGAAGTCGATCATCATGCGCGTCTTGCCGTTGAAGCTGATCGGGTAGCTGAAGTTGTCCTCTACCAGGTATTGCTCGTCCCACTTCGGCCACGCGGCGGTGGTGATGCTCTCGGTGTGACCGAGCTTCTCCCACAGCTCTTCAGCGATGTGCGGCGCGAAAGGCGCGAGGGCAATGGTGAGCGGCTCCAGCACCGCGCGTTTGTTGCACTTCAGTTCTTGCAGGCCGTTCACTGCGATCATGAACTGGCTCACGCTCGTGTTGAAGCTTAGCTTGTCGATGTCCTCTTCCACCTTTTTCAATGTGGCGTGCAGGACCTTCAGTTCTTCTTTCGTTGGAGCTTCATCGCTTACGCGGATTCCATCCTCCCCTTGTTCTGTCACGCCGAGCGCAGTCGAGGCGCGAGCACTATCACTATGGAAGAGATTCCAGAATTTCTTCAGGAAGCGGCTGGTGCCTTCGATGCCGTTCGTGTCCCACGGCTTGCTCTGCTCGATGGGGCCGAGGAACATCTCATACAGCCGCAAAGTGTCCGCCCCGTACTTCGAGATGATGTCGTCGGGGTTGACGACATTGAGTTTGGACTTGGACATCTTCTCGGGAACTCTCTCACATTTGAACTCCCCCTTCTCGTTATACTGAAATGTGAAATTCTTCACCTCAGATTCACCTTTCCATCTTTTGTATGCCTCGACATCTAGCGAGTTCCTTTCGTCAACGAAATCAAGCGGAACGTTGCGCACTGTTCCGCTACCCGAAATGGCTAGACCAGGCAGCCGTCCACTTTCTGTTATGTATCCTGTCACTCGTCCTCTTTCCCCCGGCGTAAGAAGTCTCTCGGCTGTCCAGAGGAAAGTCGCTTGATCATCATTACTGGTGAGCACATCCCAAGACACGAAGAGCAATGGGTCGTGTTTCACTATTGTGTCTGTTCCTTGGGGAGAGGGTAAGGACCACGTAACCTCACCTGCCATCGGCAAAATGGCTGACACACCCTGTATCATCCCCTGATTCACCAGCTTCTTCGCGGGCTCATCAAAGGGCAACCAGCCGCGGTCTTTGAGGAACTTGGTCCAGAAGCGGAAGTAGAGCAGGTGGCCGGTGGCGTGCTCGCTGCCGCCGACGTACAGGTCCACCTGCTGCCAGTAGTTGATGGCTTCCGGTGAAGCGAAGCGCTCTTTGTTACCCGGATCCATGTAGCGCAGGAAGTACCAGCTGCTGCCAGCCCAACCGGGCATGGTGGTGGTTTCGTACCCCCACCCGGCCTCCCCCGGGGGGGGAGGAGGAATGCGCGCACCTTCGGGACTTTTCGCCTTGCGTGGATCGAAGTGCCAATTCGTTGCGCGGGCCAGTGGTGGCTCGCCATCCTCGGTAGGCAGGAACTTGTCGACTTCCGGCAGCACGAGCGGCAGTTCGCTTTCGGGCAGCGGGTAGGGGATGCCGTCCTTGTAGTAGATCGGGATCGGCTCGCCCCAGTAGCGCTGGCGACCGAAGGCGGCATCGCGCAAGCGGAAGTTGAGGCGGCGGTCGCCCACACCTTTCGCTTCGAGTTCTTGAATGGCGCGCGGGATCGCATCGGCGACCTTCATTCCGTTCAGGAAGACGCTGTTGGCGAGCGTGGCCTCCTTGCTTTCATCTGCGCCGGAGGAAATGTCCCAGCCTTCCGTTACCGCAACGAAGGGAATGTTGAAGTGCGTGGCGAAATTCCAATCGCGCTGATCGCCGCCGGGCACGGCCATCACCGCGCCGGTGCCATAGCCGCCGAGCACGTAGTCGCCCACCCACACGGGCACGTCCATGTGCGTGATCGGATGCTTCACGTAGGCACCTGTGAACACTCCGCTCACCTTCTTCACATCCGCCATGCGCTCGCGCTCGCTGCGGTTCTTCGCTTGGGTGACGTAGGCGATCACTTCCTCCATCCGCTCCGGCGGTGTGATCTTCTCGATCAGTTCGTGTTCGGGTGCAAGCGTTACGAAGCTCACTCCGAAGATGGTATCGGGGCGGGTGGTGAAGACTTCAATAACCTCACCCCCTTCCCCCTCTTCTGACCTCACCCCCGACCCCTCTCCCGAGGAGAGGGGAGAATGCGCCTCTTCGTTATCGGCGAGGTCGTCTGATTTGGCGAAGTCGGGTCTGCTTCCGAGGGCCGCGATGATCTTTCGTTTGACTTCGAGCGCGTCTTGGATCACTTCCTCATTTCTGAAGCGGATGACTTCGAATCCCAGATCTTGAAGACGAACTGTGCGTGCGGCGTCCTCCTCTTTTTGGAGGTCATGGATATCGCCGTCCACTTCGATGACGAGCTGCTTCGGAAGTGAAACGAAATCGACGATGAAGTTGTCGATGATGTGCTGACGACGGATGCGTCCTCCGGTAGTGTTGCCACGGATCTCCTGCCAGAGCTTGTCCTCGGCTTCCGTCGCGGTATGCCGCATGCTTTTGGCATGCCCAATGAGTCTGGCCCAAGTACCCGGATCCGTGGTCTTCCGGAAGTGGTCGGGCGAACTTTCATCGGTGTGTGTCCCCCTCTCCCCGGGAGAGGGGCTAGGGGTGAGGTAGAATTTGATGGTCGCCCCTTCACTCCGCCCGATCCAATTGCGTTGCGCCTCTTTGATGCTCTCGCTCCAGTCCAGCGTATCGAGCCCATCGAGCAGACGTTGCGCGTACTGCGTGATGCGCATGCTCCACTGCGGCATGCGCTTGCGTTCCACAGGGTGACCACCGCGTTCGCTCACGCCATCCTTCACTTCATCATTGGCGAGAACGGTACCGAGTGCCGGGCACCAATTCACCCAAGCTTCGCCCAAGTAGGCCAGGCGGAAGCGCATCAACGTCTGCTGTTGGCGCTTCTCATCGAAGCCTTTCCATTCATCAGCAGTAAAGGCGGCCAAGGGTTCGTCTTCCTCATTGCCGGTGACAGCACAACCGTCTTCGCCGCTCCAACCGCTCTGCTCGAAACGCGCGCTGAGGTCGCTGATGGGACGCGCTTTGTCCTGCTCGTGATCGTACCAGCTGCCAAAGAGTTGAAGGAAGATCCACTGCGTCCACGTGTAGTAGCCCGGGTCGCTGGTGCGCACTTCGCGTTCCCAGTCGAAGCTGAAACCCATACCATCCAATTGATTGCGGTACCCTGCGATCGGTTGGCCATTCTTGTCGACGCCACCTTCAATGTTGGTCTTGGTCGTAACAGCAGGGTGCTGACCGGTCTGTATGGCATACTGCTCAGCGGGCAGGCCGAAGCTGTCGTAGCCCATCGGGTGCAGCACGTTGTAGCCCTTGCTCCGCTTGTAGCGCGAAACGATGTCGCTGGCGATGTAGCCGAGCGGGTGCCCCACATGCAGGCCGGCACCACTGGGATAGGGGAACATGTCGAGCACGTAGTACTTCGGCTTGGAGGTGTCGTTCTCCGCGCGGTAGGTCTTGCGCTTCCTCCACTCCTCCCGCCACTTCTGCTCGATGCTTTTGTGCTCGTAGGCCATGGGGCGAAAATAGCGGGAGCTATTGCTGGTTGTCGGTTGTCAGTTGTTGGTTGTCCGGCTGGGTGGAAGGAGTGTGCAAGGCTGTTGGACGATCTCGCTCCGTTGGGCCCGCAGCTTCGTCGGAGGCAGCCCAGCGGAGACCCGTCGGAAGCCCGACAACTGACAACCAACAACTGACAACACGTTCCTGGACCGCTCAGGCTCAGTCGTCCGCACCGATAGATTCGGCCCCGCATGGGAGTGGACCGCCATTTCAAAGCCCGCACGCGTTCGAGCAACGTGGGCACGGTGATCGGCATCAGTCTGGTGCTGGTGATGCTCGGCACACTCGGCTACTTGCTGCTCAACGCCCGGAAGATCGAGAAGTACCTGAAGGACCATGTGCAGGTGGACATCTACCTGAAACGGGAGACCCAGGAGATGGCCATCATGCGAATGACCAAAAAGCTGGAACAAGAGGCTTTCACCCGCTCGGTGACCTACGTAACGCCGGATTCCGCTGCGGCCCGTTTGGAGAAGAAACTGGGTGCCGATTTCCTGGGGCCGCTTACCGAGAACACTCTTCAGCCTTCCATCGAACTGAAAGTGACGGAGGTGTACGCCCACCCGGACAGCCTGAAGTGGATCGTGGAACACGTTCACCAGATGCCCAATGTGGACAAGGTCTTCTACAACGCGACCACGGTGGAGAACATGCACGCCAACATGAACAAACTGCGGCTGGCCTTGGCAGGCTTCAGTGTGCTGCTGCTTTTCATTGCCGTGGCGCTCATCAACAATACCATCCGCTTGGCCATCTACAGCAAGCGCTTCCTCATCCGTACCATGTATCTGGTGGGGGCCACAGGCTGGTTCATCAAGAAGCCGTTCCTGGCGGGAAGTCTCTGGCAGGGCATCGTGGCCTCGGTGCTGGCCATCGGCCTATTGGCGGGACTGATCCAGGTGCTGATGCGCTACATGCCCGACCTGCGCGATCCGACGGACGCGCCCATGCTCGCCCTGATCTTCGGGGGGGTGATCTTCCTTGGCCTTGCCATTTCTTTGCTGTCCACGTGGTTCGCCGTGCGCCGCTACCTGCGGATGAACACGGATGAACTCAATTGGAGCTGAGAGCCGAACACCGACTGGACCACAAAAGAAAGGGAATGCGTTCGCAAATTTCGCCGATGGCGCAGATGAAATGCGCCATTTTTGGAGCGCTTACCACGAACTGACCCACGACCATGGCAGACGCACGCGAGAACGAATTGGCCTTCACCCGCCTCAATTACCGATTGCTGCTCATCGGCATCGGCATCGTGATCCTGGGCTACATGCTCATGGCCGGCGGTGGCAGCGGCGACCCGAACGTCTTCAACGCGGAGGAGATCTTCAGCCACCGGCGCATCACCGTTGCGCCGATCGTCTGCATCGTCGGTTACCTTTTCGTGGTTTATGCCATCATGAAGAAGCCCAAGGCCGGGTCTTGAACTCCGACATTTCGCTGGGCGGATCCGGCACAGGAATGATCTTTTCTTCGCGCTCCTTCCGGGAAGTTCGCGTTCATGGATGCGTTTCTAAGACCGTATGACCGCGCTTCAAGCCATCCTCCTCGCGATCATCGAGGGCCTCACCGAGTTCCTCCCGGTCAGCAGCACGGGGCACATGATCATCGGCAGCAGCCTGATGGGTATAGCGCAAAACGATTTTGTCAAACTCTTCACCGTAGGTATCCAGTTCGGTGCGATCCTCAGCGTTGTGGTGCTCTACTGGCGGCGCTTCTTCCAGGGGTTCAGTACGTATCCGTTGTTGGTCGTGGGCTTCATCCCGGCGGCCATCGGCGGGTTGCTATTGAAGAAGGCTATCGACCACATGATGGAGAGCATCGGCGTTGTGGCGGCAGCGCTGTTCATCGGAGGCATCCTGCTGCTCTTCATAAACCGGCTTTTCCCACACGGCAACGAGGAC
Source organism: Flavobacteriales bacterium (assembly GCA_031421755.1). GTDB lineage: Bacteria > Bacteroidota > Bacteroidia > Flavobacteriales_F > PHOS-HE28 > PHOS-HE28. Next base: position 6,520 of record JANOPI010000172.1, on the reverse strand, counting down.
CGCGCCGAACCGATGGACTGGAAGGACGCCTTCTTCATCGGGTGCTTCCAAGTCATCGCCATGATCCCCGGTGTAAGCCGCAGCGCCGCCACCATTGTCGGTGGGCTCACGCGGAAACTCTCCCGTAAACAGGCTGCAGAGTTCTCTTTCCTGCTCGCCGTGCCCACGATGTTCGCTGCCACGGCCAAGGGCTTGTGGGACTATCACCAAGATGGCGGCACGTTCTCCGGTGAACAGGTCAAGCTTTTTGCCATCGGAAATGTGGTGGCGTTCCTCGTGGCGATCCTCGCTATCCGGGGCTTCGTGGGCTTCCTGAACAAGCACGGCTTCGGGCTTTTCGGCTGGTACCGCATCGGCCTGGGTGCGCTCTTGTTGGTGCTGCTCTACGCGGGCGTGGACCTGCGGATCATGTGAGCATGGAAGTGCTCGACCCTGAGGCCGGTGCCATCCTGCTGGTGGACAAGCCGCTCACCTGGACGAGCTTCAACGTGGTGGCCAAATTGCGCGGTGCCTTGCGCAAACTCTGTGGGCACAAGGTGAAGATCGGCCATGCGGGAACTCTTGACCCATTGGCTACTGGCCTGCTCATTATCGGTACCGGAAAGATGACCAAGAGCCTGCCCGAACTCACGGGTCAGGACAAGGAATACCTCGCTACCGTCCGCTTGGGCGAAACCACGGCCAGCTACGATGCGGAAACGCCGGCAATAGAGTCACAGCCATGGGAACACATCACAGAAGCCGATGTCCGAAGTGCGCTCGCTGCGTTCGGTGGTGATATCCAACAACGGCCACCGAATTTCTCCGCCAAGCGCTTCCAAGGGGAACGCGGCTACAAACTTTCCCGCTGGGGTGAACCCGTGGAAATGGCGTTGGTGCCCGTGCGCATTGATGCGCTGGAACTCCTGGGAATTACCGGTCGTGATCTTCATCTGCGTGTGGCATGCGGCAAGGGAACCTACATCCGTTCACTCGCCCACGACATCGGCCAAGCGCTGGGTTGCGGCGCTCACCTCAGCGGGCTCAGGCGCACGCGGAGCGGATCGCTCTTGGTCTCTGATGCGCGGACGGTGGAACAGTGGTCTGTTTGGCTTGATGAATGGGCGAAAGGGCGTCAAACCACTGACGTTCACAACACTTAACGTTCCCTTGATGTTCGACCTATCTTCGGCCCCCCAAAACCAGAACGGGCCTGTAAGCCCGACCTTTTCATGAAGCTCACCGCATTCAAGTTCGACGTCCCCAAAGAACAGATCGCCCTTTATCCCACCAAGGACCGCGATGGCAGCAAACTGATGATCCTGCACCGCAAAACGGGCAAGATCGAGCACAAGAAGTTCAAGGACATCATCAGCTATTTCGATGAGGGCGACACCTTTATCGTGAACGACACGAAGGTGTTCCCCGCCCGCATGTGGGGCAATAAGGAGAAGACCGGTGCCAAGATCGAAGTGTTCCTGTTGCGCGAACTGAATCGCGACAGCCTGCTGTGGGACGTGGTGGTGGACCCCGCCCGCAAGATCCGCATCGGCAACAAGCTCTACTTCGGCAAGGACGATGAGCTCGTCGCTGAAGTGATCGACAATACCACCAGCCGTGGTCGCACGCTGCGATTCCTGTTCGACGGTACCTACGAGGAGTTCAAGGCGACGATCACCGCCATGGGCGAAACACCGCTCCCACACTACATCAAGCGCGAGACGGAAGAGAGCGACGCAGAACGCTACCAGACGATCTATGCACAGCACGAAGGGGCCGTGGCCGCACCCACAGCGGGCCTGCACTTCAGCCGCGAGCTGATGAAGCGTATGGAGCTGAAAGGCATCCACTTCTCCGGCGTTACCCTGCACATCGGCCTCGGTACTTTCCGTCCGGTGGAAGTGGAGGACCTCACCAAGCACAAGATGGACAGCGAGCAAGTGCTGATCACCCAGGAGGCCTGCGATATCGTGAACAAGAGCAAGGAGCGCAAGAAGAACGTGTGCTGCGTGGGTACCACTACCATGCGTGCCATCGAGAGCAGCGTGAGCACCGATGACCGTATGAAGCCTTACAACGGCTGGACGAACAAGTTCATCTTCCCGCCCTACGACTTCAGCATCGCCAACCGCATGGTCACCAACTTCCATATGCCGGAGAGCACCTTGCTCATGATGGTGGCGGCATTCGGTGGTTACGACAATGTCATAAACGCCTACAAAGTGGCTCTGAAGGAGAAGTACCGCTTCTACAGCTACGGCGACGCGATGCTCATCCTCGATTAGTCGGGAGGAGGCTCCGCGACGAAGCGATCTGTAATCAAGTCCCGACACTGCGCTCCGCCATGCTTGAAGCTGGTAGCGACGAAGCGATTCGTAATCAAGTTCCGATGCTCCGCTCTGCCATCATCGTCGCCGGGGGAAGCGGCAAGCGGATGGGCGGTCCCATCCCTAAGCAGTTTCTCCTGCTGAAAGGCAAGCCGCTGCTGTGTTGGACCATCGAAGCCTTCCATCGCTTTGATCCCGCGATGCCGATCATCGTGGTATTGCCGGAAGCACAGATCAACATCTGGAAGGCGCTCTGTATCGGTCACCACTTTCTGGTGGAGCATCAAGTGGTATCAGGTGGTGAAGAGCGCTTCCATTCCGTTAGCAACGGGCTTGCCCATGTGAAGCATGATGGACTGGTCGCAGTGCATGACGGCGTTCGGCCGCTGGTGAGCGTTGAGCTGATCGACTGCTGTTTCAGAGCAGCAGAGGAACATGGCGTGGCGATACCCGTGGTGCCGATCCATTCGTCCGTGCGCGAACTTGAGGGCGACAAGAGCTACCCCGTCGATCGTTCGACGTTGAGGCTGGTGCAAACGCCGCAGTGCTTTCGCGCCGATCTGTTGCGCAGGGGCTTTGAGCTCACCTATGATGCTGCCTTCACCGATGAAGCCAGCTTGATGGAACGCCTCGATGTGGAGGTATACTTGATGGAGGGGGAGGAGCGGAATATCAAAGTGACCACACCGATGGACTTGTTATGCGCAGAAGCGGTGTTGGGTTGAACCGCATCAAGACCACCGACCTTTGCCCCATGCCCACCGAACTCCCCGACCTCCGCGAACTCTCCAAGGAAGAGGTCATCGCCCTTGTAGCCGAACTCGGCGAGAAGCCCTACCGCGCCGGGCAGGTGTGGGAGTGGCTCTGGAAGAAATTTCCCACGGGCATTGATGGGATGAGCAACCTCTCGAAAGCCTTCCGGGAACAATTGGCCACGCGCGCCGTGTTGCGTCCCTTGGTTCTGGCGGAACAGCAGAAGAGCAACGACGGCACCATCAAGTGCGCATTCCGGACGTGGGACGGCCACATAGTTGAAGGAGTGTTGATCCCCACCGATACGCGGATGACAGCCTGCATCAGTTCGCAGATCGGTTGCTCGCTCACCTGCGCGTTCTGCGCCACCGGCAAGTTGAAGCGCGTGCGCAACCTGAGCGCCGGCGAGATCGTGGACCAAGTGGTGATGATCGGTCGGCTGGCTGAAGAGAACTATCAGAAGCCGCTGAGCAACATCGTGTACATGGGCATGGGCGAGCCATTGCTCAACTATGCGAACACGATGCGCAGCGCCGAACGGATCAGCGCCGAGGACGGTCTGGTGATGAGCCCGCGCCGCATCACGGTAAGCACGGCAGGGATCGCCAAAATGATCCGCAAACTGGGGGATGATGAGGCCCGCTTCAACCTGGCGGTGAGCCTGCACGCCGCAAATGATGGCAAGCGCGAGAGCATCATGCCCATCAACGAGCAGAACAACCTGCGCGAGCTGCTTGATGCGTTGCGCTACTACACCCGCAAGACGCGCAAGACCGTCACCTTCGAGTACATCATGTTCCGCGACTTCAACGATTCGTTGGAGGATGCGCAGGAGCTGGTGAAGTACTGCAGCTACGTGGACGCCAAGGTGAACCTGATCGAATACAACAGCACGGACGACAAGCTGTTCCAAGGCACTACCTACGAGAAGACAGAACTCTTCCAGCGTTACTTGGAGAACAAGGGCATCCTCGCGCGCATCCGCAAAAGCCGTGGGCGCGATATCGATGCCGCCTGCGGGCAACTGGCGAACAAGAACCAGCCTGCGGTGAAGGAAGGCGAGCGGATCATGAAGTGAGTGGGACGCGATGCCGGGTCTTGCCCGGCATGACATTATTGTTGGTAGACGGGAAAAGCGCCGGGACGGCGCTTTTCCCGTCTACAGCTTTTGTAACCCCGGCCTTGAGCCGGGGTCGCGGATCTCATTCCAAGATAATGATCTCCTCGTCCTCCTCGCTCTTCTCCAGCAAGCGCCCCAAGCCTTTCTTCTTTGGTGCGGGTGAAGCGGCTTCCGGTTTGCCGGTCTCCGGGTCGGTCGGATCGGCGCCTTCCAACGTGATGACCGCTCGCTGACCTGGATCCTTCGCCTGCGATCCGTTGCCATGCCAGATGTCGGAGAGGATGCCTTTCAGCTCGGCGGTCTCTTTCTTCATCTGGTCCTTGCGCCGTGCAGAAGCGGAAGCCCCATCGTGCTTGAACTGCAGATCGCTCGTGGTGCCATACATGTGCAGGAAGAGCCGCATGCCCGTGCCGTCATCCACCACAGGGCCGAACTCATCACTACCGCCGCCGGTGCGGAAGAGGTCTGCCAGCCGGAAGTTCAAGTGGTCGTCCACGCCGCCGTCAAAGGTCTGCGCGCCACTCACTTCGATGTCCATGGCGCTGCTCTGCACCAGCATCTGCGGCACGTACACTGTGCGGTCCTTGATCTCGATCTGGTTCTCCAGCTTCGCGAAGGTGACGTGCGTGAGCCGCTTCTTCAACTCGTCCGTATCCACGAACGGCGAAACGAGCTTGTTCGATCGGAGGTAGTCCGCTACCGCGATCATGGGAGCGTGGTCGTTCAGCTCCCCGTTGGTGATGGTGAGCCCGGCGATGCAGTGCAAGCTGTTCTGGTCGAGCGTCAACGCCGGACTGAGCATAGCGGTGAGCGTAAGCCGCACATCCGTTTTCCCGTGCAAGTGCTTGTCCGTGATGAAGGTCTGGCCGAAGTTGCGGAACTCGCTGAAGAGCTTGGTGATGTCGATGTGGTCCACGTCAGCGGCGATGCTCAGTGGGTAGGCATTCGCTGGTCGGCCGTCCAAGCGCAGGTTGCCGCTCACCGCGCCTTCTGCTGTGCGGAAGGCAAGCGGTGAAATGCTCAGCACGCGGTCCTGCAACGTAATGGTGCCGACGATCTTCTGCGCGGCGAACTCCTCGAAAACGAGTTCATCCACCGTGGTGCGCAGGTCCAGATCGATCAGTGCCGGGAACTTCACCGCATAGTCGCCCTGGTCACTGGTGGTATTGTCCGTGATCTCGTTCGTGGAGATCAAGGCCGCCAGATCCACGCGCGGCGAAGAGCCGCGCGCATCGATCGCCAACCGCTGGTCAGGGAACAGCAAGTAGGGCATCAGGTTGCGCAGCGTGCCACTGAGTTCGATGGCGTTGCCTTGCACGTCGCAGCGGAGGCCATTCACCGTCGCGTCGTTACCTTTCAATGCGAGCTGTGCGTTCAATCCGGATAGCCGGTGCCGAACGCCTTTCAATTTCAATGAAGCGTCCATCAACTCCGCATTCCCGCTGATGGCGAGCGCGCGCAGATCGGCAGGCTTCACATGGGCCACATCCCGGAGGATCCCGGTCACATGGGCATCGGCCTTCAAGCGGCCTTGGGCTTCTGCGAGCGTGTCCACCCGCGCGAACCGCAACAGATCCGCTAATGCGAGATCCGCATGGATTTCCGCTTTGAGTTTCGCATTCGTCGATCCGTTCAGGTCGATGTCCCCGCCGATGGTTCCGTTAGAGGTGCGCGCTTGCAAGCCTTTCACCAGCAACTTCCGAAGGCTTCCCTCAGAGGTCAGTTCAAGCGCCAGTTCGCCGCGAACATCCGTAAACACCGCACCGCTCGTGCTTTCTTTCAGGCGACCCTCCCGCACCGTCATGCCGGCTGAAAGAGCTGGCCCTTTGCCCTCCAACGGGCCTCGCGCAACTTTCCGGTAACCCTATTTTCCACCGGGGATTGCACGGCGTGCGACGCTGGCCGAACCTACTTGGACAAGCGCGGCATTCCGTTTGCAGAAAAAAGCGTTAAATCCAATGAGGACATCGCAGCGCTTAAAAAGGCAGTCGGGTCGACTTCGATCCCAGTCCTACTGGTCGGTCGCACCAAGCACGAAGGGTTCGAGCCGGCGGCCTGGGGCGGTACACTCGATATTGCCGGCTACCCCGCAACCAGCCTGCTACCCCCGGGCTACAAACGGCAGGTCGCCGTATCTGCAGCACCCGAAAAACCTGCGCCTGCGAAGCCGGCAGCCTCTGCAAACCCGACGCCAACCCCCGAGCCCGTTGTCGTGGCGCCCGCACCGCAGCCTGTTGGCGGGCGCCGCGATGGCAGCGGTTGCAATGGGTGTGGCAGCACTGATGTTGGTGATGGCGCCGTCGCTCGACACTGGTGTCGTCGCCGATGCGCCCACGGTGAT
>JANOPI010000171.1:0-2932 GCA_031421755.1 Flavobacteriales bacterium | reverse complement strand
GTGATCATCCCCCCGTGCGCACACATATCGCCCATGCGCGCGGCCATCTTTCCACCGATGAATACGCCGGTGGAACCGAGGATGATCGAATCGGGCGGGCCGACACAAACGCACATATCGCCCATGGTCGCGGCAGGCATGTTGCAGATCAACACCGTGGGACAACCAGGCCCAATGACCGGCCCACCCACATGCGGGATGGGGGGCGTGCCCGGTGTCACCATCGGGCACATGTGCATATCGCCGATACGTGCAGCTGGTTTGCTCATGGGGCTGGCTTCGTTACGAATATAACCATTGGCCAGGCGATTCCCATACCTGTGTTGGCGGATCCGATTGATCGTTGAAAAGTCGCTGTCTTTCCACTTGGCCAACCAGGAATTCGGCCGACCACCACGATCTGATTACCTTTCGATGCATAGGCAGGCAGCATGCTAGCCCGTATCGCTCGTCATATGGACATCAAACCGGAACCGATGCTACGGATCATTCTCCCCTTCATTTTCACCTGTGCCGCCACCGTCAGTGCACAGACCTACTTCTACATTGACGCCATCGAGGTGCAGCCGCAGACGCCCACCCCGGCCGATAACGTCAGCATCCAGCTGATCGGTGGCCTTTCCAGCACGGGCGCCTTTGTCTCCAGTTCCAGCGCGCAGGTGGTGGGCTCGCAAGTGATCATTTCCATCACCGCACAGGACCCCGGCGGACTCACAGTGATCGTTCCTCACACGGAGGTGGTGCAACTGGGGCAGTTGGCCGCTGGCACCTACACCATCAGCTTCAATGCGGTGAACGTGGGTGACTTCGCGCCGGAGCCTCAGCACACCTTCACCGTTACCGGTGCTGGAGTTGCCTGCGACAGTGTGTTCGTCTACAGTGTGGAGCGGCATCCGTTCCTGGACGATGCGATCGTTGTCCACTCCTACCACTATTTGTTGGATACGCTTTTCGCGCCCCACTTCGTCCTCTTGGGCCAAGGTGGCGACACGCTCGCACAAGAAGCGAACCCCTTCCCCTATCTCGATCGGTATGTGGACTACTGGCACACGCTGCAACTGGAAGATGGGGTGAACCTGACGGACAATACGGTGGAGGGAAGTCTGCAGTTCTTCAGCACCGGCTTCATCGGTGCGGCCTGCACATTCAATGGCTCCTTTGATCTCTGTCCGCCGGCCACCTGCATACCTATGATGCCGACGCTGATCAACGTCGGTGGCGGTATCACCCTGGGTGACTTCGCTTGGAACATCAGCGACGAACAAGGCGATGTGATCGCGATCGGGACCTTCACGCTCACCGATGAGCAACAGGCGGATACTGGAAATTTCTGCCTGGAGCCGGGGAGCTACACGCTGGTGGTTCTACCGCTGGACGAACCCAGTGGTGGCCAGCCCTACTTCGGTGTTTCCATTGGCAGAGGCATTGATGGACCACAGCAGGCGCTTGTCTGGTCGCAGCCGGAGCCTCTGGCATTCGACTTCTATGGCCATTGCGCGCCATCCCCACAAAGTGTACAGGCATACGAAAATCCGTCGCTGTTCACCGTGGTTGAAGGCGGTACTCTGCATGTCTGGGAAACTGATGGACGGCGCATCGGGCCGCTGCGCCTTTTCGATGTCCGGGGAACGCTTATCGCTCAGGATCCGGGTGCATCCAGCGATGTACGGTTCCCTCTGGGGAATGCGGCAGCGGGGCTATACGTGCTGAATTCGGCACGTGGGCGGATGAAGGTGCAGGTACCCTGATCGCCGTACGGCACTTGACCCACTGATCCTGGTCGTGGTTCGGCCGCAGGGATGAAGATCCACCGGTCCCCTGCTCGATGTGCGGTGGGTTCAGGGCTGAGGATCAACTTCCGGAACACGGGGTGCGGAAGGAGCTGAATGCTGCTGATGGCTTTTCCGAAGAACCGGTATTTCTACCAGTAGTCCTTCGGAACAGCGCATGCATTTTTGCTCCGCGGTGACCGGATATTCCCGAGCCCCGATCAAAACTCCACCACATGAAGAACCTCTCCCATTCCTTGTACACCGCTCTTGTGCTGAGCACGCTGGCCATGCCTGCCTTGGCACAGGATGAGTCACCGTTCAAGGACGGTTCCGTCTACCGCGTGACCATGGTGCGCACGGAAGCCAATTCGCAGGACGACTACTTCAAGCAATTGGACCAGATCTACTACCCCACCATGACCCAGGCCAAGGAGCAGGGCCTCATCAAGTCGTTCAAATTGCTGGCTGGCGATGCGGCCAATAAGGAGGACTTCGATGTGATCCTGCTGGTGGAGATGGAGAACATGGCGGCCTTGGATGATACCCCGGAACGGGAAGCGAAGTGGAAGGCCATCCGCGAGGGTATGAAGACCAAGATGGGCGGACAGGAGAAGGTGGACGGTCTGCGATCGGCCATCAATGGCAAGCGCGACTTTTTGGGCAGCAAGCTGATGCGGGAGCAGTTGCACAAGTAGAGGACAACCGCCCCCATGGTCCATGTGAAAGGGCCGTCGTGAATCTGGGCGGCCCTTTCGCTTGCTGGCGTTCCAGCGCGTAGAACGTTCTGGCCGGAGCGGCCGTTCTGATCAATTCAACCCCCTCCGATCGAGCAGAGGCTGCAGGCGCGCATCCCGCCCTGCGAAGTCGCGGAAGAGCTGACCGCTCTCCTTGCTGCCGCCTTGGGAGAGCACAGTGGTACGGAAGTGCATACCATTCTTGCGGTTGAAGCCCCCGTTCTCGGCGAACCATGCGCAGCCGTCCGCATCGAGCACTTCGCTCCACATGTAGGCGTAGTAGTTGGCGTTGTAGCCGCCGCCCCAGATGTGGCTGAAGTAGTTCGTCTTGTAACGGGGCGGCACCTGCGGGTTCAAAAGACCGTACTTCATCAACGCGGCGGCCTCAAAGGCTTGTGCATCAGCCACCAGGGGCGCATCGGGTCC
>JANOPI010000170.1:0-6894 GCA_031421755.1 Flavobacteriales bacterium | reverse complement strand
ATGTTCTTGACGGTACCCTCGAGCACTTGGCCCTTCTCCAAGCCACCGATGATCTGCTTCTTCTGTGCTTCGAGTTCCGCTTCGATCAGCGCCTTGTGCGAGACCACCACGTTCTTGAACTCCTGGTTGATCTTCACCACTTTGAACTCCATGTTCTTGCCCACGAACTGGTCGTAGTCGCGGATCGGCTTCACGTCGATCTGTGATCCTGGCAAGAACGCTTCGATGCCGAACACGTCCACGATGAGGCCGCCTTTGGTGCGGCACTTCACGAAGCCCGTGATGATCTCATTGGTCTCGAGCGCATGGTTCACCTTGCCCCACGCGTTGTGAACGCGAGCGGTCTTGTGGCTGATGACCATCTGACCACCCTTGTCCTCCTGCTTCTCGATGTAGACTTCCACTTGGTCGCCCATCTTCAGATCGGGCTTGTAGCGGAATTCGCTCAGGGGAACGACACCCTCGGACTTGTAGCCGATGTTGATGACGACCTCCTTCTTGTTCATGCCCACCACGGTGCCCATCAACACTTCCTTTTCGGAAATGCTGCTCAGGGTGTCCTCGTTGGCTTTCTCCATCGACTCGCGCTCGGCGACGGTGATGGCTTTCTTGTCATCCTCGAGACCGGCCCAATCGAAATCGGCGGGGGGTTCGGCGAAGGTGACCTTGTTCTGATCTGCTGACATTCTACTGACTACTTGTATCCCGATCCGAGGCGGTGTTGACCGGAAGGTTGTTTTGTTGGCCCGCTACACCGCTGCGCGAGCTTCCTTTGAAAAGGGGTGCGAAAGTAACTGAAATAGCTGATCTGCTGGAGGTTGGCTGTTGGTATCGGGTACAGGGTGGCGGGTACTGGGTACCGCGAGTGCTGGCGCGGTATCCAGTACCCTGTACCCGATACCCTGTGCCGCCCCGACATTTGCACACCTCCATGCGCTCCTTCGAGATACCCACCCACTACCGCAGCAACCTAATTGGCCGCCTGAAAGCTTGGCGCAAAACGCAGGACCCCAAGAAGAAAGACCTCTCCCCGACCCTGCTGGACCTTGGCCCGGTGCGCTTTGTCTTCGCGCGGCACTTCGGCTTCTGCTACGGCGTGGAGAACGCCATCGAGATCAGTTACAAGGCGCTGGAAGAGAACCCTGGCAAGCGGATCTTCCTGCTCAGCCAGATGATCCACAACCCCGAGGTGAACGCCGATCTGGAAAGTCATGGGCTACGGTTCATACAGGACACCCACGGGCAGATGCTCATGGACTGGAGCGAACTGACGGCGGACGACATCGTGATCATTCCGGCCTTCGGAACCACCTTGGAGACCGAGGCGAAACTGAAGGCCATCGGCATCGACCCGCTGAAGCACAACACCACGTGCCCTTTCGTGGAGAAGGTGTGGAAGCGCAGCGCCCAACTCGGAACACAGGACTACACCGTGGTGATCCACGGCAAGGCCGCCCATGAGGAAACGCGCGCAACCTTCAGCCATACCGCCGCCGGAGCCCCAGCGGTGATCGTGAAAGACATGTCCGAGACCGAGGAATTGGGTCGCATCATCCTCGGTGAAGTGCCCCTCGCCCGCTTCCAAGAGCTTTTCTCGGCTCGCGCGACGCCCGGCTTCGATCCAGCCAAAGACCTTCAACGCATTGGCGTGGTGAACCAGACCACCATGCTCGCCACGGAAACCCAAGCCATCGCTGATCACTTGAAGCAGGTGATGGGGAAGAAGTATGGTGAGTCTGACCTGAAGAACCATTTCGCGGACACGCGCGACACGCTCTGCTACGCCACCAACGACAACCAGGACGCCACGAACGAACTGCTGAAGCAAGAGGCCGATCTCGCACTTGTAGTCGGCGGCTACAACAGCAGCAACACCAGCCACCTCGTGGAATTGCTCGAGCACAAATTCCCGACCTACTTCATCAATGGTGAGAAGGAATTGCTGAGCGCGGAGGAGATCGAGCACTTCAATTACCCGGCGCACAAGCTGGAGAGGACGAAAGGTTGGTTGCCCCTCGACTGCGCTCGGGGTGACAACTCAATAACGATCATACTCACCAGCGGGGCGAGTTGCCCGGATACGCTGCTGGATCGGGTGATGCTGAAGGTGCTGGGGTTTGTGGAGGGGGTGAAGGACCCGGTAGCCCAAGTTGCGCTGACTATCGGCTCTTGACCAGCGATTCATGTGGGCGAAGGAGCAGTTCATTATCTGGGTTCAGAGCCTTGCGGCGAAGAGGAACCTGAGCATCATGCCCATCACGTCGAAAGCCGAATTGGACGGGCTCCATTTTCGTGATGGCTTGATCCTTTTCCATGCGGAATGGAGCGGCTACTCATACGAAAACATGTCGGCCATACTGACCGCTATGGAGACTCATGGTCCCAATGGACAAGCGGTCGCCATTTGTTGGCATGATGGGTTCAACCCCGAGGAAGAGATCGGGACGTTGGGCGCCATTTGCCATGGGTACGCGGAAAGCGTCTTGCTGAGTGATGGCCGGATTGTCGCGCACGACTATCGGAAGCCTGACTTTGAGCCCTTCTTACAGGCCATTCGTGGGCAGCCCTAGCAGCGACCGACTGTGCCTTGGTGATTGCTTTCTGAATAAGAGATGAATCGTCCCTGCATCCTCTTCGTCTGCACCGTGAACCACCCCGCTAAGGCGGGATTTCGCTCCTTCGTCGCTCAGCATGCGCAGCGCCACGGCCCACAAGATCTACCAGGATGACCCCTGCCTCCGGCAGGCAGGCGCGTTTCGACGTGGATTCCGCCGGCACAGACCGCACCGCCGCCGTTCATCTGGAAGAGTGGCACCTCGAATGGGCGGATGCCATCTTGGGCAGTCCGAATTTCCCAGTTGAAGTTGGATGACCGTTCCCACGCCTGATCGGATAAGCTACCTTCGACAGAGACAAGTCACCCGAACATGAAAAAGTGGTTCACGATCATTCTGTGCATCGTAGGTACGCAGAACGCCTTCGCGCAAGGCACCCCCACCTCCTTGCGCCCTGATGTCGTGGTGGAGCACTACATGGACTGCCAGAGCAGCGCCTCGCGCATGGCGTGGGATCCGGTTCAAAGCCGCTTGCACTACCTCCGCACCAACGGCGATGTACTCATGGTGATCGATAACGGGACCGACGCGCCGTACGACACGCTCCTGTTCACGGCGGCGGACCACTACCTGGATGAAGCCTACGGCATGGCGTTCCATGACAGCGATCTCTTCGTTATCGGCAACCGGATCATACCGGATGATCAATTGACACAAGGCATCCTGCACCGCGCACATCTGCTGCCGAGCGGAGGGAGGGAATGGAGCGTGGTGGCCCAGACAGACAGCTACAAATGGGGCGGCAAGGCGCACGGTTTCAACAATGTGGTGGTAACGCCCGATGGCGAACATCTCTACCTGAATTGTGGTTCTCGAACGGACCATGGCGAGGTGCAGGACGTGAATGGCCTGTTCCCCGGCGCGCGCGAAGACGGGATCACCGCGACGATCCTGCGCGTGCCCATCGGTGTACAGAACCTGGCGCTGCCCAACGATGTGGACCAGCTCTTGATCGGTGGCCAACTCTACGCTTCCGGTGTCCGCAACACATACGACATGGCCTTCAATGCGGACGGCGAACTCTTCGGGGTTGAGAACTCCGGTGACCACGACGATCCCGAGGAAATGAATTGGCTGCGCGAGGGGCACCACTTCGGTTTTCCGTGGACCGCTGGCGGCAATCCGAACCCTACGCGCCTTCCGGGGTACGACCCAATCACTGATCATCTGTTGAATCCAGGCTATCCATCCGCGGCGACAGACTTCTACTTCGACGCGACGTTTCCGCCGTCGCCTTGGGGCCAAACTGAAGAGCCGATCCGTAACACCGGTCCGGATGCCGACCGCTTGCGCGACCCGGCAACTGGTGGCATCTTCGACGCGTCGGAAGAGGCGCTGAGCATGAGCACCTTCACGTGCCATCGATCTCCACTAGGACTCGTGTTCGATGTGGATAGCACACTGGCCAACGACCTGCGTGGGGGGGCCTTCATGCTAAGCTTTACACCAGGAGGCGATACGGCCGGCTACAGTGTGATCGCGCCGTGGGGCATCCCCGTGGTGCCCGCCGACCCCAGCGAGGACCTGCTCCACCTTGATCTGCAATTCGACCAGATGGCGGACAACTACACCCTTTCAGCTACTCGCATCGCGGAAGGATTTTACCTTCCCGTGGATGCGGAACTCGTTGGCAACACACTGTACGTGATCGAATACTGGACCAGCACGCAGCGGTCCATCTGGAAAGTGACGATGCCGTTGTACGACGCCATCGATGAACCATCCTCCTCCGCTGCACGGCTGAGGGTGTGGCCGATACCTGTACAGGACGGGATCAATTGGTCCTGCGGTACGGATAACCCTTCCACGTTGGACCTGCTGGAGCCTTCGGGACGGCTTCTTCGATCGCTCCGACCCAGTGCTCCATTCGGGACCTTGGACCTTTCGGGTATCCCGGCAGGGGTCTACCTGCTCCGTGCCCGTTGTGAAGCCTCCGCAACGACCACACGGTTCGTCGTAACGCATTAGGTCCCGGACCGATCAAGCCTCGGTAACCACGCCGATCGCTTTCACCACATGGCCGAGCGCGATGTCGAATTGCTCCGATGAGGTTAGCTGGCTGTTGTCGATGACGATGGCATCCGGGGCTTGGATCAATGGATCAGCAGCGCGCGTGGTGTCATCCATATCGCGTCGTGCGATGTTGGCCAGCACGCTTTCCAAGGTCACATCGGCACCACGGCCTTTCAGTTCCAAGTAGCGGCGGTTGGCGCGCACCTCGGGGCTGGCGGTCATGAAAAACTTCACTTCGGCGTGCGAGAAGACCACCGTGCCGATGTCGCGGCCGTCCATCACCACGCCCCCGCCCTGCCCTGCTTGTTGTTGGAGTTGCACCAGTTTGGCGCGCACCTCGGGCACGGGGCTAACCAGCGTCACGTTGTGGCTCACGTCCATCTCGCGGATGCGATGCTCCACATTGCGCCCATCCAACCAGGTCTCACTCCGTTGGGTCGCATCATCATGCTTGAAGCCGATATGGATGCCCGGCAACACGCGCAGCAGATTTGTAAGGTCGAGCTTATCCGTATCGATCAGCCCGTTCTCCAATGCGTAAAGCGCCACGGCCCGGTACATGGCCCCGCTATCGATGTAGGTATAGTGCAGGTGATGCGCCAGATGCTTGGCCAAGGTGCTCTTCCCGCAGGAGGAGTAGCCGTCGATGGCAATGGTGATCCGACGCATGCGAGGCCAATGATAGCACCCACGTTCCTGCCCACGTTTTCAGTTGACGGTTGTCAGTAGTCGGTTGTCAGTTGTCGGGCTACCTGCCGCTCAGACGACGATGACCACGATACTGGCTCCGCCCACCCCGACAACCGACAACTAAGAACCAGAAGCCTTCTTCCAATCCGCGAAGCGCAACGCCAAACTGATGGTGTTGCTGGCGGAACCCGGGAAGAACTGAGCGAAGCCATAGCTCAGGTGGAATTTGCTCACGCGAAGCCCGATACCCAGGCTCATGCCGGTGAGGCCCGGTTTTTCCGCCAGGTTCAATTCCTGCCGCCGCTTGTAGTTGTATCCGAAGCGCAACATGAAACTCTTGCCGAACAGGACCTCCGCGTTCGGTACGATATGCCAGAGCGCCTTTTCCGGTGTGCTCAACGATTCAACCACCACCTCTCCGGTTGTCGGGTCCACCTGCGCCGCTTGGTAGGGATCCGCATAGGTCAGATCCCATTGTTGCAGATTGTCCACACCCAAGCCCAAGCGGAATGGCGCATGTTTGAACTTGAACGATGCTGCGAATTGGATCTGGAAAGGCAACTCCTCTTTTTCCCCGGCATAGGTCCGCGTCATCATGCCGAGGTTGCGCAAGGTGGCGCCAAGCGTGAGGCCCATCGCTTTCTTGTGGAAAACGCCCCCGATGTCCGCAGCAATGCCGTTGGCGCGGTACGTGTCCAAACGGGATGTGATGTATTTCAGGTTCACCCCGATGCGGAACAGGCTGTCCACCGCTTGTGAACCTCCCACCTGGATCACATATTCCCCTGCCGTGAAGGTGCCTTCCTCTTTCCCGGTCTCATCCGTACGGGCGAAGGTTCCGTAATCAACATACTGCACACTGGCGCTCGTGGTGATCCCCGCGCTGTCAAAGTGATGGCAATAGCTCGCATAGCCGATGCTGATGTCGGCCATGTAAGGCAGGTAGCTCATGGCGACCTGGCGCTGCATCTCGGGATTCAGGAGCGCAGGATTGAAGAGGCCGAGATTCAGGTCGTTGTCCAGGACGGCGATCGGCGAACCGCCCAAGGCAGCGATGCGGGCGGAACTCGGGATGTCCAATACCCTGAACGCCGACTGGCCGCCTTGTTGACCTTGGGAGGCAATGCTTGCGAGAAGTGCCGTGAAGATGAGCGGGATACGGTTTGGCCTCATGCGCGTAGGGAACGCAATAATACGTGCGCTAGTATCCACTTCCATGTTCACCCTGACGCCACAATAGCGAACCATCGCCATAGCTCAGAAAACGGTAATCGTTCGCGAGCGCGTATTGGTACACCTTGCGCCATTCGGCACCGATGAATGCGGCCACCAGCAGCAACAGGGTACTTCCGGGCTGGTGGAAGTTGGTGACCAGTGCATTCGCCAAACGGAATGGATATCCTGGCGCGATCAACAAGGAAGTATGACCTGTCACCTCATCCAAGCTTTGTTTGTCCAGCCAACGCAGAACCTCATCCAGCGCGGAGTGCGTCGGAACTGATGGGCCTGCATAGGGACGCCATTGGGATACGTTCAACCCTTCTTCGGAGCGTCCGGCAAGCAGGTCATCACCGAA
>JANOPI010000169.1:0-4018 GCA_031421755.1 Flavobacteriales bacterium | reverse complement strand
CGCAGGTACGAAGCCCCAGTAACGGCTGTCCGCGCTGAAGTGCCGGCTGTCGCCCAGCACGAAATAGTGGTCCTGCTGCACCACGTAATCTTTCGTCTCCTCGCCATTGATCGTCAGTGTGCGTTTGGCCACTTCCAGATCGTTGCCTTCGTACCGCGTGATGAGCCGGTCATACAGCGGCAGCGTTCGCAGGTCAATGCGCAGGTGATCACCGCGCCGCGGTATGATGATGGGGCCATAATCATCCGCATTCCATTTGTAGTAAGGGCTGAAGGGGAAAATGTGCCCGGGGGAGTCCGACATGGAGCGCATGCGCTCCACGCTGAGAACCCCGGCATCACCCCGCAGTTCTATGGCCATCGCAAGGGTGAGGGGGAGTTCCAGTTCCTGCGCATCGCTCGGTCGGGTGTCGGCCGGTAGCCCGAGCTTCTGCAGGAATGACCGCGCATCGGTCCCTTTTTTCAATCGCACAAGCCAGCTATGCGTCAATGTCGCCGCTTCATCTACAGGCGTATTGTTCACGAAGAGCTCACCATCGCGCAGTTCCACCACGTCACCCGGCAACCCGACAATGCGCTTCACCAGCAACTGCCGCCTGGCCCGCACACGGTCGTCCTGCATCGGATCCCGGAATACAGCGATGTCGCCCCGCTCAAAGCCCGTCCACAAAGGCCATTTGGCCACACCAACCAGATCCCCGGGATGCAAGGTGGCATACATGCTCGTGCTCCGCACCGTGACCCACCGCAGAATAAAGGCGTGTGTGAAGCCTAGCACCAGGATCGCTGTGATCAGCGCTTTGATCCATTCATTCAAGCTGCGCCACCGGGCGAGCAAGCGACGGGCAGTACCCCGTTGCCGATCCTCGGAAGACGGTTTTCCGGCGGATTGTTCGATAGAGGTCATTGGCAGCCGGACACCAGACAACGTTCAACCGACAACCGCGGATCAACGCACAAGCGAGAACAAGCGCTTCCAGCGGATACCCATCGGGAAGCCGCCGGACTCCGGGTCGGTGGTCAACCACACCATCACGGCTTTGCCTACCACGTGGTCGAAGGGTACGAATCCCCAGAAACGGGCATCCTGTGACCGGTGGCGGTTGTCGCCCATCATCCAGTAGTAATCCTGTTGGAAGGTGTAGCTGTCCGTCTTCACGCCGTTGATCAGGATGTCAGACCCGCGTAGCTGAACGGTGTTGTTCTCGTAGGCTTGTATCGCACGTCGGTAGAGCGGCAGGTTCTGCGGGGTCAAGCGCAGGGTGGCACCGGCTTTCGGTATCCACAGGGGCCCGAAGTTGTCTTCCGTCCAGTCGAAGGCGGGGTCGTTCGGGAAGATCGGCCAATGATCCAGCGCCTGGTAGTAGCCTTTGGGCTTCACCCGCCGCTGCAAGGCGCTCACGTTGTTGAAGGCCTTGATCTTTTCGACGCTTTCCGCCGTCAACGCCAGGCCGCGCCGCTCCTTGTAAGCCTTGAATTCGTCGTAGTTCACGTCGAGGTCGGCCTTCAACCGCTCCCGGTTCAAGGTGCCACTGATGTCATATGCGTACTGGCCCATTTGCGGCAGTGGAGCGGGGGCGCTATTCACGAAGAGGTCGCCGTCGCGCACTTCGATCGAATCCCCGGCGATCGCCACACAGCGCTTGATGTAGTTCTCCTGTTTATCCGTGGGCCGCAACGTAACTCCCTCCACCGGTATGCGCGCCACGCGCTGGTGGTTCTCGAAGTAGTCCACGAAGTTCCGCTCCAGTATGTTCTGGCGGCCGGTCTGCCGCGCCCATTGATAGTAGCTCGGGTTGTCATACCCCACCACCACCGTGTCGCCTTCCGGAAAGTTGAAGACCACCGCATCTCCGCGTTCGGGTTTGCCGAAACCTGGTAAACGGAAGTAAGGCAAGGAGAACCAATGCGTAAAGCTCGGCGTGCTCGTGGTGAGCGGCAGCGTATGGTGGGTGAAGGGGAACGTGATCGGCGTCATCGGCATACGCGGGCCGTAGCTCAGCTTACTCACGAAGAGGTAGTCGCCCACCAAAAGACTCTTCTCCATGGAAGGCGTGGGGATGGTGAAGGCCTCGAAGGTGAACGTGCGGAAGGCCGTGGCCACGATCACCGCGAACAGGATGGCATCGCCCCATTGCCCGGCGAACGCGCGCTTGCGGTTGCCGATCGGGAGCGGCCCCACCCACGTGTGCTCTTTCTTGAACGCCAAGCGCGGCAGCGTGACCCATGGCGTGAACACCGCGATCACATGCTGCTTCACCGTGCGCTCGTTGAAGGCGATGCTCGTGTTCACGTTGTAGATGATCAGCATCAGCAGGTTGATGCCAGGTACCAACAGCAGGATCACCCAGTACCACGGCTTGCCCAGGATCCGGTTCCAGACGAAGAAGTTGTAGCCGGGGACATACCCGGCCCAAGAAGGCGCTCCCGCTTTGGCGAAGATCTTCGGCAAACAAACGAACAGGACGGCGAGGTAGGCGAGGAGGAGGATCCAGGGGATCATGCGAGGCGATTTGCCGATTAGCGGATGGCTCGAGTGTGCGGATGTGCGATGCGCCCGATGCGCGAAGAGCGCGAATGTGCGCAATAGGGGCGAAGGCCGGACGTGAAATTGCGTGAAGGCCGATGGATCACGCCTTCAGCGGTCAACCCGGAAGGCTCAGCAAATCGTCCATGGTGAAAAGCCCGGTTCGACCCTGCACCCACTCGGCGGCTACCACCGCGCCCGTTGCGAAACCCTGCCGGCCAAAGGCATCGTGCGTGATCGTGATCCTGTCTTCGGCGCTGGCCCAGGTCACACTGTGCTTGCCGGGTACTTCGCCGGTGCGTTCGCTTGTGATGGGCACGGCTGTCGGTTGTTGGTTGGCGGTTGTCGGGCGCGCTGACCCACTTGCGGGCGACAAGTGCCAACCGGTGTATCGCCCGCACTTCAGGTCGATATCCCGCGCCAACGTGATGGCCGTGCCGCTCGGTGCGTCCAGCTTGTGGATGTGATGGATCTCGTCGATGTGGACCTCATAACCAGCTTGCGCATCCATCATCCCCGCCACATACTTGTTCAGCTTGAAAAACAGATTCACTCCGATGCTGAAGTTGCTGGCCCAGAGTAATGTACCTCCGGTATCTTGAACCATTGATCGCACATCGCCAAGGCGGTCGTACCAGCCTGTGGTACCCACGATCAGAGGGACCTTCGCCTCCAAACACAGACGCATGTTGGCAATGGCCTCGTCCGGCTTGCTGAACTCGATCGCCACGTCGCATCCCTTCGGTGAATCGCCCGCGTTGGAGGCATCCACCTTCAAACCGATCGTGTGCCCGCGAGCAATGGCCACCTGCTCGATAGCCTTGCCCATTTTGCCGTAGCCGTAAAGTGCGATGCGCATGGGCGGAAGATCCTGGATCGGGGTCGCCGAAAGTAACGGGCGGACCTCAGCGGAAGGCGAGTACCAATGATAGTCCTGGCGCGGCTTGCCCAGCGATCAGCGGTGTTGGAACCACATGGAGCGAGAGGTCCTCGTCCACATCGAACCGCACGAAATGCGCGTCCACGCTGGCATCCACCACATTCAGGATGTACACCCCGACCAGGGCCAGCACGCTCTGATCGCGCCACTTGCGGTAGGTGTCCGCCACTTCGCGCACACTGTTCGCATTCCCTCCTTCGAACTCGCTCTCGGT
Organism: Flavobacteriales bacterium; assembly: GCA_031421755.1. Lineage (GTDB taxonomy): Bacteria > Bacteroidota > Bacteroidia > Flavobacteriales_F > PHOS-HE28 > PHOS-HE28. The sequence continues at coordinate 338 of JANOPI010000169.1, read as the reverse complement.
GGCCGGGTCGTTGTCGATCAGTGCTACATAGCCATCACGGTAGCGTTCGTACTCCCGCGTGTTCTGGTTGATGAAGTAGAGGCTCAGCCCCAGCCCGCCCCACACGATCGGGGCCTTCCAGTATTTGCGGTTGTAGATCTGGCCCGCTCCGGGCAGGATCGCGGAATAGAGCGTTGCACGCGCCGGTTTGTGGCGAATGCGCCAGTTCAGGCTGTCGTCAGAAAAGGCCAAGGTGCGAACCGCTGCTGTGCTATCGCGGTAGCTTGTATCCTGTTGGGCAGAGACAGCGCCCGCCAGGACAACTGACCACAAGACGAAGAGTGAACCCAAGCGGGGCA
>JANOPI010000168.1:0-3187 GCA_031421755.1 Flavobacteriales bacterium | reverse complement strand
CCCCCCCACCTCCACCTACACCCCCTGCCGCACCGATCGCTGTGGCTCCACCAGCACCTGTGCCAGCACCGGAACCTGCGCCGGTTCCCACCCCTGCACCCGCCCCGGTTCCCGTGCCTGCACCAGCGGAGCCAGCTGCGGTTCCTGTGGCAAAGCAGGACGACGTGATCAAGGCGCGCGCGGAGAAAGTCGAAGGCCCGAAGACCTTGGGCAAGATCGACCTTGACGCCCAGAAGCGCTCCCGTCCCGATGCTTCGGGGAAGACCACGAAAAAATCCGCCACAAAGTCCGCACCTGAAAAGGCGGTCGCGCCACCACCACCCGTTGTAGCGCCCCCCGCGCCGCCCCCAGCGCCAGTGCTGCCTGTGGAACCCGAGACCATCCGGGTGAACGTGGCCAGGCTCACGGGCGTGAAGTCCGTGGGAAAGATCGAACTGCCGGTGGAGAAGGAGCGCAAGCCCGTGGACCGCGGCAGCGCCGACGACCGCGGTCGCCGCAAGCGCATCGTGAAACCCGGACCCGTTAACGTGGAACGCACCGTTCAGCAGGAACAGCGTGCACCTGCTCCCGGTGGCCGCCCCGGCGAATTGGACGAGAACGCCGTGAAGCGCAAGGTGAGCGAAACGCTCGCCCGCCTTACCGGTGGTGGTGGCAAAGGTCGAGGTGCGAAAGTGCGCCGCGAGAAGCGCGACCAGCGGTACCAGCGCTTCGAAGAAGAACAAGCCGCCCGCGATCTGGCAGGAAAGACCCTCAAGGTGACGGAATTCGTTACCGCCAGCGAGTTGGCCTCTATGATGAGCGTACCGGTCACCGACATCATCAAGGCCTGCTTCGCGCTGGGTATGATGGTGAGCATCAACCAGCGATTGGATGCGGAAACGCTTTCCGTTATCGCGGAAGAATACGGCTTCAAAGTGGAGTTCGTGGGTGCTGACAATGAGGAGAACGTGATGGAAGAAGCCGACACGCCTGAGCGCGTGACCGGTCGTGCCCCGATCGTTACCGTGATGGGCCACGTGGACCATGGCAAGACCTCCTTGCTGGATCATATCCGCAAAGCCAATGTGATCGCGGGTGAGGCCGGCGGTATCACCCAGCATATCGGTGCATACAGTGTGCAACTGGAGAACGGCAAGCGCATCGCGTTCCTGGATACCCCTGGTCACGAAGCGTTCACCGCCATGCGTGCGCGTGGTGCGCAGGTCACCGATATCGCGATCATCGTGATCGCTGCGGACGACAGCGTGATGCCCCAGACGCGCGAAGCGATCAACCATGCGCAGGCCGCTGGGGTGCCGATGGTCTTCGCGTTCAACAAGATCGATAAGCAAGGAGCGAACGCGGAGAAGATCCGTGAGCAGCTCAGCCAGATGAATATCCTGGTGGAGGAGTGGGGCGGAAAGTTCCAGACCCAAGAGATCAGCGCCAAGAAAGGCCAAGGCGTGGAGCAACTGCTGGAGAAGGTGCTGCTTGAGGCCGAGATGCTCGATCTGAAAGCCGACCCGGGCAAGCGTGCCATGGGCGTTGTGATCGAGAGCACGCTCGAACAGGGGCGTGGGTATGTGACCACGTTGCTCGTGGAAGCGGGTACGCTGCGCAAGGGCGAAGTGCTACTCGTCGGCCAGTACAGCGGCCGTGTGCGGAACATGTTCAACGAGCGTGGGCAGGCCGTGCTGGAAGCGGGTCCCTCAACGCCGGTATCGATCCTCGGATTGGACGGCGCACCGAACGCAGGCGACCACTTCTACGCGATGGAGGACGAGCGCGAGGCACGCCAGATCGCTACGCGCCGGCAGCAGCTGCAGCGCGAGCAGGGAATGCGTACGCGCAAGCACATCACGCTGGACGAGATCGGCCGCCGCTTGGCCATCGGCGACTTCAAAGAGCTCAATATCATCGTCAAGGGCGACGTGGACGGTTCTGTGGAAGCCCTCACCGATTCTTTGTTGAAGCTGAGCACCGAGAACATCAAGGTGAACGTGATCCACAAAGCGGTGGGCCCGATCGCCGAGAGCGATGTTTTGCTGGCCAGCGCCTCCAACGCCATCATCGTCGGCTTCCAGGTGCGTCCCACGGTGGGAGCACGCAAACTGGCCGAGACCGAGGAGATCGAGATCCGTCTCTACTCCATCATCTACAACGCCATCGAGGAGCTCAAGCTCGCTATGGAAGGCATGCTCGCGCCGAAGGAGGTGGAGAAGATCCTGGGTACCGCCGAAGTGCGCAACACCTTCAAGATATCGAAGGTTGGCACCGTTGCCGGTTGCTACGTGCTGGACGGCAAGATCCTGCGGAACGGCAAGGTGCGTCTGATCCGCGATGGCATCGTGGTGTACACCGGCGACCTGAGCGATCTGAAGCGCTTCAAGGACGATGCGAAGGAGGTGACCCACGGCTACGAGTGCGGCCTGTCCATCAAGAACTTCAACGACATCAAGGTCGGCGACAACGTCGAGGCCTTCGAAATGATCGAGGTGAAGCGGACCTTGGAAGGGTGATCCTGATCAGTTCAAACCAGACCTTCTCAAAGGGCCCAGCGTGCAGCGCGGGGCCTTTTGCATTCATAAGGCAAGGCGTTCCTGTGGAATAACGACGCGTTTGGTCAGAGCATTCGCTTACCGAACAAGCGTGCTTCCAATGGGTGACCTGGCCTCACGACCATGGGTTTTGGGAATAGTGGCCGCTTATTCCTCCGCCAACCGTGGCATCTCGATCTCGCACGGCACCACATATAGCCCGGGGTACTCGTTCAGCAGTTCCTGTTTGAGTTTCTCTCCTTCGATCTTGGTGCGTTGGTCGCCTGCACGAACGCGGAAATTGGGCGCCAAGTAATCGAGGTAGGCGGGGGTGTCCGGGTGCTTCATCAGGAACGCGCGGCGCGTCTCCTCGGCTTTGGTGCGATCGCCCAGAAAGATCTGCACGCGGTAGCCTTTCAGCGGCTGTTTGGTGCTGGCATAGTCCTTCATCAGCGCTTGGATCCGTTCGGATTCATGGATCGTCACGTGGCCACTATCGCCATTGGCCGCTTGGGGTATCAGGGTGTTCAGCGCGGGCGTGTCGGCCGTCACCTCCGCAGGTTTCTGCTGGGAATAGGGCACGAAGACCTTGGGTTCGGTCTGCGCTGAGGATGTGCGTGCGGCGATGCACAGAACAACCATCAGGTTGCGGCGAGGGCGGCGGTTCATGG
>JANOPI010000167.1:0-3101 GCA_031421755.1 Flavobacteriales bacterium | reverse complement strand
GGTGGATTGGGACACCAAGCTGAACGATGACGAGCGCTTTTTCGTGAAGCACGTGCTCGCCTTCTTCGCCGCCAGCGACGGCATTGTGAACGAGAACCTCGCTGAGAACTTCCTCCACGAAGTTCAATACACCGAGGCCCGTTTCTTCTACGGCTTCCAGATCGCCGTGGAGAACATCCACAGCGAGACCTACAGCCTCCTCATCGACACCTACATCAAGGACCCGATGGAGAAGGATAAGCTGTTCCACGCCATCGACACCATGGATTGTGTGAAGAAGAAGGCCGACTGGGCGTTGCGCTGGATCGACAAAGGCAGCTTCGCCGAACGCCTCGTGGCCTTCGCAGCCGTGGAAGGCATCTTCTTCAGCGGCAGCTTCTGCAGCATCTTCTGGTTGAAGAAGCGCGGCCTGATGCCCGGCCTCACCTTCAGCAATGAATTGATCAGCCGCGACGAGGGCCTGCATTGCGATTTCGCCTGCCTGCTCTACACCAAGCACCTATTGAACAAGCTGAGCAAGAAGACCGTGGAAGCCATCATCATGGACGCGGTGGAGATCGAGAAGGAGTTCGTGAGCGATTCCCTGCCCGTGAACCTGATCGGCATGAACGCCAAGCTGATGCAGCAGTACATCGAGTTCGTAGCCGACCGCCTGCTGATGGAGCTGGGCAACGAGAAAGTGTACAACGCCACCAACCCGTTCGACTTCATGGAGATGATCAGCCTGCAAGGGAAGACCAACTTCTTCGAAAAACGCGTTGGTGAATACCAGAAGGCCGGTGTGTTGAACCAGGACAAGGAGCAGAGCAAGTTCACGTTGGACGCTGATTTTTAGGGAGTGTCTTATGCAAGACTGTCTGATGTCTTATGCCGGGACCGCGGGGTTGCATAAGACAGTCTTCCATAAGACATAAGACACCCCTTCAGCCGACAACACAAAACGAACATTGAACAGTTGAAGAACAGGCCGAGGAGGACCTCCGAACGCCCAAAGAAGTAGAAGAACTTAGGACCGCAAGAGGCGACAGAGAACACGTCACAACGCTACTCCCACCCTCGAGCACGGTCACACTCCAATCACCACTACCCCTTTCCGCCGCGGGAGCCAACGAAAGGGACTCTTCCAACACCCACAGAACAAGCATGTATGTAATCAAGCGCGATGGCCGCCGGGAGGCAGTGAAATTCGACAAGATCACCGCCCGTGTAAAGAAGCTTTGTTACGAATTGGATCCCATCGTGGATGCCACCCAGGTCACCCTGAAAGTGATCGACGGCATCTTCGACGGTGTCACCACTTCGCAGTTGGACAATTTGACCGCCGAGGTGGCCGCCACCATGACGGTGAAGCACCCGGATTATGCGCAGCTCGCGAGCCGCATCGCCGTGAGCAACCTGCACAAGAACACCAAGAAGTCCTTCAGCGAGACCATGAAGGACCTCTACACCTATATGGACCCGAAGACCGGTGCCAAGGCGGCACTGATCGCGGACGACGTCCACAAGATCATCGCCGACAACGCCGATATGTTGGATAGCGCGATCATCTACGATCGTGACTTCAACTACGACTTCTTCGGCTTCAAGACCCTCGAGCGTAGCTACCTCCTTCGCCTGCACGGCCAAGTGGTGGAGCGTCCGCAGCACATGCTGATGCGGGTATCCGTCGGCATCCACAAGAACGATCTGGAAGCGGCGATCAACACCTACAACTCGTTGAGCGAAGGCTGGTACACGCACGCCACACCTACGCTCTTCAACGCCGGCACACCGAAGCCGCAGATGAGCAGCTGCTTCCTGCTGCAACTGAAGGACGACAGCATCAGCGGTATTTATGATACCCTGAAGCAGTGCGCCCAGATCAGCCAGAGCGCCGGCGGCATCGGCCTCAGCATCCACAACCTGCGCGCGAAAGGCAGCTACATCAAAGGCACCAACGGCACCAGCAACGGCATCGTGCCCATGCTGCGCGTGTTCAACGACACCGCCCGCTACGTGGACCAGGGCGGCGGCAAGCGCAAGGGCAGCTTTGCCATGTACCTGGAACCCTGGCACGCCGATGTGCAGGATTTCCTCGAGCTGAAGAAGAACCACGGCAAGGAGGAGATGCGCGCACGCGACCTCTTCTACGCCATGTGGATCCCGGACCTCTTCATGAAGCGCGTGGAACAGGGCGCGGACTGGACACTGATGTGCCCGCACGAGTGCCCGGGTCTCGCCGATACGTGGGGCGAGAAATTCGAAGCGCTGTACGAAGGCTACGAGCAGGCGGGCAAAGGCCGCAAGACGATGAAGGCGCAGGACCTCTGGTTCCAGATCCTGGAAAGCCAGATCGAGACCGGCACGCCCTACATCCTCTTCAAGGACGCCGCCAACCGCAAGAGCAACCAGCAGAACTTGGGGACCATCAAGAGCTCCAACCTCTGCACGGAGATCATCGAGTACACCAGCCCCGATGAGGTGGCCGTGTGCAACCTCGGCTCCATCGCGCTACCGAAATTCGTGGATAAGGGCCGCTTCGATCACCAGAAGCTCTTCGAGGTCTCGCTGCAACTGGCGAAGAACCTCAACCGCGTCATCGACCAGAACTACTACCCGATCCCCGAGGCACGCCGCAGCAACATGCGCCACCGCCCCATCGGCATCGGCGTGCAGGGCTTGGCGGATGCCTTCATCCTCATGCGCTATCCGTTCGATAGCGTGGAGGCCAAGGTGCTGAACCGCGAGATCTTCGAGACCATCTACTACGCCGCCATGACCGCCAGCAAGGACCTGGCGAAAGAGGAAGGACCGTACGAGACCTACGAGGGCAGCCCCGTGAGCAAGGGCATCCTGCAGTTCGACATGTGGAACGTCAAGCCGTCGGATCGCTGGGAGTGGGACATCCTGCGTGACGAGATCAAGAAGTACGGCGTGCGCAACAGTTTGCTGCTGGCCCCGATGCCCACCGCGAGCACCGCGCAGATCCTTGGCAACAACGAGTGCTTCGAGCCCTACACGAGCAACCTCTACACGCGTCGTGTACTCAGCGGCGAGTTCATCGTGGTGAACACGTACCGGCTGCGCGACGGGGTGATGCTGGGCCTGTGGAGCGAGGAGTT
>JANOPI010000166.1:0-6001 GCA_031421755.1 Flavobacteriales bacterium | reverse complement strand
GCCTTCGGTCCGGCGGCGCTCGACAACTGCAAGCTCGATCTGACCGCTCGGTGGCACTATGAAGGACACAAGAACTCTAGCCCCGATACCTGCCCTGAACTCTTTCTCAGGGTAGCGCATACCATCAGTAAGCAAACGACTGATGGCCTCTAACCCTCCTGGAAAGTATGGCTGCTCCTGGACCATGGCCAGCGTATCGGCGCCGAAAAGAACGTAGTCGTCATCATCCGCCCACGCATTGCTGTCCTTCACGGAAATCAGGCTGTCGGCACCTCCTTGGGCCTGCAACGCGGAACCGGGAAATCCAAGCGCACCAACCAGCAGGACAAGCTTTATCATAGCTGACCAAAGTTAGCCCATCGCTCACCCCCGATCATACTTTCGCCACGAAGCACCATCGGCCCATCCGCCCATCACCCCATCCGTTAATCAGTTCATCGCTGTGAGCTCCGTCTACTACCCCGACTACCTTCAACTGGACAAGATCCTCGGCGCGCAGGCGCTGGAGAGCGACAAGCACGGCCAGCACGCGCACGATGAGATGCTGTTCATCGTGATCCACCAAGCGTACGAGCTGTGGTTCAAACAAGTGCTGCACGAGGTACAGAGCGTGATCGACATTTTCGGTGACCACCACGTGGATGACAACGGCGGTGAGCTGTCCGTTTCTGTGCATCGCTTGCGGCGCGTGAACACCATTCTGCAATTGCTGGTGAAGCAGATGGACGTGATGGAAACGATGACGCCGCTGGACTTTCTGGACTTCCGCGACATGCTGCGGCCGGCGAGCGGGTTCCAGAGCACGCAGTTCAAAGTGCTGGAAGCGAAACTGGGGCTGCGCATGCCACAGCGGCACGGCAAGCAGTACTACACCAGCCAGTTGAAGCCGGAGCACAAGGCGATGATCGAGGAACTCGAATCGCAGCCCACCTTCTTCGACCTGCTGAACGGTTGGCTGGAGCGCATGCCTTTCCTCGATGCCAAGTACTGGCCCACGGGAGAGAAGTCCTTCTTCGCCCAGCTGAAAGGGATCTACACGGCCTCGCTCGTTCCTGGGGAAGAGGGCAACACGGTGTTGTGGGAAAAGCTGTTCGAGACCGGAGCAGAACGCCGCCTCACCCCTGCCGCCGCGCGCAGTGCTGTCTTCATCATGCTCTATCGCGACGAGCCGATCTTCCAGATGCCGTTCGCCTTGTTGCAGTCGTTGCTGGACATCGACGAGAGTTTAGCGCACTGGCGCAGCCGCCACCTGAACATGGTACGGCGCATGATCGGCTTGCGCATGGGCACGGGCGGAAGCACGGGCAGCGGCTACTTGAAAGGTGCGCTGGACAGCCACTACATTTTTCAGGAGATCGCTGACCTGAGCAGCTTCCTGTTCGAGCGCCGGAAGTTGCCACCCCTGCCGGGTTCGCTGAAAAGCGCGCTGGGCTTCAAGGGGTGATCGGCAGGGAGGCGGAGAACACGGGCCTCACCCCATCGGCGACGGTGAAGAATTGCAGTTCGGCCGCAATGCCGCGCATCACGATCCGCGCGAAACCGCGGCCTTTATGAGCGAAGACGGGACCACGCTTGCCGTTGACCCAGGAACTCTTCGCGCCGGCACCGCTCACCACATGGTACACGCCATCGCGCTGCACATACTGCAAGCTATGCTCATGCCCGGCCGCGTACACCACGCCGGGAAAGCGCGCCAACAAAGCGGAGAGCCGTTCCACCAGTTGGCCGTATCGCTTCCCGCGCAGATCCTGGTCAGCACCGATACATGACCGGTAGAGCGGGTAGAGCGAGCCTAGAACGGGCAGCGGGATCCACGCCGCCTTCCACACTGCGGTAAGCGGAAAAAGGTGCTCGCGCAGCGGGAAGCGTCCGCCATGGCTGCCATAACTGATGCACGGATGATGGCCTGCGACGATGATGCGCTTGCCCCGGTTCGCGGTGAGGAGACCCTCCAACATGGAGAGTACTTCCTCTTCGGTACGTTGCGGGCAGCCAGCATCCGCGCCGTCCGGTCTTCCTTCGTCCTGTATCCACCATTGTGTGTCCAGCAGGATGAGCACGGCATCGATGCTTAGTGGCATAAGCACGGGTCCTGGGCAACCACCATCGGGCACGAAGACCTCCGCACCCGCTGCGGCTTCCACATACGCCTCTTCACGGCGCACGGCCTGCAGGCCATCCGCTGCTCCACCGGCCCGATCATGATTGCCCGGTAACATCCGGCATGCGCCATTGAACTCCCGCATAGCGCGCAGTTGCGGGCCGATGTTCGCGGTGTCCTTCGCCCAAAACGGATGGTCGACCGCATGCAGGCCAGACTCATAGATGTTGTCTCCAAGAAAAAGGAGCGTGCGCGCATCAGCACTGTCTTCGCCGGAGACCTGTCGCACCAGATCGAGTACGGGCTGGCTGCCATCGGGTCCTGCCTTCCCCGCATCACCGATGAGGTAGAGGATGTGCTCCCGGGGCTGGGCAAACACAGTGAGCGCACCGAGGAGCGCGAGCGCGAGGATCGGCGAGTGCATGGGGGCAAGCTAACCCTGCTCGCGCGCAGGATCCGCGGCAGGTCCCGGCTCATCGTCGACCACAGGAACGGGATCGGGTTCATGGCGTGCCTTCCGCAGCTCATCCCAGTAGCGGTAGTGCAGTTTGCGTGAAAGTCCGAGCAGGTCCTCCACGGCGATGCGCTCGCCGTGCAACTGGATAGGCCTACGCTCCTCGAAGACGCGACCTTCCATGTCAACGGTATAGACGCCCGCATACGGTGGCAAGGAGCCGAACGGCAGCTTGCGGTACACATCGCAGGGCATGGCGAAACAGAAGTAGTTCGGTCGGCGGCAGCGCGTTTCGCCAGATCTCCTTCGCTGTGCTTCCTTCAACTCACCGGTGGTAAGACCGATACCCTCGGGCTTCTCGAAGAAGGTACCGTTCATGAGCATGCCATGGCTGTGCTTGGGTTTCCGCAGATCGTTCAGCAGATCATTGCGCGAGATCTTGATCTCCACCTCGCACACGAAAAGATCACGCGTAACAGTGAGCAGATCGCTTTCCCATGCATAGAGGATCGCGTTCGGTGTGATCCACTCGTGCTGTTGGCCCATGGCATAATTGCGCATGTGCCAAGCGATGTCAGCAGCGGTGATCGCGGACGTGGACATGTGCGGCACCGAGGAGGTTTTGTACGGTGGCTCAGCCCCGGCACGAAGGCTCTGCGACAGAGGGCGCAACGAAGGTCACAGAACGATCCACATGCGCGTGGGCCTTGATGGTGGCGATCTCCTCTTTGCTGAGACCTGGCTTCTGGGTTGACAACCAGGCGTAGTGCATGAGCCTGCCCTGATCGGAGCATTCGTGCCCCAGGCCGACCAGGTGGCCGAGTTCATGCGCGAGCACCAGGGGGCCTTCTGTGGCGAAGCTGGTAATGGGGCGTTGGACGCAAGAATAGCACCACTCCTGGATGGACCTGCCACGGTAGGAACCGCTGAATTTTCTCATGAATACGGCATGGACCTTCCCCGCAACGAAGGACCGCGCATTGACCTTGAAGGCCAGCTCCTCCAGCCCGGCGGCATCCACGAGGCCATCCTTACGGCTGATGGTGAACTCTTCGGTCTTCACCCCCATGAACTTGAACTCGATCTTCGCGGGTTTCAGATAAACGTTGGCACTTTTCAGCGTGCTGATCACGTCCGCATCCGTCCACCCGCTGGGTTGCACGACCAGTTTGTCACCTTCTTCAACGAAGAGGTTGACGATGCTGCAACTGGTTTCGATAATGGGCATAGAGCGGAAGAGGTATCATCGTATCACGTGGTGTCGTTCGCGGCGGATACGAAGACCAAGGTAGCACAGTCCAGGCCCTTCGCATCTCTCCAAAAGTTGGAATGCCGCACCGGCCGTCCCCCTAGTACATGTGGGGGTACTCTGCACCTGACGGAAAAGGGCCCCATATGCCGGGGCCCCATTCAACGATAGAAGTCGATCAGGGATCTGCTTCACAGGGGTAAGCCCATCACCCGCGTCAAGCTTGGATTGGCCAGGCACTCGGCCATGGCCTTCTCCCAATCGGCTTCTTCGGCGCTTTTCAGGCCATGACCGGTCTGATCGTCAATGGCCTTTTGAAGGGCTCCGCCCCGTTGCCCAAAGTGCAATTTGCTCGCTTTGTTGAAAAGCCCGACGAGCGCTTTGTGCGTTTTCGCGTTCAGCCCTTCCACCTCCTTGGCCAGCGCGCGTGCGCAGAGGACGCCCACATGGTAGTGCAATTGTTCGTGGGCCAGGAGCGCATCGGTCTGATCAGCGCTCCGCTCCACTTGGGCGAACAGGTTGACGCGGATGACAAGATTTTCTGGCAGGTAGAACCTCTTGTTGACGACTCTCCGGGGAAACCGGGCGGGTACGAAGGACGGCATGTAGCCGGCTCTTGCGATGGCACTCCCCTTGATCGAGCCGACCTCTTTGAAGTCGGACCATTCAATGGTGTCTTTGGCGGGGTTTACTTTGATGGGCATGGCATGAACTATTTATGAGTGTGTCTTGGTATTGATGAGATCGTTGGTATCGATGTGTCTGTTGTGGATCGAACGTTGCGCCGGGCGGGGTCGCGGGTGGATCACCGGGATCCGGCATGGTGTGAGATGGGCTGCGGCGGGGAGGGGATCACCTCCCCGCCGTTCCATGCGGATCAGATGGGCCACTCGTTCTCGAGGGCGGCGCTGCCGAGGGTGAGTTTTTTCGAACTGAGGGTGAAGCTCAAGCTCATGGGATTCCCTCCGGTGCTGTCGAAGTTCTCGCTGAGGGCCACCACGTAGGCGGTCTCGAATTTCAGCTCCTTCATTTTGGCGTCCTCATCGCGCTTCTTGAAGGTGATCGTGCCATCGGTGCTCTTGAATTGGGCGATCATGAGGTCCCAGATGGAGGTATCCTCGGTGCTCTCGATCTCGAACTGGATCGTGCCACCTTTCACTTCGCTGGACGGGCGGCCGGTGTGGTCCACGTCGCGGTTCAGTGCGTAGCTGCAATGCAGCAGGCGGTAGGTTTTGCCATTCATTTCAAGGTCTGCGCGGAATGCCATGGTTGATAGGTGTTGGATTGTTTGTGTTGTTGTTGACGATGCGAAACTGGGGCCTCCCCCAGAATGGGGTATGCCCGATCGAGCAAGTGGCGGCCACCCGCTTGCGAAAGGCGGAAAACGGTACGGAAGCGCTGCCCGTTCAGGCCTTGTTCATGCCGGTGGCATAGTACACCACGGCACCCAGGCCCACGATTCCCAATCCGATCGTGGTGAAGGTGGGCTGCATCACCAGCAGGTTCACGCAGAATGCGAGCGCACAGATCACATAGAGCGCAGGCACCAACGGATAACCGAACGCGCGATATGGCCGCTCAGCGTTCGGTTCCCGCTTGCGCAGGATGAAGATGCCCGAGATGGTGACGACATAGAACAGCAGGGAAGCGAATGTGGTGTAGTCCAACAGGTCGCCATACGTACCGCTGAAACAGAGCAGGCACGCCCAACTGCACTGCACCCAGGTGGCCCAGAGGGGCACGCCGCGCTCACTGAGCGTTGCCGCTTGCTTGAAGAACAGGCCTTCCTTGGCCATGGCATAACACAAGCGCGGACCAACGAGCACATAACTGTTGATGCACCCGAAGGTGCTCACCATGATCAGTCCGGCCATCACCCACACCGCTTTGTCGCCCATGATCACTTGCGCGGCCGCGGTTCCTACGCGATCGAACGCGGCGCCCTGGATACCTTCAACCGGAAGCAGTGCCAAATAGGTGATGTTCGCCAGCACGTAGAGCGCCGTAACGATCAGCGTACCGAAGACAAGGCTGAGCGGGATGTTCCGTTGCGGATCCTTCACCTCACCGGCGATGAAGGTGACACTGTTCCACCCGTCGCTGCTGAAGAGCGAGCCCACCATGGCCACGCCAAGCGCACTGAGCAGGAGCGTTCCCGTGAGGGGCGTCAGCGAACCATCGGTGTTGAGCTGCACCG
>JANOPI010000165.1:0-7972 GCA_031421755.1 Flavobacteriales bacterium | reverse complement strand
CGTACTGCACACCGAGGATCAGAATGAGGTGACGATCGACATCTCCGATAGCCGTGTACGGCCGGTTTCGCGAAGCACGGCCGAGGGCAACGGACATCGCTTCCCGGTAGGCGACCTGCGGCCCGCGACGTATGCGGTGCTGGCCAGATGGCGCGGTCGATCAGCGGTCATCCGCATCATTCTTCTTCAGGCTACATCGGGTCCACGTCCACCACGAGCTGCACGGCCCGGTGCGCCTGTTCGGCGAACAGCCGGTCGATCGCTTCGCGCAGGTATTCCTTTTCGGCCCGGTAGCTGTTGCGGTCCAATTTCACCAGCACCGCCCGCAGGTGCTTGTCGCGTACCCGGGCCACCGGCGGGGCTTCCGGCCCGAGGACACGATCGCCCAAGCGCGTGCGCAGCATTCCCGCGAGCGCATCACCGGTGAGGATCACCCGTTCCTCCAGCCTGTGCTTCAGCGTAAGCCTTACCAGGCGCGTGAACGGCGGATACCCATGGGCCCGGCGATGTTCCAGTTCGCGCGTGTACATGCCCTGCGTGTCGTGCGCCACCACCAGGGATATCACCGGATGATGGATGTCCCGTGCCTGGATGTACACCGTTCCCGGATCGCGCCTTCTTCCACTGCGACCCGCTACTTGGGACATCAATTGGAAGGCCCGCTCGTGGGCGCGCAGGTCCGGGAAGCGCATCAGGTGATCCGCGTTCACGATGCCCACCACCGTTACCTGGTCGAAGTCCAGTCCCTTGGTCACCATTTGTGTGCCGACGAGGATGTCGATGGCGCCTTCGCCGAAACGTGACAGGATCCTTTCGAACGCATGCTTGCCACGGGTGGTGTCCTGGTCCATACGTGCCACGCGCGCATCAGGGAGCAGCAGTGCGAGCTCTTCCTCGATCTTCTCCGTGCCGAAGCCGATCATCCGCAGGCGATTGCTCCCGCATGCCGCGCAATGCACCGGTGGGGGATAGCTCCGTCCGCAGTAATGGCACCGCAGTCCGTGCTGTTGTTTATGGTAGGTGAGGCTCACATCGCAATGCTCGCATTCGGGTATCCAACCGCAGGTCTCGCATTGCCAGACGGGTACATATCCTCGGCGGTTCTGGAACACGATGGCCTGCTCTTTCCGCGCGATCGCGTCCTCGATCCCTTTCAGCATCGTCTCGCTGAAGTAGCCCCGCATGCGTTTGCGTTTCTGCGCGTCGGCGATGTCCACACGCACGATGGTCGGGAGCACGGCTTCCCCATGGCGCACGAGCAGTTCCGCGAGCCCGAATTTGCCTTGGTGCGCATTGAAGAAACTCTCCATGCTCGGCGTTGCGGAGCCCAGGATCGTCTTCGCATCATGAAGCCCCGCGAGCACGATCGCCATGTCACGTGCGTTGTAACGGGGCGCTGGTTCGTGTTGCTTATAGCTCGCGTCGTGCTCTTCATCCACCACGATGATCCCGAGTTTTGCGAAGGGCAGGAAAAGCGCTGAACGTGCGCCGACGATCAGTGGATGGCCGGCCGGATCGCGCAGCATGGACAGCCACAGGTCGGTGCGTTCGCGCGGGGAGAGGCGCGAATGGAATACGCTCACGCGATCGCCGAAGCGGTTGCGCAATCGGCCGATCACCTGCGTGGTGAGGGCGATCTCCGGCAACAAGTACAAGGTCTGTTCGCCGCGCGCCATGGCTTCGGCGATCAACTCCATGTAAAGTTCTGTTTTTCCTGACGCGGTCACACCGTGCAACAGGCAGACCGGCTTTGTGCTGAATGCCGCACGCACCTGTTCGAGCGAAGTCCGTTGTGCGGAGGAGAGCTCTTTCTGTACACCCGGTGCGCCGCCATCCGGTACACCTGCTGCTCGTTCGTACACGGCGAAAAGCCCTTTCTCCACGAGCTTTTTCAAGTGCGCCGCAGTGGTACCGGAAGAACGAAGAAGGAAGTCCCGTTTCACCTCACGTGGTGTACCGCTCAGGCACTGGCTGGCCTCCACGTAGCGCATCAGCAACCCCAGCAGTTTGGGTGCCTTCTCCAGCTTGTCGAACCATCTATGGAGCGTTTCTTCTCCCGAGGCCGCTTCGGTGAGCTTTACAAAGCGGTCCATGCGCGGGATGAACTTGTCACCGATCTCTTCGGCGATCAACAAGGTACCCTCCTCCAGCATTTGCTTGATCACAGGCATCGGATCCTTCAATCCGAGCAATTGTCCTGCGTCACTCAAGCTCAATTCGTGACGTTGCTCCAGCGCATCCATCAGCAGGTCGTGTCGTGAATTCCCTGTCCAGGCGGTGCGCTCCGCTCCGGCGGCAACGAGCCGTGTTTCGCTGGTGAGCACGAGTGCTCCGGGCATTGCGGCGAGCATCACTTCCCCGAGCGTACACATGTAGTGCTCACTGAGGCGTTCCCACAACACGAGCTGCTTTTCCCCGGCCACCGGCGACTCGTCGAGTACCGAGAGTACCTGCTTGATCGAGCGAAGACCCGGGTCTTCCGTGTGCAACCGACGAACGATCCCGGAGTACAGTTTGCGGCCCGCACCGAAGTTCACCACAACGCGCTGGCCGATCCTGATCTGGGCTTCCAGCGGCGCTGGTACCGCATAGGTGAAGGAGCCCGGCGCGGAAATGGGCAGGATGATGTCGGTGAACACGGCCGGCAAGTTTACAAAGCACGGAAATGGCGATCCAGAAACACGCGGATCCACGTACATCAATAGCCGATAGGACTGGTCGGACCTGTATAGAGCGGGGGCCTTCATGGCCAAAGTCAGGCAACACTGGCGAGCCTCGTGCTGTCCTAATAGTCAGAACACGGCGCCACAGATGAATACGAAAAACCAGAAGCGAAGGAAGTCGGTGATCGCCTCGATCTATGACCTGAGTACGCCCTTGGTGGACAAGTACTACCGGGAGGTCCGCAAGCGGGTGAAATTCCCCCGCTACTACAAGAAAGCGCTCAATTGGTAGCGGGCCATCCTGAATGGTGCGGAGCCTTTCCGGATAAGGTTGAGGGTGACGAATTGGTCTATCCATGCTCCGCATGCCATGGTTGCATGCAGCGGGACTTGTTGAAAAGTCCGGGATCGGTTCCAGCACCCCCTGAGGGGTGCGGCTACCTTCGTTGCCGAACTCCAAACGCCTCGCGCGGACATGCGACCGTACACTTTCCTGATCTGGACCACGTCCTTCGCTCTGGCGCTAACCCTGCTTAGTTGCAGTGGGGGGGCGGACGGCTCGAAGGACCCTGGGACCAAGGCCGATACACTTGATACCTCGGCCCAACAGACCACGACCAGCCTGATGAAGGTCGGGGGCAAGCTCTTCAGCATCCCCTCTCCGGTGCAGACGGCGCTGCTGATCCGCAAGCTTGGGTTGCCGTATGACAAGGCACTGCCGATGGCTGTCGATGCTCCTGAGAAAATGGCCAGCAAGCTGCAACGGTCCCTCGCGCTGGGAGCTTACGGTGCTGATCTGGCCTATGTAACGGTACACAAGGATGGACAGCGCGCGCTGAGCACCTTGCAGACCGTGCAGAAACTCAGCGCCCAATTAGAGCTGGCCAATGCGTTCGATCAGGAAATGCTTGACGGATTCAAGAAAAGCCTGAACAATGAGGATAGCCTGCTGCGCTTCACGGGCAGCGCTTTTCGCATGGCGGACCAGTATCTCAAAAAGAACAACCGGGATGATGTGAGTGCATTGGTGCTCACGGGTGGCTGGATCGAAGGCATGTACCTCACCCTCAGCGGAACTTCTGAGAAAAGTGACGCTTCGTTGACCAACCGTCTCGGCGAGCAGCGCAAAACCTTGACCAACTTGATCGCGCTGTTGGAACGTACCGACACTGAAAAGACCCACGGCTCCGTGGTTGCCGGGCTGAAGGATGTGCTCGCCGCTTACTCCGGTGTTGGCGCGACCTATGAATTCCGTGCACCCACGACCGAAGCGGCGAAGAAGACCACGTGGGTGAACAGCGTTTCCACCGTGACGATGACCCCCGACCAGTTCAAGGCCATCGCCGACAAGGTGAAAGCCCTGCGAGCAACGATCACCGCCTGAAACATGCGCAAGACGACGAAACACCTTCTGCTCGCCGCCGGCATTCTGTTCGGATCAGCGGCTTCAGCGCAGTGCGATACGATCGCCAGCATCTGTGAAAGGCACATTTCCGCCAGCTACATCCCCGATGGCCAATTCTACCGCGCGCTGTTGCGCGAGGACGAAATGGCCGAGTTCGACCTCACACTTTATGGGGGAACCACCTACCGTGTTGCGGCCTGTAGCGGCTTGAGCGATGGCAACCTCATCTTCTCCGTATTGGACAAGGACCGCACTGTCCTGTACACGAACAAGGACCAGAACAACGATCCCTATTGGGACCTGGTGATCACCAGTACAATAGATGTCACCATCGAAGCACAATTGGATCAGACGAAAGCCGCCAGTGGCTGTGCGGTAATGCTGATCGGCTTCAAGAAGTAGGGTGGTGCCCTCTGGGCCACCGGCCTTTTCATCCTGTCGGCCTGTCCTGTTCCGAAGAACCGGCAACTTTCAATGGAATTCGCCGTAGGAACGGCTGCTCTTTTCCGGCCCTGGCCGTGATCGGGCAGTCCGGGATATGAGCGAAAAAATTCTCAAAGCGCTGCTTCAACTCTTCGCGATCATCGCGAAGGTGGACGGTTCGAGTGCTGCAGGAAAGAGCGGCTTCGAAGCTGTATCCCGATTTCTGCGCCAGCAATTCACCACGGAGCAGGCGGCAGCGCATCTCGCGGTCTTTGAGGCGTTCGTGGCGGCGTTCCACAGCAGCGGAGGTGCCAGCCAGAAAAGCCGCAAACGCACCAGCCTCAACAGTGTGAAGGTCCTCAAGATCTGCGCGCAGGTGAATGAGGAACTCACCCAGCGCCAGAAGTTCGTTGTGCTGGTACACCTCTTGGAACTGATCCATGCCGGAGGCGAGGTGGGTGATCAAGAGCAGGAATTCGTTAGTACCGTGGCCGAGTCCTTCAACATCGCCCATGGCGAGTTCCAACGGTGCCAAGCCTTCGTAGAAGCCGAACAGGAGCGCCAGGATGCGGCGGATATGCTCTACATCGATGCCGCACAGCAGATCAGCGCTCAACGCGCGCATCACCTCCACGCCCATGGATTGCAGGGCGAGATGCGCGTATTGCACGTTTCCAGCGTCGGGCTTTACCTGATGCGCTACCAAGGTGCGGACAAGGTGTTGCTCAATGGCCAACCGATCATCCGTGATCAGGCCTATGTGCTGAACAACGGCGCTTCGGTGCGACCACCGCATGGCCAGCCCATCTACTACAGCGATATCCTGGGGAGTTTCCTCAACGGCGAAGGCCGCGAGCGGCTCGTGTTCAAGGCGGACAGTATCGAGTACGCGTTCCCCAATGGGCGCACAGGTCTGCATGAATTGCACATGGCCGAAACGAGCGGAAAGCTCATCGGTATTATGGGGGGCAGCGGCAGCGGCAAGAGCACCTTGCTCAACGTGCTCAATGGGAACCTGAAACCCAGCAAAGGCCGCATCACGATCAACGGCATCGATGTGCATACCGAGAGCGACCGCATCCGCGGGGTGATCGGCCATGTGAGCCAGGACGATCTGCTGATCGAGGAACTCAGCGTTTACCAGAACCTCTTCTTCAACGCCAAACTCTGCTTCGGCGACCAGACGGAAGAGAAGATCAGCGAGCGCGTGCTGCGCCTGTTGCAGACCCTCGGCCTGTATGAGACGAAGGACCTGAAGGTGGGCAGCCCGCTGGAAAAGACCATCAGTGGTGGCCAGCGAAAGCGCCTCAACATCGCCCTTGAACTCATCCGCGAGCCCAGCGTGCTTTTCGTGGACGAGCCCACAAGCGGTCTCAGCAGCCGGGACAGTGAGCACATCATGGACCTGCTGAAGGAGCTCGCGCTCAAGGGCCGCATCGTTTTCGTGGTGATCCACCAGCCCAGTTCGGAGATCTTCAAGCTCTTCGACAGGCTCCTGCTGATGGACCAGGAAGGCCATCCGGTCTACTACGGTGATCCGGTGGATGCCGTTGTCTACTTCAAAAAGGTGACCGGGCAGGTGAACAGCGATGTGGGCCAATGCGGGGCCTGCGGCAATGTGAACCCTGAGCAGATCTTCGACATCCTCGAGGCGCGCATCGTTGACGAATACGGCAACGAGACCGATCAACGACGCATCAGCCCGGAGGCTTGGAACGAGGTGTTCCGCGCCCAGATGGAGGTGCGCGTGAGCAAGGTGCCCGATGGCACCGCCATTCCCAAAAGCACGTTCCGCGCGCCGGGCAAGCTGAAGCAGATGGCCGTATTCTTCAAGCGCGACCTGCTGAGCAAACTGGCCAACCGCCAGTACGTGCTCATCAACCTGCTCGAAGCGCCGGCCCTCGCGTTCGTCATGGCGTTCTTCTTGCGTTACTACCGGACGGGCGATGGCACGGCCGAGGAGTTTGTATTCCGCCGTAACGACAATGTTCCGCAGTTCCTCTTCATCTCGGTCATCGTTGCGCTTTTCCTTGGGCTCACCGTGGCCGCAGAGGAGATCATCCGCGACAAGAAGATCATCCAACGGGAGAAGTTTCTCAGCCTCTCCCGCAGCAGCTACCTCACCGGCAAGATCGGCCTGCTCTTCATCATCAGCGCCATTCAGACCTTCCTGTTCGCCCTGGTCGGCGACCTCGTGCTCGACTTCCACGGCATGATGCCCGCCCATTGGGCCGTGTTCTTCAGCACCGCCTGTTTCGCCAACGTGCTCGGACTCAACGTGAGCGCGAGTTTCAACAGCGCCAAGGTGATCTATATCGTGATCCCGGTTCTCATCATCCCACAGCTCCTGTTCTCCGGTATCATCGTCCGCTTCGACAAGCTGCATCCTTGGTTCGCAAACGAGAAGAGCGTGCCGTGGATCGGCAACATCATGGCCAGCCGTTGGGCCTATGAAGGCCTCGCCGTGACGCAGTACAAGGACAACGCGTACGAACGCCTTTTCTATGCGTGCGATCAGCGCATGAAGACCGCCAACTGGCGCAAGGACCTCTGGGTGCGTGACCTGCAGGATCGCAGTGCTGAGCTGCGCCGTGATCTGCACGAGCGCGCTCCCGCCACCGTGATCGAGCGCGACCTGACGGTTGTGCGGAACGAATTGAGCAAGGAGACCCGTGCATTGAAGGGTTTCCTGTTCCCACAGTTGCACAAGCTGACACCTGCCGCGCTGGACAACTCCACGCTCGACGCCCTCGATGCCGCATTGAACACCCTGACCGGCCACTACCGCAACGCGTATCGGGAAGCTGAGCGCGAGAAGGAGGCGCTTATCGCGAAAATGACCGCCACCCCGGAGCTGCGCGCGTCCTATTTCGCGCTGCTCGACAACTACCGGAACGAAAGCCTCGCGGACCACGTGACGAACAAGAACGACGTGAACGTGATCGTAGAATCCGATGGTGAACTCATCCAGAAAAGCGACCCCATCTACCTCGAACCCCGTGAAGGCGGCTTTTTCACCGCGCACTTCTACGCACCGGTGAAGAATGTCTTCGGAGCGCGCGTCCACACCCTTTGGGCGAACATCCTCTTCTTGTGGACCATGACGGTGTTGCTTGCGTTGGCCCTCAAGTTCAACGTGTTCCCCAAGTTGATGGAGCGCTTGAGCACCAAGCCCTGGGAGCGGCTGAAGGGCTGATCAGAAACATGGTACGAAATGAAAAGCCCCGGCTCATGACCGGGGCTTCCTTCATTTTGTAATGCGGTTACTTCGCCCCACCGTCCACCTCCTCGATCTGGATCATCTTGAAGGGGAGGTTGATGATGGCCTGGTAATCCTCGCCAGCTTCCAGCATGTCCTCATCGTCCTGCTCGTAATGCCAGAGCACAGTGACCTCGTTGCCCGTCGTGCGAACGAGTTCGAGCTTCTTGAACACATCAAGGATGCACTTGCTGCTACTGGTATTGAAGTACTCCAGCTGCA
>JANOPI010000164.1:0-4353 GCA_031421755.1 Flavobacteriales bacterium | reverse complement strand
CAGCGTGAATGCTCCATCCAGGTCGGCATAGTTCAAGAAGCCGCCGTCAGCTTGTTGGCAATGCACGATGTAGTCCACGTAGCGGACGGCCAACTCACGCTCGTTCCCGACACCACCTTCATTCCCCGCATGGATGCACAGTGCGATCAACGCACGTGCGTTGTCATCAAGTGTATGGCCTGACCCCGCATCGGGCTCGCTGATGTCGCAGAACTGTACCATGCCGATCCGGTCTGTCATCCGGTACAGGTGGCTCAATGACACCGCAGGCCATTGGAAGATGAGCTGCTCCGTGGAACTCGTGCGTCGTGTGAAGGTGCGCGCATGGGCGATGGCGACGTTGTCCCACGCGGTGGCACGCATGCGTTGCAGGGCATTCCTCCCCAACCGGTCCATGCGCACAGGATCTTTCAGCAAGGCAATGGCCGCAGAGGCGAGCTGCGCCGGACTGTTGAAGTCGATCAGCACACCGGTGCCATCGTCCAACACTTCCTGCGCATGCGGTATGCGTGTGCTGATCACTGGACAGCCGCAGCCCATCGCGTACGCGAACGTTCCGCTCACGGCCTGTTCGGGGTCCTTCGATGTGAAGAGGTAGATGTCCGTGAGCTGCAAATGCTCCAACAACTCATCCAATTCCAGATAGCGGTCTATAAAACGTACGTGGCCATTCAATCCCGCCTCGTCCACTTTTCGCATGAGCATTTCGCGGTAGCGCTCACCTTCCTGGCGCACCACTTCAGGATGCGTGCGGCCGAGCACGAGGTAGAGCACATCAGGCACCTCCTCTTTGATGGAGACCAGTGCATCCAGCGCCGTCTCGATGCTCTTGTTCGAACTGAGAAGACCGAATGTCGATAGCACGCGCCGGCCCGTGAGACCGTACTTTTCCTTCATCCGTTCCTTATCACGCCAGGTCACCACGTGCGTACCATGTGGGATCACCGTGATCTTCTCGGTGGCGATGGCGTATTCCTCGCGCAGGATCCGCGCCGATCTTTCGGTGAGCACCACCACATCCGATGCCCGATCCGCCAAGGAACGTATCATCGCGATACGCTCCGGGGAAGGCGATGTCAGCACCGTATGGAAAGTCACCGCCACAGGTTTGTTCACCGCGTGCAGGAACTGGAGCAGATAGTGGCCTTCACCACCTTGGTACAGCCCGAACTCATGCTGGACCCATACCCGATCGATGCGCGGATCCTGATCCACTTCCAGCGCCAAGCGGATGTGATCGGTGGCGTGTTTCGTGTCCAAGGTGTGCGTCACTTCCGCTGGATAGTCACGGGATGCATCGCCATCTTCCAGGGCACATACCGTATAGCGGAATGGCCCGTTGAACGTGCGGTTGAGCGCGGTCACCAGGTCCTGAGTGTACGTGGCGATACCGCAAACGCGCGGAGGATAGGATGTGAGGATCAGCACGCGATCCGGCAGAATTCGTTGTGTCATGAGGCGTTCTCTTTCAAGCGTGATAGCAAGGCGGACAGGTTCATGGATGCAACGGCCACACGTTCATCCGCAGCGCCATAGTAGATGTAGAGCTCGTCATCAAAGACCACGGCGCCGGAAGGGAAAATGATGTTCTTCACGTAGCCCGTCTTTTCGTACGGTTCCTGTGGAGAGATCAACGGATGATCCAGCCGTGCGATGAGTTGTGATGGATCTTTCAGATCGAGCAGGGCCGCGCAGGCGTGGTAGACGAAGCCGTGCGGCGTGTCCTCCGCGGCGTGGTAGATCAGCAACCAACCATCCGGTGTTTCGATCGGCGGCGCACCACCGCCGATGTGGCTGCTCTCGTGTGGCAGCGAAGGATCAAGCACGATGTGGCTCTTCAGATCCATCAGGTAGTGCTCCCAGAACGTTCGGTCCAACTGCGCAGGATCATCAAAGAACACGATCTGGATGCCAGGGTGGATGCGGTGCAGCAGCGCGAATTTCCCGTTGATCTTCTTCGGGAAGAACATCAGATTCTTGTCCCACGCGAGCAGGTTGTCGGCGAGCGCATCGCCCAGGCCGTGTTCCTTCAACATCTTGTAGTGGAACAGGTACTTCTGGTTCAGCCCTTCGCAGCAGTCGATCAACTTCTTGAACTCGCGGTAGGTGAACTGCGGTGTGATCACCCCGTGTTTCATCCACGTCTGCAAGTCATCGGAAGTCGCGTAAGCGCCCAGCGCATTCGTGCGATCATACCCCGTGTAGGTCATGTAATACGTGTCCTCGATCTTCACGATCCGCGGATCCTCGATGCCTTGCGTTTCGTAGGCGTGCTCCGGCATCATGATGGGCCGATCCGCGCGGCGTTCCACCTCCAACGGACCGTTCAACAAACAATGCCCGATGGTGGAATAGTTGCCATGCCTCACCGCGCGGTAGAAGATGTGGACCTTTTCGCCCACCCGGATGCACGCCGGGTTCAACGCACCAGCGTTCTCGAAGCCGAGGTCGGTCTTATCGAGCACAACGCCGTGGCGGGTCACTTCGATCTTGTGGTCGTGTTCGGTCATGGGATTGATGCCCGGTGTTGGTGATCACGACCGGTACCCTGCCTGCGCTCAAACCAAGGTCCACGATCCGCAGGTTCCGCAAGAAGCCCGGCGCGCGTGACCATCACGTCACCAGTCGTTCTATTTCCACGAAACCATGGGGCGCGATCACCCCCGAAACGGCATTACAAAAACGCCCCACAACTCCCCATCCTGTTGCCTACCTTCAGGGCATTCCGCAGACACTGCGTGAGCACCATGGCATCAGATCATTACAGCGTACTCGGCATTCCCCGCACCGCCAAAGCCGACGATATCAAGAAGGCATACCGAAAGCTCGCGCGCAAGCACCACCCGGACCTGAACCCGAACAGCGCTGATGCGAAGAAGAAGTTCCAGGAGATAAACGAGGCCAATGAGGTTCTCAGCGATCCAGTGCATCGCAAGAAGTACGATGCATACGGCGAGCAATGGAAGCACGCCGCGCAGTACGATCAAGCCGGGAAGGAGCAGGGTTCACGACCAAGCGATGGCGGAGGGTTCAGTGGAGATCCGTTCGGCAGTGGCGCTTCGAATGAAGAAGAACTGTTCGGTTCGTTCTTCGGTGGTGGTCGCGGACGCCAAGTGAAATTCCGAGGTCAGGACTACCAGACCGAACTGCACCTGGATACGGATGCCGCCTATCGAACGCACAAGCAGACACTCACCGTGAACACCGGCTCGGGGGCCGGTGCAAGTTCAAAGCAGATCCGCATCACGATACCTGCGGGTGTGGAGAATGAACAAAGCATCCGTGTCGGAGGGCAAGGTGGCGCAGGTGTGAACGGCGGACCCAGCGGGGATCTGTACATAACGTTCATGGTCGCGCCGCATCCACGCTTCAAACGTGTGGGCAAGGATCTGTTCTTTACGCAGGACCTCGACTTGCCGACTGCCATGCTGGGCGGAGAGATCACCGTGGAGACCATGAACGGCAAAGTGAAACTGAAGGTCGCGCCCGAGACGCAGAACGGCACCAAGGTGAAATTGAAGGGCAAGGGGTTCCCGGTGTACAAACAGGAGGGCCAATTCGGGGATCTATTCGTCACCTACAACGTGAAACTGCCCACGGGACTGAGCGAACGCGAACATGAGCTCTTCCGCGAATTGGCCGCCATCCGAAATACCGCTTCCGCATGACCACCGAGCAACTGATCGCTGTTGAGGTCTTCGCCACGCATCAAGGGCTGGAGGCCACCTTCGTCCATGCGTTGCACGAGCGCGGTCTCATACGCATCACCATGGTGCAGGAACAACACTTCCTGAAGCCTGATGAATTGGCGCGCATTGAGCAACTCGCGCGCATGCATTACGACCTGGACATCAACCTCGAAGGGCTGGAAGC
The DNA here is from genome assembly GCA_031421755.1 of Flavobacteriales bacterium. Classification (GTDB taxonomy): domain Bacteria; phylum Bacteroidota; class Bacteroidia; order Flavobacteriales_F; family PHOS-HE28; genus PHOS-HE28. Next base: position 480 of record JANOPI010000164.1, on the reverse strand, counting down.
TATCAGCCACTTACTGGATCGCATCGATGCCGCGCAACAGGATCTGCGCATGTTGCGTGAACGTCTTCGCATCTACGAGGTCGACCAGACATGACCGAAGGAACGACAACCAAGCACATTGATGCCATCCGTGCGGCAGCGGTTGCCGCACCCGCGACCCGCAGCGGTCGGCACCACATCGAACTGAAGGTGCGCAACATCACCGCCCTCTTCAACTCCATGGATCCAGCGCCCTTTCGGGAGAAGGACCTGGACGCGGCAGCAGAAGCCTTCATCGTAGGTTGGGCGGAGGAGTACCCGATCGGCACTCCCCTCAGCTTGCGCATCCATGTGCAGGAAGCACCCGTCGAGGATGCCACGCCCATGGTGCGCGATGCGGTCCACAACTACTTCGCGTACCGGGGAGGCATCGTGAAAATGGAATTGCGCCGCCTGATGAAACAGGGCCGCTTGAGCTTGCTCATCGGCATCGCGTTCCTC
>JANOPI010000163.1:0-4112 GCA_031421755.1 Flavobacteriales bacterium | reverse complement strand
CCGCATACAGCTCAATCTTCTCGCTGAGGTACTTGAAGAAGATGAAGCCGAGGATGTAGTCGCGGAAGTCGTCCGCGCTCATCTTGCCGCGCAGGGTGTTGGCGATGTCCCAGAGGGTGGCTTCGAGGCGGAGTTTGGCGGTCATAGAGAATGCGCACAAGCGGCATAAAACGCTTGGGGCGCTGAAAGTAGGAGGTGAAACAACAGCGCACCTCCTGTTTCGGAGGTGCGCTGTTGATGAGCTGTCCGGCAGGGCAGCGGCTCACGGATTGACGGGCCCTTTCGCGTCCGAATCGCTCGTGAAGAGGTCGTAACCGATCGTGAAGGCGATCCAAGGAGCGCCGCCGTACACGTAATGCTCGCCGTTGTCGTTCAGGGGTGCATCCGTGCCGACCAGGAAGCCGATCTGTTTCTTGTTCCACTCGAAGATGAGACCGCCAGCCAAGGTGATCGCCCCGCCGGAATCGGTGGAGTCACCGGCAACAGATGTATTGTTCGCCGCGGTGTAATTGAGGGCACGGTAGCCGGGAGCGATCACCGGGAAGAGCGACATTTTCTGTTTGCTCGATACCCTGAACTTCCAGCCGAACGCTGCGCTCAGGCTGAATCCTCCGTCGAGGATCGGCGGCTTTTCGCCACGTTCAAACCGGTACACCCAAGGTAGTGTCAGCAGGCCGATGGTCGGCACGTTCCGGCCTCGTACGAATTCCGGTGCCATGTCTTTGAGATCGCTTTCCAAGAGCCAGATGCATTGACCATACTGGCACCTGGTGAGCTCCACACTCTTGCGGGCATTGAGTTCCTTGCATTCGTGACAAACTTGGAAGTGCTCACTGACAGGCTGTTTCTGATACGCTTCGTTCACGCCTTTCGTCACACTGGTGGGCTCCGGCGGTGCGATGCACGGTACGCCCGGTACGAATACTTTCACGAGGGTATCTCCTGGCCCGAACGGTACTACGCAGGTTTTGCACAGGACAGGTTGAACGTATATCCGATGGTTAACGGTGATCGTCGATCCGATATTCGGTTTGTCATCCGGCCCGTTCGCGTAGGCGATGATCGCTTTTCCATTCAACTTCCTTCGGAACCCGAGTGTATCGTCGGTCCGGTCGCTCTTCTCGTCCTGTCCGATGACAAGACCAGAGGTGACCAATGCGGCTAGCAGAAGGGATGTCCGGATCGGACGGTAGGTAGACCTGATCATGTTGGTGGTGCTTTTCATGCCAAAGCACGCGCACGGTCGCAAGGGGTGTCCGGTGTCTTTCCACACCCCTGCACCCCGCACTTTTCCCGGCCCACCCACCAAGGCGCTCACCACTTTGCCGAGTGCCACCAAGCCCTTCCGCCTCCGGCGGCCAAAAACCCAACTCACCTCATACACCGAAAACCCCAAGAACCACCAACGGCCTGAAACCGCAAGGCCCGTATACCTGTGCCACCCAGGGAGCCTTCAACTCACGCGCCCACACCGGATGGAACGCTCACTTGCACGGTGCGTTCACTTCTTGGTCTTGTTGGCTTTGTTCCTGCGCGCTTGCGCATCCAGCCTGTGCTGTTTGCCTTTTTCGATCCAGCTGGCGCGTTGGGCGGCCCAGTCGGGCGGCAGGGGCAGCAGGCAGGCTCCCAAGTTGAAGGGGCCTGGGGCGGTGAAGACGTCGAGCGAGAAGTAGATGGTATGGGCGAACTGCACCATGTCCATGTGGTAGGCGGCGATGCGGCCGGCCTCGATGTCGCTGATCTTCGACTGGTCAGCTTGTATGCAGGCACCTAACGCTTCCTGGCTCATGTGCCGGGCTGTCCGCACGAGGCACAGCCGTTCTCCCGATTCCGCGTAGTCCATTGTGCAGGATTTTCATGGGAGAGTGGTTAGACCACGAAGGTGGCGATTCCGATCGGGTTGGCCCCACACCGTGCATGAATACTTCAGGGCTGAAGGGGGGAGCGCCACGCCCGGTGGGCGGGGTTTTCAGGATGGGTACGCAGATAAATGCATTGCCGCGCTTTGCTCGCAATGAACACAGATGGTCAGGGTAGTTGACTGACTAACGCGAGATAGGTGCTCGACCATCGCGGGGTTGTTGATCGACCATTGAGGGATGGTTGATCACGCATTGAAGGATGGATGATCGGCCATCGAGGGAACGATGATCGTTCATTGAGGGGTAAGCGAACGAGCATTGAGGGGTAAGTGATGGACCATCGAGGGGTAAGTGATGGACCATCGAGGGGTAAGTGATCGACCATCGAGGGGTAAGTGATGGACCATCGAGGGGTAAGTGATCGACCATTGAGGGATAGATGATCGCGCGTTGAGGGATAGGGATGGTGCTATGTACCCCCGAAGTTCATGGACATCATCCATGTTTCATGGTGGTTATCCATGGGGTATGGACGTGGTCCATGACCGCCGCAACACCGGCGTAACGCTGAGGGTAAGAGGGGCCGTGCCAACAAACTAACGCCGGCGGACCCCTGGAGGCGCACGGGCCAAAAAAGACGATGAGAGCCAATATCAAACTCGGACTGTTCAATATGCTGCCAGTAGCCTTGCTGGCCTTTTTGAACCATGTGATCGCGAAGCTTACGGGCAACGCATTGTTCCCCACGCCGCCGGTATCGTTGGCCGGTATGCAGGCCTTGCGGGATGAATTGCAGGCGGCCATTTCGGCTGGTACGGACGGCAGCTCGGCCGATCGGGAGCACCGCCGGAGCAAGGTGCGGGAGGTGCGGGATCTGCTGCGCGTAACAGCGGACTACGTGCGAGCCCAGTGTGATGGCGATGCGGAGAAGTTGGCTACGAGCGGCTTTCCGCTGGCCAAGCAGCCCGAGCGCCAGAACGAGGTGGGTGTGCCGGGCAATTTGCGCGCCTCCTCTACGGATGTGAGCGGCCAGGTGAAGTTGCGTTGGAGCAAGGCGGAGGCCGCGCGCATGTTCCGCGTGGAGCGGGCCTTGAGCGATCCCACCCTGGGCGCACCGGAGTGGAAGCCCCTGAGCCTGGTGGCGCGCCAGCACTACATCGTGCGGGAACTGAGGCCGTATGAGAGCTGCTGGTTCCGTGTTACCGCTATCGGGGTAGACAAGGAAGGACTTCCCAGCGACGTGGTGCTGGGCCGTGCCGCCTGATCATAGCCGCGCACCGCGACGAGCGCGCGGAACGCTCTTTCTTCTACACGCGAAAACCCCGGCCCATCGGTCGGGGTTTTTCGCGTTCTGTGGTGTGGGAACAGGCGAGTGGCCTGTTCCACCTTCAGCTTACCGGCTGGCTGGGCTGTGGATCAGCCGGATGTTCGATGGCTGGTTGTGGCGGTTGGCCGGGGTGGTCGGGCACTTCGCGCGGGGTGATGCTGGGCGTACCGGGTACCTGTCCGGGAGACGGTTTTTCACCGGGCATGGGTTCGGGTACGGGTGGCGGCGCGGGGTTGGGCTGGTCCGGCATGGTGGGGCCGGGTGTGGTCGGTTGCGGCGGGTCGATGGCCATGATGTCGGTCGTGTGCGTTCGAATGTGTTTCATCCCGCTTGCGCGGGTACGGGGTGTTGAGGCGTGCATGTGTGCGGATGTCCTATCGCGTATAGGCAAGTGGCGTTCCCCGCTGCCTCTTCTGCGTTGTGGACCATGCCGGTGCGCGCCGGGCCTCCTGCACCAGCGGTGCATCCGGCGCTCGCACTGGGCAAGCAGCACCCCACCGTGCGGGATACCAGGGGAAGTACTACGCGAAGTATGGTAGCGAGCGGGCGGCTAGCGTTCCCCACAGATGGATAGGGGGGCGGTGCGCTTCGGTGAAGGTGCCCGGTGGGCGGGTTTTCAGGATGGGTACGTAGATAAATGCGTTGCCGCGCTTCGCTCGCAATGGACAGGTTGCCGCGCTTCGCTCGCAATGGACGCAGATAAGAAGGGGGCGCAGGGCTTTCAGAATAGGTACGCAGATAAATGCGGATGAACACAGATGGACGCAGATAAGAAGGGGGCGCGGGGCTTTCAGAATAGGTACGCAGATAAATGCGTTGCCGCGCTTCGCTCGCAATGGACACAGATAAAAAAGAGATAGGTGGGTGAACGCCAACTGGCAGTCCATCCGCGTGCATCCGTGTTCGCCTGCATACTGCGCGAG
>JANOPI010000162.1:0-22061 GCA_031421755.1 Flavobacteriales bacterium | reverse complement strand
CAAGCAGGGCCGTGTGATCGAGGTGGACCGCAAAAGCACGCGTGCGACGGTGGAGGGCCTCAACATGAACAAGAAGCACAGCAAGCCCACCACGGCAACGCCCCAAGGCGGTATCGTGGAGAAAGAGGGTCCGATCCACATCAGCAACCTCATGCTGATCGACGCGAAGACGGGTGAGCCTGGACGCGTGGGTCGTAAAGTGAACAGGGACGGTGTTATCGAGCGCTACGTGAAAGCGAAGGCGGGCGCTACCACCAAGAAAACGGCCAAGAAGTGATGAGCACCTACAAGCCCCGCCTCAAAGCGACCTATAAGGAGACGGTCGTACCGTCCCTCCTGAAGGAGTTCAAATACAAGAGTTCCATGCAGGTGCCCCGCATCACGAAGATCGCGGTGAACCAGGGCCTCGGCCATGCAGTGGGCGACAAGAAGATCGTAGAGAACGCGATCACGGAGATGACCATGATCACCGGTCAGAAGGCCGTGGGCACCGTTTCCAAGAAGGACATCAGCAACTTCAAGCTGCGCAAAGGCATGCCCATCGGAGCGCGTGTCACCTTGCGTGGTGACAAGATGTACGAGTTTCTGGATCGCCTGATCGCTGTGGCGTTGCCACGTACCCGTGACTTCCGCGGTGTTCAAGCGAAAGGCTTCGATGGTCGTGGCAACTTCACCTTCGGGGTGAAAGAGCAGATCATCTTCCCGGAGATCGACATTGATAAGACGCCGAAGATCCAAGGCATGGATATCACGTTCGTGACCACAGCCAAGACCGATCAGGAGGCGAAAGCACTGCTGACGGCCTTCGGCTTCCCCTTCACCAAGTAACCCAGAAGAAAGAGCGACCATGGCCAAGGAAAGCATGAAGGCACGCGAGCGCAAGCGGGCCAAGATGGTGGAGAAGTACGCCGCCAAGCGCGCCAAGCTGAAGGCAGCGGGCGACTGGGTGGGCTTGCAGAAGCTGCCTGCGAACAGCAGCTACGTGCGCAAGCACAACCGCTGCGGGATAAGCGGCCGTCCGAAGGGCTACATCCGCCTCTTCGGTATCAGCCGGAACATGTTCCGTAACATGGCCTTGGAGGGAAAGATCCCGGGCGTAACGAAGTGCAGCTGGTAAGACCGTAAGGGTGATGCACCGCATCGCCCAGAAAAAAGAAAACGACCATGACGACCGATCCTATCGCCGACTACCTCACCCGCGTACGCAACGCCATCATGGCGCGCAAGAAAGTGGTGGAGGTTCCTGCCAGCGGCCTGAAGAAGGACATTACCCGCATCCTTTACGACAAGGGCTACATCCTATCGTGGAAAGTTGAGGACGATGGAAAACAGGGCATCATCAAGATCGCGCTGAAGTATGACCGCGTCAGCCGCAAGAACGCCATCCAGGAACTCACGCGTGTCAGTTCCCCCGGATTGCGCCAGTACGCCCACAGCGGGGAGCTTCCCCGTGTGCTCAACGGCCTCGGCGTGGCCATCATCAGCACCAGCCGCGGTGTGATCACCGACAAAGAAGCCCGCACCTTGGGCGTTGGCGGGGAAGTGATCTGCTACGTGAGCTAAGAACCGGACGCATAATGAGCCGCATCGGAAAATCCCCCATCCCTGTACCCAAAGGCGTACAGATCAACGTGAGCGAGAAGAACGTGGTGACCGTGAAAGGTCCCAAGGGCACGCTCATGCAGACCATGGATCCCTCCATCAAGGTAAAGGAGACCGAAGGTGAACTCGTGTTCGAGCGCCCCACGGACCTGAAGCACCACAAAGCCATGCACGGCCTGTACCGTGCGCTCGTCGCCAATATGGTGAAGGGTGTTACCGATGGGTTCAAGATCTCTCAGGAATTGGTGGGCGTGGGTTACCGCGCTACGGCCAAAGGCCAACAATTGTCCTTGTCTTTGGGCTTCTCGCACAACATCGCTTTCGACCTCCCAGCGGAGATCAAGGTGACAGCAGTGCAGGAAAAAGGAAAGAACCCGATCATCACCTTGGAGAGCGCTGACAAGCAGCTGATCGGGGCGGTGGCAGCGAAGATCCGCGGGTTGCGCAAGCCTGAGCCGTACAAAGGCAAAGGTGTCCGTTTCGTGGGCGAGAACGTACGTCGCAAAGCCGGTAAAGCAGCAGGGAAGTAAGGAAAGGGCGATGCAGCGCATCGCCAGCAACAAGACGACAGATGAACAACAGCAAACTCCAGCGCAGGGCGCGCATCAAGACGGCGATCCGTTTGCGGGTGCGCGGCAACGCGGATCGTCCGCGCTTGACCGTGTACCGCAGCAACAAAGACATTTACGTTCAAGTGGTGGACGACGAGCAGGGCCGCACGCTGGTAAGCGTAGGCAGCTTGAAGGACAAGGCCGCCCATGGCGCGAGCGGAGTGGAGCAGGCCAAGCTTATCGGCAAGGCGATCGCTGAGAAGGCGAAGGCGGCCGGTATCGCGCAAGTCGTGTTCGACCGCAACGGTTATCTGTACCATGGACGTGTGAAGGCTTTGGCCGACGCCGCCCGCGAAGCCGGACTCAATTTCTGATCAACCCATCAACATGGCTGATACAAGAGCGAACAAGGTGAAGAGCAGCGAGCTTGAGCTGAAAGACAAGCTGGTGGCCCTGAACCGCGTAACGAAAGTGACCAAGGGAGGTCGCACCTTCACCTTCGCCGCCATCGTGGTGGTGGGTAACGGGAACGGTGTTGTCGGCCACGGGCTCGGCAAAGCGAAAGAGGTGCAAGAGGCGATCGCCAAGGGCATTGATGACGCGAAAAAGAACCTGGTGAAAGTGCCGGTGCGCAAAGGGACGATCCCCCACATGCAGGAGGGCAAGTTCGCTGGAGCACAAGTGCTGCTGAAGCCGGCCGCGCACGGTACAGGCGTTATTGCTGGTGGCGCCATGCGCGCCGTTCTGGAAAGCGCCGGTGTAACAGACGTGCTCGCCAAGAGCAAGGGGAGCAGCAATCCGCACAACGTGGTGAAGGCCACGATCGGAGCGCTCGCCCAGATGCGCGATGCCAGCATGGTCGCGGCGCAGCGCGGTGTGGAACTCAGCAAAGTGTTCAACGGATAATCACGAACGTCACGACCATTCGCGACGCATCGCTATGAGCAAGATCATCATCACCCAGACGGGCAGCTTCATCAAGTGCCCGAAGCGCCAGAAGGATACCCTGAAAGCGCTCGGACTCGGCCGCATCGGGAAGAGCAACGAAGTAGAAGGCACCCCGCAGGTGCGTGGCATGGTGGCCAAGGTGGCCCACCTCGTAAGTGTGAAGGAAGCCTGATACAAAGCACGTAAGGGTGATGTCCGCATCGCCCCGCAACACAGAACGCAATGGACCTCAGTCAACTCAAGCCCGCTAAAGGGGCGACCAAAACGAACAAGCGCCTCGGCCGCGGCCAAGGCAGCGGCAAGGGAGGCACTGCCGGCAAAGGCCACAAGGGCCAGAAAGCCGATACGGGCTACAACCGTCGTCGTGGCTTCGAGGGCGGTCAGACCCCATTGGTGCGCCGTGTACCGAAGTTCGGTTTCACCAACCCGACGCGCGTAGAATACAAGGGCATCAACCTGGACGCTCTCCAGGCCCTTGCTGAAAAGACCAAGTTGAGCGTCATCGACATCGATGCGCTGCGCAGCAACGGCCTCATCGGCAAGAACGACCTGGTGAAGATCCTGGGTCGCGGCGAACTATCGGGTGCGTTGGAGGTGAAGGCGAACGCCTTCAGCGAAACGGCCAAGAACGCCATTGAATCGAAGGGAGGGAAAGTGGAGATCGTGAACCGCTGAACATGAAAGGTTTCATCGATACGGTAAAGAACATCTGGCGCATCGAGGAACTGCGCAAGCGGATCCTCATCACGCTGGGCTTGCTGCTGGTGTATCGCATCGGCAGCTTCATCGTGCTTCCCGGAGTGGACAGCGCGAAACTGGCCAGCGGGAGCACAGGCGGAACCGGCCTGGTGGATCTGCTGAGCATCTTCACGGGTGGAGCGTTCACCCGTGCGAGCATCTTCGCCTTGGGGGTAATGCCTTACATCAGCGCAAGCATCATCATGCAGCTGGCGGGCATCGCCATTCCGGCTGTGCAGAAGATGCAACGCGAAGAGAGCGGTCGTCGGCGTATGAACCAGTGGACGCGCTATATCACCATCATCATCAGCTTGTTCCAAGCACCCGGCTATATCCTCACCTACGTGGATGCGGAAGCCCGTCCGGTGAATGATGCGATGTGGATGCCCGTAAGCGTGATCATTCTCACGTGCAGTACACTTTTCGTGATGTGGCTCGGTGAGCGCATTACCGAACGGGGTCTCGGCAACGGTACTTCGCTGATCATCATGATCGGCATCTTGGCGCGCTTGCCCGAGTCCTTCATCCAGGAGTTCGTGAGCCGTATGGGATATGGTGGTGGTGGCCTCGTTGTGATCCTGATGGAAGTGGTCTTCTGGCTGCTGATCATCGCTGGCAACATCCTGCTGGTACAAGGTACCCGGCGCATCCCGGTACAATTCGCCAAGCGTGTGCAAGGCAACAAACAGTATGGCGGTGTGCGGAACTATGTGCCGCTGAAGGTGAATGCGGCCGGTGTGATGCCGATCATTTTCGCTCAGGCCATCGTGCTTATACCGATGTACCTCACGCAGATCCCGGCCTTCCGCGATGTGCAGTGGATGGCGCGGTTCAGCGATTACCAGAGCGTTGGTTATAACGTAACGTTGTTCCTGATGGTGGTGGCCTTCACTTACTTCTACACCGCGATCACGGTGAATCCGAACCAGTTGGCCGATGACATGAAGCGCAACGGCGGTTTCATACCCGGGGTGAAGCCAGGCAAAGCCACTGCGGGCCACATCGATGAACTGCTCAGCCGGATCACACTGCCGGGAGCGATCTTCTTGGGGATCGTGGCGATCCTGCCGGCCTTCGCTGGTGCCATGGGGATCAAGCAAGGCTTCGCGCAGTTCTTCGGAGGTACATCGTTGTTGATCATGGTGGGCGTGTTGTTGGATACGCTGCAGCAGATCGAGAGCCATCTGTTGATGCGGCATTACGACGGTCTGATGAAGACCGGCCGCATCAAGGGGCGGCAGAGTGCGACTTACAGCATGGCTACAGGCTAGGTTCATGGGTAAGACCGTGAGCATCCTGAGCGATGCGGAGATAGGATTGGTGAGGGAGAGTTCTTTGCTTGTTGGTAGGACTTTGGCTGAAGTGGCGAAACGCATTCGTGCGGGAGTCACCACTGCCGAGCTCGATGAAGTGGCGGAGGAGTTCATCCGGGACAACGGCGCGGTGCCGGGGTTCAAGGGACTGTACGATTGCCCCAGCACATTGTTGATCAGTGTGAACGAAGCGGTAGTGCATGGGCTCCCTGGCAAGAACGAATTGCGCGATGGTGATATCGCCAGTATCGATTGCGGGGTGCTGATGAACGGCTTTTACGGTGACAGCGCCTACACTTTCTGCGTTGGTGAAGTGCGTGAGGATGTGAAGAAGCTGTTGCGTGTCACCCAGGAATGCCTGATACTCGGTATCGAACAAGCGGTGGCCGGGAATCGGGTTGGTGATATCGGTTACGCGATCCAAACGCATGCGGAGAGCCATGGTTATGGTGTGGTCCGGGAGCTGACAGGGCATGGATTGGGGCGCAAGCTCCATGAAGGCCCGGAAGTGCCCAACTTCGGAAGGCGCGGTCATGGACCGAAGCTGGTGGAAGGCATGGCACTGGCCATCGAACCCATGATCAATATGGCGAGCAAGGAAGTTCGCCAGTTGGAAGACGGTTGGACGGTGGTTACGCGCGACGGAAGACCCAGCGCGCATTTCGAGCATGACATCGCCGTGCGGCAAGGAAAGCCGGAAGTCCTATCGACCTTCAGTTACATCGAGGATGTACTGAAGCAAAAAGGTGAATTGATCGGTGCGTGACGCACCGCGATAAGAATAAAAAGGACGGTGCTCGCATCGTTCGGAAAAGGAAGAAGGAAAACGAAGAATGAGCAAGACAGGGAACATAGAGCAGGACGGCGTCATAAAAGAGGCGCTGAGCAATGCCATGTTCCGTGTGGAGCTGGAGAACGGCCACGTGATCGTGGCGCATATCAGTGGCAAGATGCGGATGCACTACATCCGGATCCTGCCGGGAGACAAGGTGAAAGTGGAGATGAGCCCGTACGATCTGAGCAAAGGGCGCATCTCGTTCCGATACAAGACCTGAAGAACAGAGAACACACAGACCCATGAAGATCAGGGCCTCTATCAAGAAGCGTTCGGTGGACTGCAAGCTTGTCCGCCGCAAGGGACGCTTGTACATCATCAACAAGAAGAACCCCAAGTTCAAGCAGCGTCAAGGCTGATAAACGCACGCACATGGCACGTATCGCAGGTATTGACCTACCGAAAACCAAGCGGGGCTGCATCGGCCTCACTTACATCTACGGCATCGGCCGCAGCACAGCACTTTCCATTTTGGAAAAGGCTGAAGTGGATCCCGATACCAAGGTGGAGGAATGGACCGATGAGGACCAGGGGCGTATCCGTACGTTCATCAACGAGAACATCAAGGTGGAAGGTGCCCTGCGCAGCGAAGTGCAGTTGAGCATCAAGCGCTTGGTGGACATCAATAGCTACCGCGGTAACCGCCATCGCAATGGGCTGCCCGTGCGCGGCCAGCGTACCCGGACCAACAGCCGCACCCGCAAGGGCAAGCGCAAAACGGTGGCCAACAAGAAGAAGGCAACGAAGTAATCAGTTGACTGTTGTCGGTAGCCAGCTACTGACAACCGACATCGGACAACAGACAACTGACGAGACATGGCAAAACAAGCATCAGAAGGCAAAGGCGGAGCCGCTGCCGGCAAGAAGAAGAAGAAGACCGTGCATGTGGAGACCTACGGACAGGCCCACATCCGCGCGACCTTCAACAACCTGATCGTTAGCCTCACCAACAACAAGGGTGAGGTGATCAGCTGGGCGAGCGGCGGCAAAATGGGATTCCGCGGCAGCAAGAAGAACACGCCTTACGCGGGCCAAGTGAGCGCCGAAGAAGCTGCGCGCGAAGCCTTTGAAATGGGCCTGCGCAAAGTGAAGGTCTTCGTGAAAGGCCCGGGAAGCGGCCGCGAAAGCTGCATCCGCGCCCTGCACAACAGCGGCATTGAGGTCACTGAGATCATCGATCTGACCCCCATGCCCCACAACGGTTGCCGCCCACCCAAAAAGCGCCGCGTGTAAGGGCGAGGCACGGATCGCCCGCAAACACGCGCACCTTAAGAGACAATTACCATGGCACGATACACAGGACCCAAGACCCGGATCTCCCGGAAGTTCAAGGAACCGATCTTCGGACCGGACAAGTGGATGGAGCGCAAGCCCCACGCCCCCGGGCAGCACGGCCTAACCGCCAAGCGCCGTAAGAAGGAGAGCGAATACAGCACCCAGCTGCAAGAGAAGCAGAAGGCGAAGTACATCTATGGCATCCTCGAGCGGCAATTCGAGAAGATGTTCTTCACGGCAGCTAGCAAGAAGGGCATCACGGGTGAGGTGCTGCTTAGCCTATGTGAAGCGCGTCTGGACAACACGGTGTACCGTTTGGGCATCGCCCCGACCCGGCGTGGAGCACGTCAGCTTGTGAGCCACGGGCACATCACGGTGAACAACAGCGTGGTGAACATCGCGAGCTACACCTTGCGCCCCGGCGATCAGGTTGCCGTGCGCGAGCGCAGCCGTAATCTGGAGGCTATCACCAACAGCCTGAGCACGAACAGCAGGCGTTTCGATTGGCTCGACTTCAACCCCGCCACCATGAGCGGCAAGATGGTCACCATGCCCGAACGGGCGCAGATTCCGGAGAATATCCGCGAGCAGCTGATCGTGGAATTGTACTCCAAGTAAGCGATCCCGTTGGCGGTCGTCCGTTGTCAGGCGGCCGCAACGTGTACCGGAGGACTGACAACGGAGAACCGACAACCGACAACGAACACCCAAGCACGAGAAATGCCCATCCTTGATTTCCAGCGGCCTGACAAGGTCGTGATGATCGAATCCGATGACCAGCGCGGCACCTTCGAGTTCCGCCCACTGGAGCCGGGCTATGGCATCACCATCGGCAACGCGCTGCGCCGCATCCTGCTCAGCAGCCTTGAAGGTCACGCCATCACCGCCATGCGGATCGACGGCGTGGAGCACGAGTTCAGCACCATCAAGGGCGTGATCGAGGACGTTACCGAGATCGTCCTCAACCTGAAGCAGGTGCGCTTCCGTCGCCAGTTGGAGGACGTGACCACCGAAAAGGTCTCGTTCACCATCAGTGGCAAGGACAACTTCAGCGCCGGGGATATCGGCAAGCACACCACGGGCTTCCAGGTACTGAATCCGGACCTGGTGATCTGCAACATGGAAGGCAATGTGAAGCTTAACGTGGAGCTTACGGTGGGCAAAGGCCGCGGCTACGTGCCGGCCGATGAGAACAAGGTGGAGAATGCTCCTATTGGCACCATCTTCATCGACAGCATCTTCACGCCGATCAAGAATGTGAAGTACAGCGTGGACAACACGCGTGTGGAGCAGAAAACGGACTACGAGAAACTCACCCTGGAGATCGTTTCCGACGGAAGCATCAGCCCGAAGAACGCGCTGCAGGAAGCGGCCAAGATCCTGATTCACCACTTCATGCTCTTCAGTGATGAGCGCATCACGCTCGAACTGGAGGACCGCCCAAGCAGCAGCAGCGGAAACAGCAGCAGCAGCCGTGGTGAGCACGATGATCTGGACGAGACCAGTATGCACATGCGTCAGCTGCTCAAGACCAAGCTTGTTGACATGGACCTGAGCGTGCGCGCACTGAACTGCCTGAAGGCTGCCGACATCGAGACCCTCGGTGACCTGGTCAGCTACAACAAGAATGATCTGTTGAAGTTCCGCAACTTCGGCAAGAAGAGCTTGACCGAATTGGAGGACCTGGTGGAGAACAAGGGCCTGAGCTTCGGCATGAACGTGAGCAAGTACAAGCTGGACAAAGAGTAAAACGGCCGTCGGTTGTCGGATGTCGGGCTGCCGACCATCAAGCCTGACAACGGACACCAGACACCAGACAACGGACAACTGTCATGAGACACGGAAACAAGAACAACGCGCTGAGCCGAACCAAGGCGCACCGCGACGCGCTGATGAGCAACATGGCCTGCTCGCTCATCGAGCACAAACGCATCAATACTACCCTCGCCAAGGCCAAAGCGCTGCGCATTTTCGTGGAGCCACTGCTCACTAAGGGCAAGGCGGACAACACGCACAGCCGCCGTATCGTCTTCAGCTACCTGCAGAACAAGGAGGCCGTGGCCGCTCTGTTCCGAGATGTTGCTCCGAAGATCGCGGACCGCCCGGGAGGTTACACCCGCATCATCAAGCTGGCTCCCCGCTTTGGCGATGCGAGCGAGATGGCGATGATCGAACTGGTTGACTTCAATCTGCTCTACTCCGCCAAGGACAAAGTTGGGGCTGAGGTGAAGAAGACACGCCGCAGTCGCCGGTCCCCCGGCGCGAAGAACGCCGATGGTGCCGAAGCGGCCGCCAAGACCGACGAAGCCAAGAGCGAGTGATGCACTTGCTGACACCTGTTGAGAACGAGGCGCTGCGAAGCGCCTCTTCTTTTTTCTGCCCGTCTACTTTTGCCGTCGTTCCTTGCGACAAGGACAAGATCACATGCTGGTAAGCAAACGCCCTCATGCCCTCCTGCTCTTGGCGGATGGCACCGTGTTCAATGGGCGGGCCATCGGTGCTGAAGGCATCACGGTGGGGGAGATCTGCTTCAACACCGGCATGACCGGTTACCAGGAGATCTTCACTGACCCCAGCTACACCGGCCAGATCATGACCTTGGCCACGCCACACGTGGGCAACTACGGCGTGAAGGACGACGAGGTCGAAAGCGGATCCCTGAAGATCGCGGGACTTGTCGTGAAGAAGTTCAGTGAAGTATGGAGCCGCCCCGGTGGAACAGGCTCATTGGACGACCTGCTGAAGCGCGAAGGCGTGGTGGGCATCAGTGATATCGATACGCGCAAGCTGGTGCGGCACATCCGCGACAATGGCGCGCAGAACGCCTTGATCAGCAGCACAGAGACGGATATCACGAAGCTGGCGGAACGGCTGGCACAAGCGCCGGAAATGGCGGGCCAGGAACTCAGCAGCGTGGTGAGCACACGTGAGGTCTACACTGTTGGTGAACAGAACGCGCCCCACCGCGTCGCACTGGTGGACTTCGGTGTGAAACAGAACATCGAGCGCTGCCTGCTGGATCGTGGTTGCTCGGTGCGCGTGTTCCCGATGAGCACACCTCTGCCGGAGATGCTGGAGTTCCAACCGCATGGTTTCCTGTTGAGCAACGGCCCCGGTGATCCTGGTGCTATGCCCAAGAGCGTAAGCCTGGTGAAGGATATCGTCGGGACCGGTCTACCGGTTTTCGGCATCTGCTTGGGTCATCAGCTTCTTGCCGAAAGCCAGGGGATAGGTACTGAGAAGATGCACCACGGCCATCGCGGTATCAATCACCCCATCAAGAATCTGGTGACCGGTCATGATGAGGTTACGAGCCAGAACCACGGCTTCGTGGCCAACCGCGAGCAAACCGAACGCAACGCGGACGTCGAGATCACGCACGTACACCTGAACGATCACAGCATCGCGGGTATTCGCCTCAAGGGCAAGCCGGTATTCAGCGTGCAATACCATCCGGAGGCCGGCCCCGGGCCCTATGATTCACGCTACCTGTTCGACCAGTTCATCGACCTGATGGGAGGTCCGTCGCTTTCATCCCCTGGTCATTCCAACACCTCGAAGAAGACCGTCAACGCATGAGCCTTATCGCCAAGATCCAAGCACGCGAGATCCTCGATTCACGCGGCAACCCGACCATTGAAGTGGACGTGTTCACGGACAGTGGGCATGTGGGCCGCGCGGCCGTTCCCAGCGGTGCGAGCACCGGTGCGCATGAAGCCATGGAGTTGCGCGATGGCGACAAGAAACGCTACCTCGGAAAGGGCGTGCAGAAGGCCGTGGACCACGTGAACGAAACGCTCAACAACGAACTGCACGGCGCGGTGGTCACTGAGCAGGCGATGATCGACAAGGCCATGATCGGCCTGGACGGAACGCCCAACAAGCGGAATTTGGGCGCGAACGCCATTCTCGGCGTGTCCCTCGCGGTGGCCAAGGCCGCGGCCAGTGAGTCGGGCCTGCCGTTGTACCGCTATGTCGGTGGTTCCAACGCGTGTATGCTCCCGGTACCAATGATGAACATCGTGAACGGTGGTGCGCACGCGGACAACAAGGTGGATATCCAGGAGTTCATGATCATGCCGGTGGGCGCGGAGACCTTCGCGCAGGGCTTGCGCATGGGTGCCGAGATCTTCCATCACCTGAAAGCGGTGCTGAAGTCGAAAGGTCTGAGCACGAACGTCGGTGATGAAGGTGGTTTCGCACCCGACCTCAAGAGCAACGAGGACGCGTTGAAGCTCGTGATGCAGGCGATCGAGAAGGCCGGCTACAAGCCCGGTGAGGACATCGTGATCGCCCTGGATTGCGCAAGCACGGAATTCTACGACGCGAAGAAGAAACGCTACGTGCTGGAAAGTACCGGCGACAGCCTCACCAGCGATGAGATGGTGACGATGTGGAAAGGCTGGTGCAAAAAATACCCGATCGTCAGCATCGAGGACGGTATGAGCGAGGATGATTGGGACGGCTGGAAGAAGTTGACCGTGGCCATGGGCGACAAGGTGCAGCTGGTGGGTGACGACCTTTTCGTCACCAACACCGAACGGCTCCAGCAAGGTATCGACAAGAACATCGCCAATTCGATCCTGGTGAAAGTGAACCAGATCGGTACGCTCACCGAAACGCTGGAGGCGGTTGATCTCGCGCACCGCAACCGCTACACGGCCGTTATGAGCCACCGCAGCGGGGAGACCGAGGACAGCACCATCGCCGACCTTGCCGTTGCCGTCAATTGTGGAATGATCAAGACAGGCTCGGCCAGCCGCAGCGACAGGATCGCCAAGTACAACCAGTTGCTCCGCATCGAAGAACAG
This sequence comes from Flavobacteriales bacterium, assembly GCA_031421755.1. GTDB lineage: Bacteria > Bacteroidota > Bacteroidia > Flavobacteriales_F > PHOS-HE28 > PHOS-HE28. Next base: position 9,988 of record JANOPI010000162.1, on the reverse strand, counting down.
CTCGGCCGCAGCGCGCGCTACCCAGGAAGGGACCTGCGGTACGTGGGGTAAGGCCTGGTCCGGGACTTGTCGCATCGCACCGCGCGATGGTCTGCCATTACTGATTGAACCCGATGTAGCGGTCCAGCAGCACGTGCAACCGGGCCTTGCCCTCGAGTACCAGACGATCGCGGTCAGGTGTGCGCATGGAGTCACGTACCTCCTTCATCTGCCTTGCCACCGCATCGAAGACCGTGGTCTGAACGCTATCGGCGATGCCGAAGCCATCGTTGAAGGTCCAGAACGCATCGTGTGGTACGGCCGGATCGAAGAGGTCGCGGCTCCATTCGAATCGCTCGTGCGGCAGTTGGAGTTGGGCGAGCAAGGTGGCAGCGAAGTCCGTGTGGCAGGCGAATGTGCTCTCGACGGTGCCACGGAGTTCATCGCGCAAGGCCCCGCCTGTGAGGAGTAAGGGAATGCGGTGCCGGGCCGCACTGCTCTGATCGAGGTAGTTGGGCAGGTAGTGTCCGTGATCGGCCACCACCACCACCAGGGTGTTCGCGTACCAGTTCTGTGTTTTCGCGGAATCAAGGAACGCCCCGAGGCAACGATCCGTATAGTGGACAGTGTTGCGATACATCTGGGGTTCGTACTTCCCGGCGAATCCTTCGTCTACCGGCGCATTGAACGGCTCATGGCTGGTGGCGGTCATCACCATGTGGAAGAAGGGTTGGCGTTCCTTTCCGGCTTCACGCAGGTGAAAAGCGAACAACTCCTCATCGTATGCGCCCCAGTCCGTGCGCTTGACGATCGGGAAGGATCGCTCATCGTGTACCCGATCGAACCCCATCGCATCGAGGTAAGCGCGCGTGTTGGCGAACTCGATATTGCCGGCGTACCAATAGGTGGAAGCATAACCGGCCGCGCCCAAGGTCTTCACCAGGCTGGGCAGGCGATCGAACTTCCCGTAGTTGCGGATGATGGTGGTCTTCGGCTGTGACGGGAAAGCGCTGAGCAGGGCGCATAGGCCTTGTTCGGTGCGGAATCCCGTAGAGTAGAAATTCGGGAAGAGCAGGCCCTCCTTAGCGATCCGGGAGAATTGGGGAGCCACGCCGCTATCCCCGCCAAGTGGCTCGATGATGTCGGCCGTCCAGCTTTCCAACAGCACGATCAGCACGTTCGGGCGCGTGTTTTTCAGGATCGTTCTGGCGGGTCCCTTACCGGTCGGATACTGCTCCTTGAAGATCCGTTCAGCATCGGCCGCAGGCATGAAGTCGTACGGGTTCGTTCCCACCTGTGCCGGTTCCACGGCGAGCTCCAGCAGGTTCCACACGCCGTTCACGGCAGCGAGGTTCAGCACGCTGTGCCGGCTGAAGTAGGCCCGGCTCTTGTTGATCGGATCATCCTGCGGACCACCACGCGCCGCGAGCAGGCATAGCAGGGGGATGGCCAGCGCGGTCCCGATGCGCGCGGGAAGAGTACCGCTCAGATAGGATCGGTCGTGATCGGATCGTCGGTTCCACCACAGGAAAAGCGCGATCTGCACGGACGAGAGCAGGAGCAGAACGAGGATCCAGCCCGGTCTCGCGCCGGCGATGGCTTCTTTTGGGAACGCCATGTAACCGATGGCTTTCCGATCAATGCGCGATCCCCATGCCTCGAACAAGCCGATGTCCGTGGCGCTCACCAACGCGGTGAAGACCAGCAGTGTCGGCAGCAACCACTTGACCACTACCCGGGCCACCGCGATCTCCTTGAACAACAACAAGAAGGACAATAGCCACACCAGCAGCAGGATATAGCCGGCTGCGGACAGGTCCATCGGCAAGGCCTTCACGTTCGCCAGCAGGATCCCATTCCAAGGAACATCCGCCAACGCCCGGAACGAGAAGGCAAGAAAGGCGATCCTCTGGAATAGGAAGAGCACCATCCACCACAGGAGGAGCACCCCGAACCATCGCCAATAGTTCTTCATGTACGCGTGAACAGGGATCGTTCAAGTTCCACTTGGAACTCAGTGGACAATGGTCGTTCTGCCTATGGAGACCGAACCTTCTCCGGGGATCAGCGCGGTAAGGAAGACCTCTTGTGCGGCGATGGTGCGAAGATCCAGGCGGGTTCGCGAGGAGCTGATGGTCTGCTCCTGGAGGATGCGGCCCTGAAGGTCTTGAACGAGGATCCGTGCGTTGATCCTGCGCGCGGCTTTCGGTGCTTCCACCGTTACCAGGTCCGTGGCGGGGTTCGGGTACGAGCGCCAACCACTGAAGACGTCGTCAAAGGGTTTGATGCCCACAGGGCTCTTCCGCCAGGCCACGCAATAGTCGCCAAGGCCGATATTGTTCGCCGTGAGGCGGGCATACCCATTACCGCTATCGCCATCGAGCGTGTTGATGTCCGTATCGGCATGTACGGACCACGGGAAATGGGCGTTGGGCCTGAAGAGCACAACGAGGCTGTCTTCGGAGAATACCATCCCCTCGGCGTTCTGGACCAGTCCCGGGTCGAAGTTGGTCACGCTCGTCGTTCGGCCGTCAACGGAGAACCGGAGGTCGAGTTCAGTGCCTTGGGTAAGCTGCCCGGTTAAGCGCCACCAGCGATCGGGCGAAACCACGAAGGCGTAGGGTTCGGTAGTGTGATCATCGGCCGCGCACCAGAATTCCTCCATGCGGATCGGCGCGGATGCGGGCAGTTCTCCAACGATCAGTGCGATGTCCGCCATCGGCAGGTTGCTGGTGCCCGTATTCGTGAGCGTATCATCCGCCACCGTGGTCGAAAGCGCCAGGCGTTCATCAGCATTGATGAACACGAACACAGGTTGGAACGGCGGGGTGCTTGAAAGCGTTGAGAGTTCCCCGCCAGCCAGAGCCGGTAGTGGATCGGTCCATCGTGATCCATCGGCCCCTTCGAAGGTCAGCGATACCGGCACATCAGTATAGTAGTGATCGGCATGGCGCAACTTCTGCTGAACATGTATGGAGGTAGGCCATTCAGCCCCGACCTGCTCAGTGGTGAAGGAGTCCACTTCGAAAGCGGCCCATCCGGGTTGCAGGATCCAATCAGCGAAGTAGTTCGTGAGGTCGATGCCCGTTGCAACGCTCAGGCTGTCCCGCAGTTCGGTCGAGCTCATGTCGGTGAATGCATTGTTCGCCATCACACGTGTGAATCCGAGAGCGAAAAGGGAATCGCCGAGATATCCACGCAACGTATGGGCCATGTCCGCCCCCTTACGGTAGGAATGTTCCCCGTAGGTGAAGGCTTGCGGTACCTCGGCCAAGGCGTACCAGCCTTCGTCTTTCAGGTGGGCGGTGGTTACCATTTCGTGGTGGTTCTCCCGCACCTTCAGGTCGTAGATGGACCGGCCGTACAGATCTTCCAGGAAGAGGTAGCTCAGGTACTCCGCATACCCTTCGTTGATGTACATCTCCTCTGCTCGACGACAGGTGATCAGATCGCCGAACCAATGATGGGCGAGTTCGTGCGCCATGATGTCCTCGTATTGCAAGGTGCCGTTGGCGATCGATACAGGATAGCTGATGTTGGTCGGGTGCTCCATGGCTCCTTGTGTCGTAAGGCAATACCCAACGCGCTCCCACCGGTAGGGCCCGAACCAGCGTTCGAAGGTGTCGAAGGCGTTCTTCAAGTGGATGAATGAACTTTTCATGTCCGTGGTGTCGTTGGGCTTGGCCACGAGTGTCACGGGGATAAGCTCGCCAGTGATGCTGGGGAAGGTGTCTCTGGCGGCGACATAATTCGTTGCCGCCACGGAGGCGAGATAGGAGGGGATAGGCCCGGCCATGGCCCAGTGATAGATGCGTTCACCATCCCCGAGGTCGATCACATCGAAGAGTGCGCCGTTTGCGAAGACGCTGCGGTCATTGTCAACATGCACATGGAATTCGAAGGTGCAACGCTCCACGAAATTGTCGAAGCACGGGAACCAAGATCGGCCATAGGAGTGTGGAACGGCATCGAAGGCGACACCGAGGTCGTACTGGTAGGAGGAGAGCGTATAGAATCCTCCCCATCCACTGGCGTCCACGGCCGGGTCCCCGCCGTAGTAGATATCCATGGTCAGGGTATCTGTGATGCCGTAGGGTTGCCCAAGGGCGACGCGCAGGTTTTCGCCCGTGTGGGTAAAGGCCAGCGGAAGGCCATCCAGCTTCACGGAATCCGTGGTGAGGGCAAGCAGGTCCAATGGAAGCACATCCAGCCCGCTCACCTTCGGGGTGAAGCGGATCGCGGCTTTGCCATGGATCAGCCCGGAACCCGTTTGAGTGAGGTCCAGGTCGATCCGTGTATGCAGCAGGTCAACGCTGTCGCTGCGGGAAATGCTGCCCGGTTGGGCGGCGAGCCCTAGGGGTGCGACCATCAGCATGGTCGCCGCCAGTTGGCGGAAAGGAGCGTGGAGGTGCATGGGCAAAGGGCCGGACGAAAGTACGGTGGTCGCGAGAGAGGAAGCTCACGACAGGCGTGGGTTGATAGGATCCCTATGTTTGGGAGAACAACTTGGCATCCTGCCCCGTTATCCTAGGGAACGCGAACCCATGAAACCCAGCAACGAACTCCACGATCTGATCCGATCGCTCACCAAGTCGGAAAAGCGCTTTTTCAAGCTGCACAGCGCGCTGCAGAGCGGTCCGAAGAATTATCTGCGCATGTTCGAGGCCATCGACAAGCAGAAGGTGTATGATGAGGAGGAGATCAAGAGGCTGTTCGCCAAAGAGACCTTCATCAAGCACCTGCCATCAGAGAAGAACCATCTCTATAAGTTGATCATGAAGGCGCTGCGGGCATATCACGCGGAGGCCTCAGTGAGCGGCTTGCTGAAGATCGAGATCAAGAACATCGAGATCCTGTATGATAAGGCGCTGTACGATGAGGCGACCAAGACCCTGCACAGGGCCAAGCGGATCGCGAGAGAGAATGAGCGATTCTACTACTGGTTCGAGCTGTTGAATTGGGAGAAGCAGTTGCTGGAAGAGGCCTATGAGAGCGGTGAGTTCACCAAGGACCTGGATGCGTTGATCGAAGAGGAGCGGGGCGTGATCGAGAAGCTGAGGAACCTGGCTGCGTACCACATATTGTACAGCAAGATCAACTACGTATTCCGCAGTGGCGGGTATGTGCGGACCGATGATGAGCACGCGATGGTGGAGGAGATCAGTGAGCACCCGCTGATCAAGGGGAAGAACACCGCGCTCAGCAAACGGGCCGCCACCATCTGCTACTACACGCAGGGTTTCTGCCAATGGGCCAAGCGGGATTGGCGACTGAGTCTGGAAAAATTCGCGCGGGTCCGACAGATCCTGGACGAGCATCCGCAACTGCGGGCCGATCTGCCGAAACGCTATGTACGCGCGCTGCAGTACGTGGTCCAATGCCAGATCGAGTTGGGAGAGTTCAAGGAGGCGCGGGAGAACATCCGGCTGATGCGGCAGCTGCCTGTGCAGGATGGGTTCCGTGGCATCGATATCGCCGTGCAGGTCTTTCATGCCAGCTACCTGAGCGAGCTTCGTTTGTTGGAGCGCGTAGCTGACTATGCGAAGGCGGTGGGCATGGTGGACGACATCCTGCATGGTCTTGAGGAGTATGGCGAACGCCTCCATAAGGAGCACCAGATCGAGATCTGGTTCAACCTGGCGTGCGTGCATTTCGGTGCTGGGCAGGTGAACAAGGCGCTGTTCTGGTTGAACAAGGTGCTGAACGACCCTGAACCCACTTTGCGCCAGGATATCTTCATTTATGCCCGCCTTTTCAACCTGGTGGTGCATTATGAACTGGGCAATTTCGACCTGCTCGAATACATCGTCCGAAGTACCCATCGTTTCTTGAACAAACGGCATCGTGCGCACGAGGTGGAGACCCTGCTGATCGAGAGCATCAAGAAAATGGCGCGGGCACAGCAGCCTGCTGCGAAGCTTGATCAGGCGATCGCGCTGAAGAACGGGCTGGTTGAGCTGATGAAGGACCCGAACGCTAGCACGGTGCTGAAGTACTTCGATTTCGTTGCGTGGGCGGAGAGCCAGGTGGTAGGTCGGTCGTTCGCTGAGGTCATTCGGGCCCGGAACACGAAGGACCGGAAATGAGGAAAGGCCCGAAGGCCCTTCCGTTCCGTTCGGTCACACATGTCCCGCTCAGCGTTCTTGGGCGATATTGATGATACCGGTAACCCGGAATTCGGTTCGCCGGTTGGCCTGGTGTTCCTCTTCTGGGCACTTGACGCCATTCCCGCATTTGTTGGTCAGGGTCGTTTCGCCGAATCCCTGTGCGCTGATCCTTTCAGGATCTACTCCGTTGCGGATCAGGTAGTCCACAGCGCTGTTCGCGCGGGCATCGCTGAGGACCAGATTGTACATATCGCCGCCCCTGCTGTCCGTATGCGCGTCAAGCTGGAATGTCATGTGCGGATTGTCCTGGAAGATGCGCACGAGCTTGTCCAGTTCCATGGCGGCATCGGGGCGGATATCCCACTTGTCATAGTCGTACAGGATATTTTTGATCGATATGGGGGCATCGATCTCGATGGTGGATAAGTGCAGGTCGGCGCGCAACGTATCGGATCGGAGCAGTCCGCGGGTACTGATGGGATGAGATCGGCTAAGGTGCTGGGGGCCTGAAGCACGCAGGGTGTAGTCGGATCCGGGTTTGAGCGGGAAGAGGAACTTTCCGTCAGGCCCCGTGGTCACCGACGTGCCTTCGGCGGTGAGGAGCTCGGCGAGGGTGACCTCCACGTTGGGCAGGTATCTGCCCTGTTCGTCCATCACTTCACCTTGCACGAAGAAGATCGGCGTAACGGTGGAGAACGTGTACACGCGGTCCGCACCATCACGGTCACTGCTCAAGTAACCGCTCATCGTGGCATCTTCGCTGAGGCCGACCCGCTTGTCGATCACGAGCGCGAAGTCGTCATGCTCGGTGTTCACGGGATAGTTCATATTGCGGGGTTCGGTCCACTTGCCATCGATCTCGTGGGTCTCGAATATGTCCAGCCCGCCGAGGTTGTGGTGGGCGTCGCTGCTGAAATGGAGCGCATCGCCATTCAGTACCGGGAACGCCTCGTTGCCGGCGGTATTCACATTTCCTCCCAAGTTTTCAGGAGCGCTCCAGACCCCGCCCTCGCGTCGGCAGCGCCAGATGTCCGAGCCTCCGTGCCCGCCGGGTCTGTCACTTACGAAATAGAGCATATTGTCGTCAGCGCTCAGGGCGGGATGACCGCAGGAGAAACGATCGCCATTATACCCGAATGCGCGTATATCGGTCCAAGCGTTCGTCACGCTGTCGCGTGTGGCGCGGAAGAGCTTCAGGTGGCTTGTGTTCCGTTCGTCCTTGTTCAACTGGTTCTTGTAGTAGTCGCTCCGGGTGAAGAACATCGTTTTTCCGTCGGCGGAGATAATAGCGGTCCCTTCATGGTAGGGCCCGTTGACCTCACCGGGTATCGGAAGTGGATCGAGCCATGTTATGAGCGTTTTCTTCTCAGCGTAGTACAGGTCGAGGAACGACTGTCCGTTCCACGGGTTCGGCCTGCCGCGGCGGTCGGCGGGTTCGCCCGTCACGATCAGTCCTTTTTCGAATGGTGCCGCGCTGAATACGCTCTTGAAACCGGGCAGGTTCAATCGGTTCACGACGAAGGCATCGCTGTCGTGGAGAAAGTCGCGATAGGCTTGACAAGATTCGAAGAGGTCCATGGCCGCAGCGTCTTCCGGCCGTGTTTCGAGAACGCGGAAGAAGTTCGCCTGTGCCTCGCTCCTGCGGCCAAGAGCCATGAGGACCTGCCCATAGCGGAAAGCGTCCTCCCCGACCAATGGTGCGATGGAATCCGCGGTGTGGTAGCGTGTAGCCGCCTCGGCGTGTTCGTTCTGGCGTCGACACGCGTCAGCGCAACGGATCAGCGCGGTACGGTCCACGGAGCGCTTCAGCAGCCGGTCGTAACGTTCCTGGGCGCGCTCATAGGCCATGAGGTTGTAGGCCTCATCGGCCTTGTGCATGCGGTATCCGGCGCACGATGAGAGCAGTGCGATGGCGATAACCGCGAGGGGGGAGAGTCGATCTGCACGCATGGGTCAGAAATAGCGCGGGGTTTTGATCCGCACGGGGTCTTTGCCGAGGTCAATGCCGAGCATGATCTCGTGTGAGGCTCCGCTGTAGCGCCGGAGTGCTGAGGTGGTCATATCATAGGCGTAGCCGATGCGGAACAAAGGGTTCACCTGGTATTCGACCATGCCGGTTACCGAAGCTCCAGTACGGTATCCGATGCCGAGCCAGAAGCGTTCGCGGTACAACGCGTTAAGGTTCACATCCGCTTCCGGTGTGGCCTGTGGATGGTATTTTATAAGGCCCGAAGGCTTCAGGTCGATGTCCTCGCTGATCTCGAAGATGTGGCCTGCGTAGAGGTAATAGTGCCGCTGGAAGTAGTGTTCTGACGCGCTTTCGGCCGCCTTTGCCACGTCACCGTCCGCAGCGTAGATGGTCGGTACACTTATACCGGCATAGCTCAGGTCGTTGTGCCAGTAGAGGCCAAAACCGAACTTGCCCACGGTCACGTTGCGGATATTCTGCTGGTACATCGGATCGTTCTGGTCCCAATACACCAGGTCGCTGAGTTTTGCGGAATAAAGTGAAAGGCCCGCTTTGAGGCCGAATGCAAGCTGTCCATTGTTGCCAGTACGGATGCGGTACGCGTATTGGCCCGCCATTTCCAGGTCCCGGCTCACGCCGATCTGATCGTGAACCAGCGTGAAGCCGACGCCCATGCGCTCGTTCCACAAGGGGCCATCGATCGCGAGCATGCTCGTTACAGGAGCACCGGAGATACCCGTCCATTGGTCACGATGCAGTAAGCTGGCACCGGCGAACGGATGGCTGCCCGCGTAGGCCGGGTTCAGGAAGAGCCCGTTGAACATGTACTGGCTCACCATCACTTCCTGTTGTGCGTGGGACACGGAACACACGCACGCGGCGATGGCGAATAGCCGGGTGCGGAAGGCGCGCATCGGTGCTGAGCTATTGTTCGGTTCAGCGGCGGAGGTCCACATAGCCTTGGAGATTTGCGGCATCGCTGCCGAGTCGGAGAATGATGAAGTAGGTGCCGTTGGGCAGCTGGCCGCCCTGCTGATTTTCTCCGCCCCAGTCGTTGCGGTAGTTGAGCTGATCGTAAACCACATTGCCCCAACGGTTGAACACGATCAGTTGGTTCTCGCGGTACGCATCGATGCCGTGAATGATGAACAGGTCGTTCATTCCATCCCCGTTCGGCGTGAACCCGGTCGGCATTTCGATCGTCCTCGGCCCTGTGAGTTCGAAGTGGAGCATCAGGGGGCATCCGTTGGCATCGGTGATGGTCGCGGTGTAGGCTCCCGCTGGCAGGCCGTTCAACTCGCTGGTGTTCCCTCCATTGCTCCAGTCGTACGTGTAGGGTTCCGTTCCCCCGGCAATAGAGAGTGAAATGGAGCCATCACTCGCCTCGAACGCGCTCACCTCATGGCCTTCGCCGTAGTTGGAAAGGGTGCTGTCAACGGTCATCACGGCAGGTTCATGTATGGTGATCACATCGCTCCATGAGCAGTTGTTGGCGTCGGTCACCGTTACCTGGTATCCACCGGCCGGCACGTTTTGCAGGTCTTCCCCGGCCGCCGAACCCGTCCAGTCGAACGTGTAAGGAGCGGTGCCGCTCAGTACGGTCAGATCTACCGCACCTTCGCTGCCGCCATTGCAAAGGACATCAGTGACCACGGCGGCGATGAGGAGAGCGGGCCCGCCTTGTACCTGCGCATCGGTCGTGGCGGTGCAGCCGTTCGCATCGGTCACCACGAGGGTGTAGTTGCCTGCGACCAGTCCGTTCAGGTCCTCACTTGTGGTACCATTGCTCCACGAATAGGCGTATGGAACGCCTCCGCCGACCACTGTCGCGTCGATGCTGCCGGTGCCGAGGCCGCACGCCGCTTGTGTAGAGGTGGAAGTGGTGTTGAGAGGATCCGGCTGCGAGAGTGTGATGCAATCCGATACGGTGCAG
>JANOPI010000161.1:0-4957 GCA_031421755.1 Flavobacteriales bacterium | reverse complement strand
TGCTCAAGGACATACTCTACAAGGCCCGTCTGGAGCAGGTCGTCGGCAGTACCAACGCCGCCATCGAGCACATCACGTTCGATAGCCGCGCCGTGAAACCGTTCACCGCCTTCGTCGCCATCAAGGGCACGAAGAGCGATGGTCATGACTTCATCTCCAAAGCCGTTGAACTCGGTGCCTCCGCGATCATTTGCGAGAAGCTGCCGCACGAACTGAAGGATGGCGTTTCCTATGTGCGCGTGAGCGACAGCCAGCATGCGCTCGCCATCCTCGCCAGCAATTTCTACCAACATCCGAGCAGGGACCTGAAGCTCGTTGGCATTACCGGCACGAACGGCAAGACGAGCGTGGCCACGCTGCTGTACAAGCTCTACCGATCACTCGGTCACAAGTGTGGACTCATCAGCACGGTGGAGATCCGCATCGGCAACAAGGTGATCGACGCCACGCACACAACGCCGGACGCGGTTCGCCTGAACGAATTGCTGCGCACGATGGTGGACGAGAACATCACGCACTGCTTCATGGAAGTGAGCAGCCACAGCGTGGTGCAAGAGCGCATCACCGGCCTGCATTTCGTGGTCGGTGCCTTCACCAACATCACGCACGACCACCTCGACTATCACGGCACGTTCGCCGATTACATAAAGGCCAAGAAACGCTTCTTCGATGCGCTGCCAGAAGGCGCCCATGCGCTCACCAACGCCGATGATCCCAACGGCGATGTGATGCTGCAGAACACGAAGGCGCATACCCACAGCTACGCCGTACGCAATATGGCGGACCACCGTGCGCGCATCATCGAGAACGCCATCACCGGCCTGCACCTCAACATCGATGGGCACGACGTGTACACGCGCCTGATCGGCGAATTCAACGCGAGCAACCTGTTGGCGGTGTACGGCATGGCGATCCTGCTCGGCGAACAACCGATCAACATCCTCACCGCCCTCAGCGATCTGGAACCGCCGCGTGGAAGGTTCCAGATCATCCGCAGCACAGGCATCCCTGCCGGTGAAGTGCAGGACACCGCCAAGGATGGCGGTGCCACGAATATCATCACTGGCATCGTGGACTATGCCCACACACCGGACGCGCTGAAAAATGTACTGTCCACCATCAACGACACGTGCCGAGACGATCAGCGCGTGATCACCGTAGTGGGTTGCGGCGGAGATCGTGACCGCACCAAGCGACCGATCATGGCGCGTATCGCCGCGGAAATGAGCTTTCAAGTGGTGCTCACGAGCGACAATCCGCGCAGCGAGGATCCGAACACGATCATCCACGAGATGCGCACCGGACTCGCACAAGGGGACCTGTCACGCGTGTTCGTGAACGCTGACCGCAAAGAGGCGATCCGCATGGCGGTCGGTCTTGCGCGCCCCGGAGATGTGGTACTCGTCGCGGGAAAGGGCCATGAGACCTATCAGGAGATCGCCGGTGTGAAGCATCCGTTCGATGACGCGGCCGTGCTGAAGGAAACGCTTGAACTGATGCACAAGTAGCCATGCTCTACCATCTGTTCAAAGCGCTCGACTTCTCCATACCCGGCAGCGGCGCGTTCAATTACATCACGTTCCGCGCGGGCATGGCGCTGTTCGTGTCGCTCATCATCACGCTCTGGTTCGGTGGTGGGATCATCAAGATGCTGCGGCGGATGCAAGTAGGTGAGACCGTGCGCGACCTCGGCCTCGAAGGACAGATCCAGAAGCAGGGCACCCCCACCATGGGCGGCCTCATGATCATCGCGGGCATCGTGATACCCACGCTGCTCTTCGCGCGCCTGAACAACGTTTACATCCTGCTGATGCTCGCCAGCGTGCTCTGGCTCGGCACCATCGGCTTCATCGACGATTACATCAAGGTCTTCAAGAAGGATAAGCGCGGTCTGGCCGGCACGAGCAAGATCATCGGACAGGTCGGGATCGGACTCGTGGTCGGCCTTACGGTCTACTTCCACCCCAGTATTCGCACCAAGGTCGAGGTCCCCGAAGTGCTCGCCCAACAATTCGACGACAGCGATATCACGCGCTACCAGGACAAGCAAGGTGATAATCACTTCCTGTTGGACCGAAAGTCGCCGAACACGACGATCCCCTTCATCAAGAACAACGAATTCAACTACTCCTCCATCGCTGGAGTGTTCGGTCGCGATGCGCGCAAGTACACCTGGATCATCTATGTGCTTGCGGTCATCTTCATCATAACCGCGGTGAGTAACGGTGCCAATATCACTGACGGCATCGACGGGCTGGCGGCGGGAACGAGTGCCATCATCGTGCTTGCCCTCGGCATCCTCACGTACATAGGCGGCAACATCATGTTCAGCCAGTACCTGGACGTTATGTACATACCCGGCATCGGCGAACTGGTGGTCTTCATCGGCGCGATGCTCGGTGCCTGTATCGGCTTCCTCTGGTACAACACCTACCCGGCGCAGGTCTTCATGGGCGATACGGGCAGCCTGATGCTCGGCGGCACCATCGCCACGCTCGCGATCCTGGTCCGCAAGGAGCTTTTGATACCTGTACTCTGCGGCATCTTCCTCGTGGAGAACCTGAGTGTGATGATGCAGGTCTCCTGGTTCAAGTACACCAAGCGGAAGTACGGTGAAGGTCGCAGGATCTTCAAGATGTCGCCGCTGCACCATCACTACCAGAAGCTCGGCTACCACGAGAGCAAGATCGTCGCCCGCTTCTGGATCGTCGGTGTGATGCTCGCCGTACTCACGCTCGTAACCCTGAAACTGCGGTGAACGAGCTGGTGATACTCGGTGCACAGGAAAGCGGAACGGGAGCAGCCTTGCTCGCGAAGAAGCGCGGTGTGCCCGTGTTCGTGAGCGATGCCGGCCACATCAAAGCCGACTACAAGAAAAAGCTCATCGACCACGACATCGAATTCGAGGAGGGCGGACATCGCGCGAACCGCGTGCTCGGGGCGAATGAGATCGTGAAGAGCCCCGGCATCCCGGACAGTGCTTCACTCGTGCGCGGTGCTGTGGAGAAGGGAATTCCCGTGATCAGCGAGATCGAATTCGCTTCGCGCTACACGCAGGCGACCATCGTCGGGATCACAGGCAGCAACGGCAAGACGACCACGACGCTCCTGACCGGTCACATCCTCAAAAAGGCTGGCCTCGATGTGGCGGTCGGCGGCAACGTAGGTACCTCGTTCGCGGGATTGGTCGCCGAGCGGGACCATCCGCTGTACGTGCTTGAGCTGAGCAGCTTCCAACTGGACGGCATCCGCGAATTCCGTCCGCACGTCGCGATCCTCACCAACATCACGCCGGACCATCTCGACCGCTACGCGTACCAGATGCGCAACTACGTGGCCAGCAAGTTCCGCATCGCCATGAACCAGCGCGACTCGGACCACTTCATCCACTGCGCTGAAGATCCCGAGACGATCACCGGCCTCGGCCTGCACAACGTGAAAGCACAGCGCTGGCCCTTCTCCCTTTCCACGACCCAGCCGCAAGGCGCCTACCTGCAAGACAAGACCCTTCACCTCACCGTCCACCAACATCATCTCAACATGAGCATCCTCGAACTCGCACTACAGGGCCGACACAACGTTTATAACAGCATGGCCGCCGGCATCGCGGCCCGCGTGCTCGAAGTGCGCAACGAGACCATCCGCGAAAGCCTGATGGATTTCCAGAACGTGGAGCATCGCCTGGAGCGTGTGGCTACGGTGAACGAGGTAGAGTTCATCAACGATAGCAAGGCCACCAACGTGAACAGCGCGTGGTTCGCCCTGGAGAGCATGGAGAAGCCCGTGATCTGGATCGTGGGCGGTACGGACAAGGGCAATGACTACACCTCGTTGCTCGATCTGGTGAAACAGAAGGTGAAGGCCATCGTCTGCCTCGGCAAGGACAACGAGAAGATCCACCAGACGTTCGGGCATCTGGTACCAACGATCGTGGATACCGACACCGCAGCGCTCGCCGTGCAACACAGCTACGACATGAGCGAACCCGGCTACGTGGTGCTCCTTTCCCCTGCCTGCGCGTCATTCGACCTGTTCGAGAACTACGAGGACCGTGGACGGAAGTTCAAGGCGGCCGTGCGGTCGCTCTGACGGAGCAGAAACAGGAATAGCTCAGGGGACCACTACTGCCCTCGATGGTCATACCCTCTCGATCCACGCCTCCGGCGTTGCCGGGGATATTCAAACCACCATGGACCAGGACACCTTTCACCGACTTCTCGGAAAAGCCGCAGCGGAACGCCTCGTAAAGGCGCGCACACAGAACCACAGTGAGCAACAAGCCGCTACGCACAGCTTGGAACTGGTCGGCACTGTCAACGGTGTTGACTATATAAACGACAGCAAAAGCACGCACTTGGACGCCACGTTGCAGGCGATGGCGAACATCGACAAGCCCATTGTCTGGATCGCGGGCAATTTGGCGGCGGACATCAGCCAGTGGCATATCCAGGACTTCCTGCGTGAACGGGTGGCGGCACTAGTTCTCTACGGCAAGGCCGGTGAGCGTGGCATCGAAGCGCTCAAGCCGTTCACCGAGCACATGTACACCGCCGAGGAACTGCGAACCGCCGTATTCGTAGCACGCGAGTTGGCGCGTGAATGTGAGGTGGTGTTGTTCTCGCCAGCATGCCCGTGCAACGGGTCACATGCGAACTACGAGGAACGTGGCGTTGAATTCAAAAACGCGGTTCGCGATCTCTGACCCCATGAAAACCCTCTTCACCACCCACTTGAAAGGAGACCGCACGGTCTGGATGGTCGCGCTGATCCTCGGCGTTGTGAGCTTGCTCGCCGTATACAGCGCATGCAGTTGGATGGTGTGGCGGCATGATGGCGGTACGCTGCGTGTGCTCTTCAAACATGGGATGATGCTGGCCGCCGGTGGCTTCATCATGTTCGCGGCCAGCAAGGTGAAGTACACCATGTACTCCCGGTTCGCGCAACTGGCCCTGCCGGT
>JANOPI010000160.1:0-9751 GCA_031421755.1 Flavobacteriales bacterium | reverse complement strand
GCAGGACCTCGTCCGCGGTACAACGGGTGCGCTCCTCCGTGGACTTGCCCGATGTGCAGCTCGGGTGGGCAGAAGGGACGGTGAAATCGCCCGAGATCAGCGGAGGCGCCACCGCCATCGATGAACTGACGGAACTGCTCTGTACCGTTCCGACCGCTTTCATTTCAAGGGGCGCACTCTTGATCACCCTCATCCCGCTGCTGTCCGTTTGGCCCAGCGCAACGAACGGCACAAGTGCCAAGAGGGTCGGAAGAATGCGGGTTTTCATGATCGATAGGGTCAGGCGTTGAAGGTACCCGAAGAACGGGAAACCCCGGCCGACAAGACCAGGGTTCACGCGTCCGGTGGTCAGCAACCTCGGTTACCCGATGCTGATCTCCCGCGTGGCGGGCTTGGCGGGTTCGGTCTTCGGGATGTTCACGCTGAGCACGCCATGGGTGTATTCAGCCTTGATGTTGCCCGTGTTCGCGTTCTGCGGCAGGCGGAAACTCCGGGTGAACCCGCTGAAGCCGAACTCACGACGTGTGAAGCGTTCTCCTTCCGTGAGCGTTTCGTTCTTCTTCTCCGCGCTGATGGTAAGTGTTTCGTCCTCTACGTTCATCTTCAGGTCCTCCTTGCGAAAGCCGGGGGCGAGCAGGTCGAGCTTGAAGGCCTCCTTCGTTTCGGTGATGTTCACGCGCGCGGAAGAATGGTGGAGGTCGTCGCTGCCGACCAGGCGTGAAAGGTCTCGGCCGAAGAAGCCGTTGAAGAGCTCGTCGAACGGCGGGACGAGCGAATGCTGCGGGCGAAGTTTCATGATCGTCATGACTGTTGGTTTGTGTGTGTTGTACATGTGCACCGCACCGCTTTCCAACAATGTGCCGATGGAAGAACACGACAATATGTACGTTTAAGAGGGTACCTATATGACGGATCGTCGGGCCGGTTGAACGGGAACCGACGAATTGGCTTATTGCGCCAGGAAGATGTACGTCATGGTGCCCCGCTGCGGGTCCGGTGCGGTCGTGGCGGAGTTGAACCGCGCAGCCTTGGCGGAGCGCAGGGCGTTCTCGCGCATACAATCGTCCGCCCGGGTGCGTGCCTCATCGATCTCCGCACTGCGCATGCGGCCATCCTGATCCACGGTCACACGGATCACCACGGCCCCTTGCCCCATGCACAGGTAGGCCGGTATGTCCAAGTACGTGTCGGTCCGCCCGACGAGGTCGTAGGTCACCGTGGTCAGGCCTTCTACACGCGCGGGCTCATTCTTCTTGGGCATGTAGAGCTTCGGGTCCCATTTGCTGCGGTCAAGTTCGGGGATCACCACCTCTTTGCCGTCCGCTTTGCGGGCTGAATCCAGCTTGCGGAACTCTTCCGCCTCGAAGGCCAACACCTCTTCCTCCACGTCGCTGGCCATCTGCTCCTGCGCCTGAGGTCCGGGGTACATGCGCATCTGGGGCTGCACCTGTGCGGTGATGTTGCTGCTGAGGTTCTTCACGTCCACGGGAGCGGACAACGGAGGCTCCAACATCGGGTCCAGCGGCAGGTCTTCCGGAGCGGCCAGTTCCATCACCATTTCATCCTTGGAAGCCGCCTCACTCTCCTTGGGCAACTTGCCCATGGCCATGGCGAAGAGCATGAAGGTGTGCAACATCAAGGTGCCCACTACGCCGAATTTGTGGCGCTCGAACCAGTCAAGGAATCGGTCCAGCATTACGATGGGTTGGGCAGCTGTCCGCCTTCGGCGGACAAGGTTTTCAACCACGGATGGACACGGATGGACACGGATGCGTGCAATGCGCAGCCTGCGAATTTCAGGAATGATGCACCGGATGAACCAAGCAAGTGAGACTTCGCATCGCAGTGATCCATGGTGGTGTATGGCTGCCTTCGAAAGGCCCGCTGAGTGGCAAAGTAATCCGCCTGCCGATCAGCGCATGCGGATCCTCCACGGTTTCGGCCAACCGTTATTCCAACGATCGCCCGCAGCGTGCAACCAGCCCAAGGGTAGACCCACATAGCGTACGAGCCGTACACCGGTAGCGCCTTCCACGTTCGATCCCGGAGGAGATGCGGTTTCGCCTCGCAGGAAGGTCAGGGCCTGTTCCTTGTCCACGTCGACCGCCCGGAAAGCTCCCAAAGCCAACAGTTCGTTCAAAGCGAGCGCGGCGTGCGGTCGCCATTGATGGCCTTTGCGCTCCGCGATCGGGATGCCCGGCGACAGCACGCGCAGGCTGGCGTGAAGCATATCCAACGTGGCTGCCCAGCGGGCGGGGGAGGCGTAGATGGTGCTATCCTGTTCGCGTACGATCGAAGCGTCCGGTTCCCGTAGCCATCTCCCGATCTCCTGCAACATGCGCGGGTGCGGCTTTTCTGCGGTATGCGCGATCCGCTCACCCGGTTTGCGCAGCAGGGTGATGAAAAAGCCTTCGCCCATAACGCGGTGCGGGTAGCAGCGATAGCCAGCATCCGACGGAACTACGCCCCATTCTTCTGGCATCGGGATGGGTGTGAATTCTGCGCCATGCCGGACCAGAGCGAGTATCTGCTCTTCATTCTCGGCACGTTCCCAGGTACAGGTGCTGTAAATAAGCCATCCGCCGGGCCTCACGGTTGCCCAAGCATCTTGGAGAATGTTCTGTTGCGTGCGAGCGCAAGTGTTCACCAAGCGTTCATTCCACTGCTGGCGCGCGAAAGGATCTTTGCGGAACATGCCTTCGCCGGAGCAGGGCGCGTCCACAAGGACCAGATCAAAGGTGTTCCCGAGCGCATTGAATGCGGATGGACTGCTGCCGGTTATCACCGTGTTCGCCCGGCCATGCTTCCAGAGATTCTCCTTCAATGCTCCTTGCCGCTCGGGTGTCACTTCGTTGCTCACCAGCAAGGATCCGCGCGAAAGGAGGGAAGCGAGGTGCGTGGATTTTCCACCTGGGGCAGCGCAGAGATCCAGTGCGAGGATGTCGCTTTCCGCGAAGCCTGTGCGGAGGAAGGCCTGTTCCAACAACATGCTGCTGGCCTCTTGCACGTAGTACGCACCCGCGTGCAGGAACGGATCGAGGGTGAAGGACGGACGTTCCGCCAAGTAGCGTCCACATGTGCACCATGGCACGGGTGCCCCGGAAATGGACGACGGCTTTTGTGGGTTGAGCCGGATGCTTACCGGGCTTTCGCCGGACAAGGCTTCGAGCAGGTCAGCGCTTTCATCGCCCAACAAGGCAACCACGGAAGGCGGCAGGGTAAGTGGAGTGCCCGGGTCGCGGCGTGGACGGTGCTTGGCCACGGAGCCGGGATCAGTGCGCTACCTGAGCGCTTTCGCGAACGAGCGTTTCCGCGCGATCGGGTCCGATGCTCACGATGCGCACCGGCACGCCCACGGCTTCTTCTACCCGGGCCACGTACGCGTTCAAGCTCGCGGGCAGATCGGATCCGGTGCTCAAGGTTCCCCAGCCATCGAGATCCGTGTACACCGGCTCAATGCCCGTGGTGATGTCGTACGGCACACGGTCCGTGGTAGTACCACCGATGCGGTAGTGTGTGCAGATGCGCACTTTGTCCATGCCGCTGAGCACGTCGGCCTTCATCATGGCCAATTCCGTGATGCCGTTGATCATGACGGCGTAGCGTAGTGCTGGAAGATCCAACCAACCACAACGGCGTGCGCGGCCCGTGGTACTGCCGAATTCGCGCCCCACTTGGCGGATGTGTTCGCCCGTGGCGTCTTCCAGTTCAGTAGGGAAGGGTCCACTGCCCACACGTGTGCTGTACGCTTTGAAGATCCCGATCACCTTGCCGATGCGGCCCGGACCTACTCCCAGACCGGTACAGGCGCCTGCCGAGATCGTATTGCTGCTGGTAACGAACGGATAGGTGCCGAAGTCGATGTCCAGCAAGGTGCCTTGCGCGCCTTCAGCCAGCACGCGGTCGCCATTGCGCAAGCGCTCATCCAACCAATGTTCGCTGTCCACGAGCTTCAATTCGCGCAGGCGGGAGGCGGCATCGTGCCATTCCTGCTCGGCGGCTTTCCAGTCGATGGTGCTGTTGTACATACCGAGCAAGCGCTCGTGCTTTTTCACCAAGGTGGCATAGCGCTCATTGCGGTCAGTACGCTCCAGATCGCCAACACGGAAGCCGTTGCGGCCGGTCTTGTCCATGTACGTGGGGCCGATCCCCTTGAGCGTGCTGCCGATCTTCTCCTTGCCCTTGTCGGCTTCGCTCGCGGCGTCCAACGCACGATGCGTAGGCAAGATCAGGTGTGCGCGACGGCCGATGAGCAGCCGGTCCGCCACATCAACGCCCGCGGCTTTCAACTGATCGATCTCGCGCATCAGGATCACCGGATCGATCACCACGCCGTTGCCGACCAAGTTCCACGTACCCGCGCGGAAAACGCCGCTGGGGATGGTGTGCAACACATGTTTCTTTCCGTCGAAGATCAGCGTGTGCCCCGCGTTCGGCCCGCCTTGGAACCGCGCGATCACCGCATAATCCGGCGCGATCACGTCAACGACCTTGCCCTTGCCCTCGTCGCCCCATTGGGCACCGAGAAGCACGTCCACCTTGCTCTTCATCGGCTACTTGGCCATCGAAGCGATCGCCTCGTCCACCGTGCCTTTTATGGTGAAGACGGTGTCCAATTTGGTCACCATGAATAGCTGCTTCACACCGGTGCTCATGCCGCTGATCAGCACTTCGCCGCCGCCCTTGCGGGTGCGGGTGAGCACACTGATCAGGATGTTCAATCCCGTGCTGTTCATGTACTGCAACTGGCTCATGTCCAGCAGGACGTTCAGGCCGGTCTGGTCGCCGAGCTCGGTCTCCAATACCTCCATCATGTGGTCTGCCTCCTTCTGGTCCATCAGGCGGCCGCTGAGGTGGAAGATCTTGCAGCGGTCGCGCTGGCTGACGGTGAGGCCGAAAGGAGGGCGTTCGGTAATGGTGCTCATGGCTATGCCGCAGCGGTCGCGGTCGTGGTTTTCAAATTCTGTTGTTGCTGACAGGCAGGGCAGGTGCCGTGGATGTGCAATGCATGATGGCTCACGGTGAAGCCCAGCACTTCGGCCACCGTGTTGCGCACGCTCTGTATGCGTGGGTCGCAGAACTCCTGCACTTTGCCGCACACGTCGCAGATCACATGGTCATGCTGGCGGTAGCTGTGCGCCTTTTCGAACTGCGCCTGCGTGGTGCCGAACTGGTGCTTGCGCACGAGCCGCGCCTCGATCAGCAGATCCATCGTGTTGTACAAGGTGGCCCGGCTCACGCGGTACTTGGCCTGCTTCATCCGGCCGTACAGCCGCTCGATGTCGAAGTGCCCGTCCACCGCGTAGATCTCCTTCAATATCGCGAAGCGCTCCGGCGTCTTGCGGTGCCCGCCATGCTCCAGGTATTCGCTGAAGATGCGCTGCACGTTCTGTTGGATGTCCGCCGCTGGCATTGCGAGGGCGAAAGTAGATAGGGGAAAGTGTGTCGGGACCTGATAGGCCGACCGAATTTCAACCGGAACGATCTACCATGACTTTGCCCGACCGTGCTCAGCGCATTATTGTACGTTGTGGAGCATAGCCCTCCGCGCTTACGATGTAGAGGCCAGGCGGGAGGCCGATCGCGCCGAAGTGCGCCCCTTTTCCGAACGCCTGACCGGTCAAGCGCCCCGAAGCATCGCGCAAGGAGATCATCGTCGCCGGCTTGTCGGCGGGCACTTGCACATGGATGCTGCCGTTCACCACCCGAACAGTGATCTGTCCATCGGCCACAGGCGGGCGCACTATGCTCAAAGGACCCGTGCATGGTCCGACATAGGTAGTATCGATCGCCTTGCACGCGAAGTTCACCGAATCGCCATCCACCATGTTGGCCGAAACGAAAAGTGTATCATGGTAGAAGGCCATGTCAATAACTCCATTGTGGCCCACGCCATCGGTGAAATTGCCCTCCACACCGCACCATTCGATGCCGTCCCAAGTGGCGATGCCGAAGGCTTCGACTCCACCTGCGTAGCGAAAACCTCCACCCACATAAAGCAGACCATTGTGCTGCACCATACAGGTGGGGCCGGCGAAAGAACTGTTGTTGCCCAAGGCGGATTGCAAGCCCAGGCCCACCGGCTGATATGCCGTGCCATCCCAGCGCAGGATGCCCTGGCCCGGGTTGCCGCAGGCCATGGTGATCTGACCACCCACGTAAAGTTGCCCCTGATACACTGCCAGACATTGTGCGCTGCAAAGTCCGCCTTGGATACCGTCGCCCAGAATGGACCAAACCCCGTCCTCTAAAACGAATACGCGTAACTCGCCATTGATGTGGCCTGAACCGATCACCACAAGCTTGCCATCGTGCTTCACGATGTCCATCATGATCGAGCTGAAATCAGGAGGAAATTCTCCCACTGCCTCCCAATGCCCTCCGATCCGTCGGGTAACACCATGCACCACCTGGCCGTCCGCGGTGGCCAAGGAACCCACGGCATAAAGTGTATCCTCGATCACGCGAAGTTTCCGCGCTCCGGTCATTTGGAACGAGCCATAAGGCTCCCAGTGATCGCTATCCCAGAATGTCACATGCTCAACCGGCAAACTATCGTCAACGAACTGAAAATCCCCCGCAGCGATCAATGTGTCATGATATTCCACAACCGTACGTACCATTTGTCGCAGCACACCCAATGTGTCCCAGCCGCCGTCCGAATACCGGAGCACCGGATTGGTGTTCGTCCAATTTGTCGAATCCATGCGGAGCATGCCGCAGAAGTAGACCCGGTCTTCACCGGGTGGAGAGAACACTTGTTGAATGCTGATCGCCTTGCCTGGAATGTCGCCATCCATCCATACTGACTGAGCGGATAATTCTTGGCCGACGGCCGTCCCCGCAACTAATAGGGTGCATAGATTGCGAGTTGCCCTATACATGGCTTAGTCCAGGATTACGACAACGATCGAGAGGCGCTGATCCAAGACCACTTGGTATCGACCGGAAGCGATACCAGGAATGATCACGCTCGTAGTGGCTTTTGCGAGGAGCGACTTGCTGGTGAAAACCATGCGTCCAACCGCATCGAACACATCGAGCTGATGCGGGCCTTCGCTCAAGCCGTGCATGAATAGTATTCTGCTCTGGGGGTCGAATACGATCTGGCTGGTTGAAGAACTGCCCAGATCGCTGATCCCGATGCCCGTTTGCTCGATACAGAAGCGTGCTACAAAGCCATCGATGTAGGCATCGAAGACCTCATCGAACCAGGCACCGTTCTGCGGATTGGTGAGGGGAAAGAACAGGCCAAGGTCGGATGCGTAGACCGCATCTGTCCTGCCCAAGGCGTAAAGGTCAGTTCCGTCAACCAAGGCGAGATGCTCAACAGCCTCGTAATTGGGGTTGTTGTCATCACCACCGAAATAGGTGCCCCACAAAGGCATGTGGTTCTGGTCGAACATCAGGATAAGGCCGTCGTCCACGCCGTGCATGGTCTCCTCCCAATAGAGGCCTGGATATTCGATCAGTGCCAGCGGAGGTTCGGCGCTATTTGAAAAGCCCCCCAGGCAAATGCGGCCTTCCCCGACTGCGATCCCGGAGAGAAGGTCTTCCCCTGTCTCCCCGACATAGCTTATCCACAACGGCGCACGGTCAATGCCGTCGAACTGGGCGATAAAACCGTCGTCATCGCCATTGTAGCTGAGGTCATACCAGCCGGATCCCGCTTCCACCTGTAAGTTGACGCTTGTAGTTCTGCCCACGATGAACACATCACCGTTATCCGGGTCGATGGCCAATCCGCCAGATCCGGACTCGTCATCAGACGAACCACCGAAGAAAGTACCCCATTGCTGGGCTCCATTCAGGTTGAATTCCTTGATGAAAACTTCTGAACCACCACCACCACTGGTCGGCTGAAAGTAAGCGTTGTTGCCTGGATCCTCATTGTTGATCGAGGAACTTTCCGTGCCCCCGGTCATGATGATCTTGTTGTTGCTCGATGCAACGGCTACCCCCACATCGCGTGCGCTCCCGCCGACGAAGGTGCTCCACAGCACTTCCTCGCTCAGTGTGAACTTCGCGATCCAGCCATCCACGCCACCACCGCCGAATGTCCAATCCTCAGATCCGTTCGGTGGTTGAACATCCTCTGGAGGCAAGTCTCCTGAGGAGTAGCCCACAGCGAGCAATTGGCCGGCTTGATCGATCGCAACGTCCCGGACCCCACATCCGCCGTTCCCGAAATAGGTCAGCCAGTTCATGAACCCGTTCGTTGTAAGAAAGCTCGCGAGTAGACCATTGTCACCAGCGCTGCCGCTATAATCGATGAAGGCGTCCCCATTCGGCACCGCTTCAACGTCAAGAGCATCAGTAATACCACCAATGAACACTTCTGTGAACCCTCCATTCCTGATTGCCACCGAATGACTCGTTTGGTCGCCGCTGGTCCCACCAAAGAAGTTGGTCCAAAGCAATTCATTGACCGTTCCAAACTTGCTCAGGAACATGGACTCGGTCGAGGACCAGTATTCAGTTCCTGCCCCCTGCGGGAAATCGCTCCATGGTGATCGTGTTGAGCCAGTGACATACTGGTTCCCCTGATCATCCACCGCGATGCCGTTCATTTTGTCCCAGTCGCTGCCACCGAAATATGTGCTCCAGCATACACCAGCAGTGTATGGCGTGCCACCGGAAGCCGGTGGAGGCCCGATCAACAGGATCAATGGCTTGTACCGGTCGTACTGGTCGAAGCTGAAACCGACAACATCATCGTTCTCTTCCAACACATACTCCGCGGTCCAGTTCACGGGGATGATGTTCTGCTGTTCATCCACTTGATAAGCGACCGCTTCTGGAAGAATGATCCAACGCTCTTGCATCTGCATGCGAAGCCAGCCATTCACGTTCACGTCCATATCATCTTGCCCTGTGAACTGCATCTGAATTTGAGCTGGGTCTCCGAACGGATGAACAACGAACATCATCTTCTGCCCACGCTTGCCGCTGTATACCCAGAGGTCGATATGGGGGTAGATGTTCTCGTATACGATGCGACCGTAGCCGGGTACCTCGGTCACGCCACCCTGTCCGCAATGCGGCAAGTAGAAATTCAAGTAATGCGGCTTTTCTTCGAGGGCCACGGCATCCGGATATTGTGCGTAGTCACCCACGAGCCTCATATCCAATCGGTGCAGGGTGTCCAAGGTGCTCGCGATCGTATCCGACCGGCTGATGACGAAACTCATTTGCGCATTCTTGCGGATGTAGGTGCGTACAGGATCGCTTGCGGCCACATACTGGACATCCGTCTGCAACTGACCGTTCGTGTTTATCACCCAACCGGGATTCGGATTTTCCCAGAGCGTATATCCTTCACGTTCGAAGTCGTTGTAATAATCCGGGTAGAAAACGGGTGGCTGGGCCTCCAAACCGGGAATGAGGCAAGCAGAGAGTAACAGGGCAACGATCAGCTTCTTCATGGGTTGGGGTCCGAAAGCGGGACTTGGGTACAGCAGAATGCTGTCGAAACTACCACATTTTCGCCCGTCATTGCTCCGGCAAGAGAGCACCGTCCAGGATCGTTGAGCAAGCTCAATTATCCACCCGCTCCACCATGTTCACGCTGGGTAGGCGGCTGAGCTTGTCCATAAGCGATCTCAGGTGGTCAGCGTCATGCACGTAGGCCATCACTTTACCTTCGAAGACGCCGTCGTTGCTCTCGAAGCTGATGGAGCGCATGTTCACGTTGTGCTCTTTGCTGATGATGCTGGTGATCTTGTTCACGATGCCCACGGCGTCCATGCCG